>CAYLOW010000195.1:0-8259 GCA_964385315.1 uncultured Anaerolinea sp.
TAATAAATAATAAAAATGGGACGGCTCCCCACTCATCGCCGTCCCATTCGTTTTTCCCCATTCCCCTGTTCTTACAACTTCGCAAACCTGCTCACCACCTTCGCCGCGGTGGAAGGACGATCCATCACGCCGCCTTGATGAATGAATATCTGTGTGTCCAATGCGGTATAGGACTTATCCAAATAAGCCTGGCCAGTCAGGAATCGTTCTCCGTCGATCGCACAGGAGGTGACAAATCCAATACGCTCACCGTTCGCATTTACAACGGGGTCTCCATTGTGAGCCATACGGACTCTCTGATCATCGAAGCGAAAACGGATGACTACACCCTTGCGTTCCTTTTCGCGGGCAATGTAGGATTCACGTCCGATAAAGTAGGGCTTGTAGGTCTTGACGTAAGAGCCAAATCCGCCCTCTGCAACGCCAAGGTCGCGTCCTTCAAATTTGCCAGAGCCAAGTCCCATTTCATGACCGTATAGAGGTAGTCCCGCTTCAGTACGAAGTGAATCGCGTGCTCCCAATCCGATCGGCTTAACGCCAAACTTCTCGCCTGCTTTCATCACCGCATTCCAAAAATCTACAGCTTTATCAGGGTGGACAAACAACTCGAACGCCATCTTTTCACCGGTATACCCTGTACGCGAGACGATCAGGTCGAACCCGCCGATCACTGCGTCACATAATTCCGTGCGCTTTAATTTCATTACCTTTGTACGTGTTTCCGCGTCCACACCCATGGAGAGAAGGATGTCTCTCGATTTGGGGCCTTGCAAGGCAATATCCACGCGCATGTCATTTCCAGATTTTGGATCGCGCAGGTTGCGAATGACCGCCTCGTAGCCGAAGGTCCGGGCCCATGGCCGCGCGTTATCGATCTTTACTTTTCCATCACGCACACTTTCAAGCCAGGTACGATCCTTGTCATCGTTTGAGGCGTTCACCACAACCAGAAAATTATCCCAATCGCGGCGATAGACCAGCGTATCATCGATCACATCCGCATCTGGGGTGAAAAAATGCGAGTACAACGATGCTCCAGGCAGCAGCCCGCCACAGTCATTGCCGCAGACGGTATCGAGGAACGAAGCAGCATCTGCGCCGCGCACATCATACACTCCCATATGCGAAACATCGAACAGGCCTGCCGCCTGCCGCGTGGCAAGGTGCTCCTCAAAAATGCCCGAATACTGCACGGGCATTTCCCATCCTGCAAATGGAACCATTCTTCCGCCGCTGGATTTGTGAACCTCGAACAATGAAGTGCGCTTTAATGGATTTTCGGATTCATTCCACGCGAAGGACGGGAGCGCTTCTTTTTCATCCCTGGATTTGAGACCAACGAACCAGGTCTTGTCGCTGCCAATGGACTTTTCGTGTAGAGGGAGGGTGTATTTTTTGACATCCTTCTTTTTTACATCCATTACCACGAATGGACCCGGCATTCGAGACGTGCTGAAGTCTTTTTCACCGTTCAGGTTAAGTGACATGTATCCATCGGATAGATCCCTCAGCCAGGTGCCAACAATGCCAGCTTTGGAGATCGGTACTTCGAGCTGGTATTTGCTTGCGCCGAGGTTGGTTAACACGCATTGAACAGAACCCTTTGGAGTGGTAATCGATACCTCCCCGGTTTTGTTCTTCTTCAAGGCAGACATATCGCATGAGGTCGCGTAATCGAGCATCTGGCGCACGCGTTGACCGCTCAACTCAAAGACCCCGCTCTTGCTGGTGTCGTCAATAAAATAAAAATGAGGATACTTGCTTGTCTCGTATTCGAAATCAATGCCGGCTGTTTCTGCCAATTTTCGAATTTTCAACTTGGCGGCGTTCAATGCCTTGAAATCGATTTTGGCGCGGCGTACACGCCCTTTGTGCGGGGTGTCAACCGAATGGGGGGCGCAGGCTTTGAGCACGTCTGCCATCACATCGGCGAGCGCTCGGATGGATTTTTCATTGAATCCACGCTGGGTGACCCAGGGAGTGCCGAGGCGAATGCCCGATGGGTCAGCCGAATTCTTGTCTCCCGGGATGGTATTGCGGTTAACCACCACACCGGCAATATCCAGGATGCGTGCAGCCTGATCTCCGCTTAGCCTGGTTCCATCCTCGCCGATAACAGAAGTCACATCAACATTTAACATGTGACAATTTGTTCCCCCAAAAGGCACGCGGAATCCGCGTTTGGTGAATTGGTCGGCCATTGCCGCCGCATTCTTGATGGTCTGTTCCTGTAATTTTTTGAACTGCCTGGTTTGTGCCAGTTTGAATGCCACTGATAAACCTGCAAAGACGTTAACATGCGGCCCGCCCTGTTCGCCGGGAAATACGGCTTTGTCGATTTTTTTTGCTATTGCTGCATCGGTGGTCATTAGCACTGCGCCGCGGGGACCGTCAAGACTCTTGTGGGTGGTGGACATGATGACATGGGCATAACCAATCGGTGAAGGTACAACACCCGCCGCCACCAATCCGCCGATGTGCGAAATATCGGTCAGCAGGTATGCGCCTACTTCGTCGGCGATCTCGCGGAACTTCTTCCAATCGGGAATCCATGAATAGGAAGAATAACCAGCGATTAACATTTTAGGTTTATGTTCCAACGCCAGCGCGCGAATGGCTTCGTAGTCAAGTTTTTCATTTTCATTAATTGTATAGGGTACAGACTTGAACCACTTGCCGCTGCGGTTGACAGATGAACCGTGGGAGAGGTGTCCGCCGTGCAGCAGGTTAAGTCCCATCACGGTGTCTCCGAGGGTCAGCAAAGCCTGATACACTGCGTTGTTGGCAGGTCCGCCGGAGAGTGCCTGTACGTTGACAAATATCTGGTCTGCAGTGAACCCGTTCGCCGCGAATGCTTCAGCCGCCCGCCTGCGAGCCAGCGCTTCGACCACGTCGGCATATTCAACACCTTTGTAATAACGCGGATCGCCACTGCGGCGGTAATGGGCAAGCCTTTCAGGATAATCGAGAATCTCTTCTTCAGTCATCCAGCGCGACTCTTCGTCGGGATACCCTTCGGCGTAGATATTTTGGAAGGCGGAAGCCAGCGTTTCACGAACAGCCATCGGGGCAGTCGATTCGCTTGGGATGAGAATCAACTTGCGGGCCTGGCGCTCCGCTTCGAGCTGGGTCAATTCAAAAACATCGGGGTCGAGTTCGGCTAGATCGCCGCGAAACAAAAAATCAGACATCGTGAATCTCCTTGTAGAAAATGATCAGGGGTCGTGTTGGACACAGGTGTTTATTTGTCAGACAACTTATATTGTAGGACGGGAAAGGGTGAAGGTCAAGTGGAGAATGACATATTTCTCAATTGTATTCGATTGAAAAGATAAGGGAGAGGAAACCTTATAAATTTCATTAAATTTTACATTGACATTCCCAAATGCCTCAGGTAGAATACGCTTCGCCTTGTTAACAAGGGCCTGTAGCGCAGTTGGGAGCGCGCCTCAATCGCACTGAGGAGGTCAGGGGTTCGAATCCCCTCAGGTCCACTGTTCAGTAACCAGTTATCAGTCACTGAACAAACTGGTTACTAAATTGATAACGATCATAAGGGCCCATAGCGCAGTTGGGAGCGCGTCTCAATGGCATTGAGAAGGTCGAGGGTTCGAATCCCTCTGGGTCCACCAATTGAGAGACTTGACAGGTTTTGAAGGCCTGTCAGGTTTGATTAAAAGTTACGGCAGGAGTAGTAGGTCATCCCGTCAGCGAGTTGGGAGAGTGAGGTGGAAGCCCGGCATCAAGCACCCATCGGGAGTGCAGCGGCTTTCCTTGAAAAATCCAGGGAGCAGTCAAAAGGCCGAACTCGCCTGTTTCTCCCGGCAGGAATTGAAGGAGAACTTCACTGGTGAAACGCGATATGATCGCGGGTAGTTGGTGACGGGAACGCCCGTTATAGCAGCAAAGTGACGTTATTTATCTAACGTAATTTGGGTGGTACCGCGGAGTTTTCCTTCGTCCCTATTGTGGATGAAGGAATTTTTGTTTAATCCAATCACTTCATTGCGAGGAAGTCTGCTTGAAACGATCAGTTTGAATTTGTGATCGTTTTATAAACAGAAAGCGATTATTCGCAGTGATATTAATTCATGATGAGGTAAGAATGACTGTCAAAAAGAAAATCGATGTAAAGAAAAAATCCGCCCCCAAGAAACCAACGGAAAAAACGAAGAAATCCGTGAAGCAGGTTGTTAAGGCGGTCAAACCCGCCGCAGCAGCATTAAAAAAGGAGAAAAAGGCAGCGATCAAAAATGCGGTCAAGCCTGCTCCTGTAAAAAGCAACGTGAAGGGTGCCCCAAAGAAAGAGGCTGTAAAAAAGGGTGTTGTGAAAAAATCCGTTGTGAAACCAGCGGTGAAGGCATCTGTTAAAGCTCCCGCAGCAAAAAAGAAATCCGCACCAAAGGCGGGCGCGATCCAGTTGGTTCCCGAAAAGGTGAAGGCTGTGATGGTTGCTCCCAGGCCGGTTAAGGCAGTGATTCCCGTGGATGAAAAGCCCAAGTCGATCATGCCTGTGAAAGCCACCGGCAGCGTTGAGGAGAATCCCCGCCAGGATAAATCCTATAATCCGCAGACCCTTGAAAAGAAATGGCAGGATAAATGGGAAGCAGGTCAATTGTATCGTTCGGTGATTGACACATCCAAGCCGAAGCATTACGCGTTGACCATGCTGCCTTATCCCAGCGGAGATCTACACATCGGTCACTGGTATGCAATGACACCCTCCGATGCCCGCGCGCGTTATATGCGGATGAAGGGCTACAATGTCCTGTTCCCGATGGGCTTCGATGCCTTTGGCCTGCCAGCGGAGAATGCCGCAATCAGGGATGGCATACACCCGATGAAACGCACGTTCCAAAATATCGAACGGATGCGCAAGCAGATGCGGTCAATGGGCGCGATGTTCGATTGGGAGCGTGAGGCTGTTTCTGCTGCCCCTGAATATTACAAGTGGACGGAATGGTTCTTCATCCAGTTATATAAAGCCGGATTGGCGTACCGCAAAATGTCTGCAGTGGACTGGTGCCCGAACTGTAATACGACCCTGGCACGTGAACAGGTTTGGGGCGATGACCGTCATTGCGAGCGTTGCAATACACCGGTCATCAAAAAAGATTTGGATCAATGGTTCTTCAAGGCGACAAAATATGCCGATGAATTATTGAACTTTGACGGTATTGACTGGCCCCAGACGGTTAAGACTTTGCAGACCAATTGGATCGACCGATCTGAAGGCGCCTCTGTTGTTTTTAAGACAGAGCAGGGCGATGACATTGAAATATTTACCACCCGTCCTGATACGTTGTGGGGAGCCACGTTCATGGTGTTTTCACCCGAACTTCCGCTGGTTAATAAGATCACAACGGAGGAAAATAAAGCAGCGGTCGAGGAATATAAAGCGCAGGCAGCGCGTCAAACGGATATTCAACGCGGCGCAGCCGACAAGGAAAAGACAGGCGTGTTCACTGGCGCGTATGCCATCAACCCTGTTAACCAGGCCCGCATCCCGATTTGGATCGCGGATTATGTCTTGATTTCCTACGGAACCGGCGCGATCATGGCTGTCCCGGCTCACGATGAACGCGACTTTGCCTTTGCAAAAAAATATGAACTACCCATCATTCCAGTCATTCAGCCTGAGGGAGAAGAGGAACAGGGTGAACTTAAAGCCGCCTATATCGGTAATGGCGTCATGATCAACTCAGGCATGCTGAACGGCACCAGGGTTAATACTGAAAAAGGAAGAAAGAATCCGAGCATTGCGGCTGTATTGGATTGGCTAAACCAACAGGGCATTGGCAGGGAATCGGTCAACTATCGCTATCGTGATTGGCTGATCAGCCGTCAGCGTTATTGGGGCGCTCCGATCCCGATGGTGAGGTGTGAGGATCATGGTTGGAATCCTGTGCCTGACGAGCAATTGCCTGTATTGCTGCCCGAGGACGTGGAGTGGCGCCCGACTGGTGAAAGCCCGTTGAAACTGCACCCAACCTGGAAACATACAACCTGCCCGGTCTGCGGAGGACCTGCAACCCGTGAAACAGATACGATGGACACATTCATGTGCTCGTCGTGGTATCACCTGCGTTACCTGTCTCCGAAATATGATCAGGGTCCGTTCGACCCGGCCGAGTATGACTACTGGATGCCCGTCGATACATACACGGGCGGCATTGAGCATGCCACGATGCACCTGCTTTACACGCGTTTCTTCCATAAGGCGCTGCGTGATGCGGGTATTGTCAAAGGCAATGAGCCAATGCTGCAATTGCGCAATCAAGGAATGGTGTTGGGCGAAGACGGCGACAAGATGTCCAAAAGCAAGGGCAATGTGATCGCGCCCGATGTGCTGGTAAATAAATACGGCGCGGACAGCGTGCGTGCCTACATCATGTTTTTTGCGCGTTGGGAAATGGGCGCGCTATGGGAGTCCCAAGGCATTGAAGGCGCAGTGCGCTGGGTGCGCCGCGTGTGGACTCTGCTCACCGACCCTGTTCCCGATAAACCTTCGGCTTCCCTGGAGACGCTAAAAGTCTTAAGAAGAAAAGTTCACCAGACTTTGCGCAAGGTGACAGGTGACTTTGAGAATTTTGAATTCAACACGATCATTTCCTCCCTGATGGAATTGATGAACGAAATGTACAAGGCGCGCGAAGCAGGCGCGGCTGGCAGTGATGAATGGAAGGAATCACAGGAAATCTATTTGAAGATGATGGCTCCTGTCACACCGCACATCGCCGAGGAACTGTGGGCGTATTTGGGCAAACCGTATTCAATCCATACGCAGTCCTGGCCCGCAGTGGATGAAGCCGCGACAAAGGAAGACTCGATCGATCTGCCCGTACAGATCAACGGTAAGGTGCGTGATAGGATCACTGTTCCCTCTGAAGCCTCGGAGGACGAAATCAAGTCCGCTGCGCTGGCTGCGCCAGGCGTGGCCAAGTTCCTCGAAGGTCAACAACCCAAGAAGGTGATCGTGGTGAAGGGAAGATTGGTAAGCGTGGTTGTGTAATTGTGTTTTGTTGTTTGTAGAATGTATAAACTCATTCGTCCCTACCTCTTCAAGCTTGATCCAGAAAAAGCGCACGAACTTACTCTTCGTGCGTTAAGTCTTGCTGGAAATATTTCCATTTCACGCGGGCTATTAAAGTTGCTTTTTAGCGCACCATCAAAACCTGTCGATGCGTTTGGTTTAACCTTTAAAAATCCTGTTGGCATTGCGGCCGGGTATGACAAGGATGGAGTTGCTATTCGCGGACTCTCCACTCTGGGTTTTGGTCATATAGAGATCGGAACGGTCACGCCCCGCTCCCAAACCGGGAATCCATCACCGCGAGTTTTTCGCCTGGTGGAGGATGAAGCCGTCATCAACCGTATGGGATTCCCTTCACTCGGCACCGAGCACATGCAACTTGAGTTGAATCCCGCACTGCGAATGGGTTTGGCAGAACGCGTTGTCGGATTTAGTCCACGCCGGCGAAAGTTTAAGCGTTTTTCAGATGCCATACTAGGCATCAATTTAGGGAAAAACAAGGATACTTCCAACGAACAGGCTGTGTTCGATTACCTGGCTCTCGTGCAGAACTTTGGGAGGTATGCCGACTATCTGGCGATTAATGTCAGCTCGCCAAACACGGCCGGGCTGCGGGACCTGCAAAGCCGGGCTACGCTGGAAGCCCTGCTTACCCATTTGCATCAGCAGCGTGTTATCGAACAAACGAATCACAAGAAGAGAATACCCATACTTGTCAAGTTATCTCCCGACCTTAATGAATCAGAACTTGATGATGCCATCGAAGCCATCCTGCGCTCGGGGATGGACGGCATCATTGTGACAAATACAACATTGGGACGAGATGGATTGTCATCAAGCTTGCGGGGAGAATCAGGCGGTTTAAGCGGCAAACCGCTCAAGGCGAGGAGTGAATCGGTCCTTTATCAAACGATAAAAAAGGTCAATGGGGTAGTGCCAATCGTCAGCGTGGGTGGGATCATGAACCCAGATGATGCAAAAAAGAGGCTGGATATGGGCGCAACGCTGATCCAGATCTACACAGGGCTTGTTTATTACGGTCCCGGATTAGTGAAAGAAATTTTACGACATTTATAATTCGCCAGCTGCCGCGTTTGGTTGATTGATATATATGCTCGTGGATTCAGCTCATTTAAGTTAGTGGATGGCTCGAAAATAGCTGAAATTTTGCTCCCAACAATTCTAATAAGATTCTAAAACGAATTCCCACCATAGTTGTGGTATAT
>CAYLOW010000196.1:0-8093 GCA_964385315.1 uncultured Anaerolinea sp.
GTCGTGCGGCTTCTGCTTCCTCGAAGCGATTGCGTTCGACAAAGAGTGCGGTCATTAGTGCAATCTGAAAGGCCGGCTTGCCGAAGGTCAGTTCAGACTCAGCTGCGTCCATCGCGTGATCGGCGGATCGTTCTGCCATTGAAGGCCTGCGCCCAGTCTTTTCAGCCAGCGCCATCATGAAGCCCTCGAAGAGTGTGCGGCGCGCCCTCAAGGAACCACGCAGGACATCCGGTGGTTCGCGGCGCATGGCGAAGGAATACATCACGGGAAGATTCGGATAGAAGACATCAGAGGTGAGTCGTGACCAGGGACGATCTGCCATCCCCAGTACGCCGCTGCCACGCGCGGACAGAGGCAGTAGATAGCCACCTGGAAAGAGCAGATGATCTTCCAGCACTTCAACAGCTTCCGACGCAATGGAGGCGGCAAATTGATCTTGGGGTTCAGGCATGGGACACATGATATAAAAAAACACGGACGGGTGATCCGTCCGTGTCGCTTATCATTGCGATGGCAAAGAGATTCAGATACCCCTATATGAATTCCGTTTATGATGGAATTCATAATTGAAACAAGTGTTGGTTTTTTCTGCCTGATAACTACTTGATCTTGTCCAAAAACACATCCCATAACAGCGTATTGATGTCTGCTGGATCCGGGTAGTGCCATAAATCCGGGTACAACCCCCACGAACCGTGATAATCCCAGTATGCAAAATTGATGTGATTCTCGATCAACAAGTCCAGAATATCATTCGTCCAGCTTACGCCACCTGCTTCAGGAGAGAGAAAATTCGTTTGAAAGGCGCCAAATTCACCAACGTTGATGGGAACTTGATTCTGCTCACGGAACTGTAAACCAACTGTCAGGCGCTCCGCCAGGAAATCGCGATTATGCCGAAGCAAAGTATCCTGGGTTCCCAGTTGGAAAAACTCGATCAGATAATGGCAATCCGCACCGGATGATATATCATCGCCTTTCATCCAGCCTTTGATCTGATAGTTGGTTCCAGGTTGAACTTCAAACGCATCCTGGATGAATTCAACCCAGGTGGAATTGGTTGAACTTCGTACGGTCAGCGAACGGCCCTCCGGGCTGTTGTTGGGATTTTGGGGAGATAATCCGAAGATCGTTAAACCACTGTCAGAACCACTGGAGGCTGGCGTTTCAGAATTGATTCGCAGGTCTAAAATCACCTGGGTGTTGGTTGTGCCGTTTTGTGCCAGGATCTGGATATCACCGAAATAAGCCCTGCCTTTGTTTTGATTACAAAAAATTTTGGGGACTCCAAAGCCCTGGTTGCCTGCCGACAAGCCGGAGTCCCTGGATGGGCTTTCATACAATACCCAATCGGTTGACCCGGTCGGCAGTGCTGATGTGCGTGGGGAGCCAAGATACTGCAAACGATCCCAGCGAAGTTCGAGATAATCTTCATCCGGATAGGTGCTTGTCCCGAGGGAGTCGCCTGTGTTTTCATGGGTGATGTCGCCGGGATGATAGAAATGGAAGTCGTACATGACATTCCCGTCCTGCACGGTCACGAATCGTGGGGTGTATTCATTGATGGCTTCCACCACGATCATGTGATTGGTGTCGACCTCACGAATGGCATTAACCACCTTCTGCATGTAGGCTTGATAAACAGTTGCCTCGACATCATGCGGCTCATTTAATAGGTCGTAGCCTGCAATGATGGTCTCGTTTTTATAGCGGTCTGCAAGGGTTTGCCAGAGATCTGCAGTTTGTTGTTGTGACTCTGGCTCATATGAAATGGACCAAATATCCTGACCAGGTACATAGTGCATGTTGATGATTAGATACACACCGGCTTCCTTTGCCCAGGCAACCTGTTGGTCGAGCCATGCCCAACCTTGGCCGGCATCGTCTGTGAACCATTGGTGGGTCAGGTTGAAACGGATTACATTGAAGCCCAGGTTGCGCACCTCGAAAAAATCGCGGCGGGCATGATGAGGCATGAATGGGAAATTATTGGTGTACAGGTCATTGTTGAAATTAATTCCGGATAGATAAATCGGAGATTCGGATGTTCCCACTACGAGGTCGGTTCCCTTTGTATGCACAAAGCCGTCTACCAGAGTGGTTGGAATGGCCACTTCAATATCTGCTTTTGTTGCAGGACCTGCCAGCGGGTCTGCGCGTTGAAACAGGGAAACGAGTTTGGAATTTGCAGCTTCGCCCTCTGCTGTTGAATAAATACCCCATTGATTGTCGCGATAGGATTTCCAGGCATAGCTCAGGAAAGACTCATCCAGGAGATCAAACATATCCGTGGACCAGACATCCCCGCCATTTTCAAGGCTGTCTCGGGTAAGACCAAAGTCGACCAGCATCATGGGTAGCTGATGATACTGACCATAATGCAGCAGATGTTGCATTTCACGCTGGATATGCTCCTTATCCCAGACCATTAACTGATCCCTGCCGGCGTAGGAATAAAATTCGATATTGAACTTGCAGCTGGCATCCGGGTTTACGTTTTCACCCCGCATCCATCCTGAGATGGCGTAGCTATGGCCAGGGATCGCTTCAAAACCGAAATTTGGGTCTGCATTCGTGCCACTGGCCGGTTGACCTTCCTGTCGGGGAGCAAAGCGGATGGATTGGCCGCCCTCGCCCCATGGATCCCCATCCACTTTTTCAATGATGGCGCTGTTATCTCCACTCCATGGAGCCCAAAAACTTGAATGAGCCAGGTCAATGGTTTGTATATCCTGTAGATAGCGGTCGGATTCATCATATTCCCGAACCATGAAATTACTGAACCAGGCGGATCCAAGCAGGTTGGTGCAGGTGATGCCGGGGATACCAATCATTGTCTCTCGATCCACCAGTAAATTATGAGAGGCGCCGCTTTCCGTCCAATCGGTGGTGCCCGCTGCCAGTTTTGGATTGCTTATGTAATTATTTGTCAGACGAAAGTCATCCCAGGCGGGCTGGAATAGGTCACTGTTTGGATATTGACCTTGATGGTATGCGGTGAATTCATAAGGTTTGAAGAAATCAAATCCAAGGATGTAATTTGCATCATCAATGTAGATGAAGGTACGGTCTGGTACAAGGGCGGCCTGAACAATCAAGGGGTGATTTGAGTCACTGGCGCGAATGGCAGTGCCTATGTTTTGTGCCAGAGATTGCCATTGATCAAGATCCTGGGGGGTGGGGGTGTGAAACATATCATAGGCAGCGATCGTGCTTTCAGTTGCATATTTTTCTGCGATGTCGCTCCAAAAAGCAAGAATGGCTTCTTGTTTGGATGGATCCTCCCATAGTTTCGATTGATCGGCATTTAAGCCCAGGATGAGATACACCCCGGCTTCCTTTGCATAACCGATCTGCGTGTCCAGCCAGGAATATCCTGTAAACGTATCCAGCTGCAGAACAAGGCGAACTGCATTAAAGCCCAGTGTACGCGCGTCTACATAATCCGCCTTTCCTGGTTCGTGCGTGAAATTTATGGCTCGCAGACGAATAGATTGGTCGCCCGCTGCATTGACAAGCCTTTGGCCATCCGCGTGTAGAAATCCGGTGGGGAGTTGGTTTTGATCATGGTTGAAGGTGATGGGGGTAGGTGTTGGTGTGTTCTGGCAGCCTGACAGAATCAAACTGATCGCGATGATGAGGGGCATGATATGTTTCATTGATTCCACCTAAAGTCATTCATTTTATACCAAGAGGATGCGATGCATTTGGTGAGTTGAATGATCTCCCCAGGATTACTCATGCTTTGCGGGTTTGATTTGCAACTCCCTATTTTCCAGAATTATACGACACGATGAAGCACGTAGAAGAAATATGTCATGATCCTTATTTTATGATTGCTTTCGGCATTGACTTATGCCGATATGAAGATGCTATACTGGAACCAATTGAAGCGAACATCCTGATCACGGGAAAAAATTATGCAAAAAAGAACATTATTCGTCTTCCTGTTGTTTGTAATGATCATATCCTCCTGCAATCCTGCTTCCCAGCCAGCCGTCACTGCAACCCCTCCCCTGCCTGAAACCCCGAACTCTCTGCCTTCGCAGCCCGCATCCCTATATATTCGATTTGATTCGCCAGTTACCGGGGAGGGAATCACCCTGTTGCAAAGTCAGGAAGATAATCAGTATGTGACTGTCAGAAAGGAAGATCAGGATGCGCTTTCAACGGACGGGTTTACATCCCAGGTTCGGACCAACTATATCTATTTCAAGGTGGATGACGGTTTTCCGGTCGATCAGGGACCGGTCACAATCGAGTTTGAATATTATGATGAAGGGCAGGGACTTATCATCTTTGAATACGATTCATCCTCCAAAGATCATCCTGAGCCTGCCTATAAATCGGTTTCCGCTGGTTTTCTTCAAAACACTTTGCAATGGAAAAAAGAATCCCTTGTTCTCGCAGATGCACGTTTTTCCCACCGGCAGAACTTCGGAGCAGATTTTAGATTTGCAGCAGAGTCAACCCCTTTGATCGTCAGACAGATCAGGATTATATTGGGCGGCAGGATTGCAGCTGCGCCAACACCCCTGCCGACCGTATTCCCGCCAGCAGCATACCCAACACCGCTTGGGGAAAAAGCTGTTTTCTCCTATTATTTTTACTGGTATGACCCGCTCGATCATATCTTCAACATGACCAATGCGGCAGTGGATTACAAAACGATGAGTTGGAGGGATGTCAACTGGCACATCCGACAGGTAAAGGATGTCGCAGAGACGGGCATTGATGTCATCCTGCCCATTTATTGGTATAGCCCATATGAATTACACTGGTCCCAGCCGGGAATCGAAAAACTGGCGGAAGCGCTTGAAATAACGAGAACTCAGGGAGTCACTCCGCCTGCTGTCGGACTTTTCATGGATACAACCTCCTCCCAGGGAAAGGATCTGCGCCTTGAAATCGAACAGGCGTATGTGTACAGCCACATTAAGTTCTTCTTCATGACCATTCCGCGTGAATATTGGGCACGGGCGGAAGACTCGCGGCCGATTGTCTGGTTTTACACTGCCAACTGGCCGGCCGCTTACGACCAGAGTTTCATGGATTACCTTTATCTGCATTTTGAGGAGGATTTTGGAGTTCGTCCCTATCTCGTCTTCGAGAATGGCTGGGATTACCCGACCGAAACGATCGGGGGCGCACAGGTCAAAAATTACAATGCCGCCCATCTGAACTATGATGCAGGATATGCCTGGGGAGGTGCGGTTTCGCCGATCATCTCGCCACAAATTGCCTCCATCGGTCCAGGCTACGATGATCATGCAGTCGATGATAGGATTCCCCCCACCATCACGGATCGAAAAAATGGAGAAACCTACAAGCAAAGTTTTGCGGTGGCCATTCAATGTGGAACCCCCTGGCTGGCCATTGAAACCTGGAATGAATACCATGAAGGAACTGAAATCTCAGAGTCCCTTCAATATGGAAGGCAATTTATCGATCTTTCAAAGGAATATGTGGCATATTTCAAACAAGGCAGCCTGCCGGAAGGCGCCCAACCCAATATCTCTGGAGAGGAAATTTTCTTTTTCGCCTCCGAGCCAAATCAGGCGGGGGGATTATCCATTGGACCGAGTCTTGGCGACGGGTTGTTCTTCTCTGTGGATGTTTCCGGAACACCCGCCATATCAACAACCCCCATGACTCCCGAGGCGGAAGCCTCCTATTTGTACTTTCAGGTGGACAACGGTTTTTACTTCAATCAACCACGGCCTGTAACCCTATCCATCACCTATTTTGATGAGGGTTATCAGCCGGTGAGCATTGATTACGATACGGCGCAATGTGGCTCCACTTTCAATGCGGGAAAAATGTATCGGCGGATCGATCTTGCCACACGTGGCAATACCCTGACCTGGAAAACAGCGAAGATCCAGATATCGAATGCAACCTTTGCGGGCAATCAGAATGGAGGCGCAGATTTCCGCCTGGCAACTGGCACCTCCCCGCTGATAATCAATGAGGTGCGAATCGGGAACGTTCGGTAAATGTAAACGCACGAAAGACGCAAAGAATACTTGTTTTTACAACTGTGCTTGTTTGGGTTATAATATAAGCATGGTTGTAAAAATAAAAGCAAACCCAATTGGTGTCATTCGAAGTCTCCTGGAAGAACAGAACGGGATCCTTTTAACCTCTGATCTGAGAAAATATGAAATTCCGAGAACCTATCTTTCCATCCTGGAAAAGAATGGTGAGATTGAGCGGATTTCCAGAGGGGTTTATTCAGCCGGGGGGAAGATGGTTGATGAGATGGCCGGGCTTCAGGCGAGATACAAGGGAGCCATCTTCTCCCATGAAACGGCCGCCTACCTTTTAGGCCTGACAGATCGGACGCCGCTTTACTATTCTGTAACCGTTCCCACTGGATATAACGCATCCTCCCTGAAAGCGAGTGGAGCCAAGGTATTTTTTGTAAATCGTGGTTTATGCCCATTGGGATTGATCACAGGAAAATCGCCGCACGGGAACGACATCAAAATATTTAATCTTGAAAGAACGATCTGTGACCTGTTGCGGAGCAGAAATCAGATTGATGTTCAACAGATCAACGAGCCAGTGAAGAGATATATCGGCAAAAAAGAAAGAAATATGGACCTGCTCTATAACTATGCAAGACAATTCAACATCCAAAAAATTATCAGGGAGTATATTGAGGTTCTTTTATGAGCAAAGCGATGCAGCTAAAGGATCAAATAAAAAACCTTGCAGCGGTAAACCATGTGCCTGCCCAGGCCGTCCTGCAGAACTTCATGCTTGAACGTTTGCTGGAAAGGATTTCAATTTCAAAATATGGGGATATGTTCGTTCTCAAGGGAGGAATGCTGATTGCCGCGATGGTTGGGATCAACAGCAGAACAACGATGGATATGGATGCAACATTGCGAGGATACCCTCTTTCTGCTGAAACGGTACGGGCTGCGTTTATTGAGATTTGCGCCATCCAATTGGACGATGAAGTAAACCTGATTCTGGAGCGCGTCATGCCCATCCATGATCAGGATGAATATGGCGGCTATCAGGTGGCCATTACGGCAAAGTACGAAACGATTAATACACCTTTAAAGATCGATATCACCACCGGGGATATTATTACACCGGCTGCCGTCCGATATGCCCTTCATTCGAATTTTGAAGACAAGCTGATCGAGATATGGGCATACAATGGCGAAACAATCCTGGCGGAAAAGGTGGAGACGATATTGCGCAGAAGCGTGCTCAATACCCGGCCCAGGGATTTTTACGATGTTTACATCATCATGAAAACCCAGCGCTCCTCAATCAACAGGAAAGTACTCAGCACCGCGCTGAATGCCACTTCTGAACAAAGAGACTCGCTTTTGGCTTTGCAGGACAAGGAAATAATATTGCAGACCATTCAATCGGACACGACCATGCGACAACGTTGGGAGCGGTATTGCAGGGATAATTACTACGCAAAGGGGATCGGGTTTGACGAGGTGATTGAAGTATTGATCGATATCGTCAATTAAATGTGATTATGCCCATCAGCCCAGGTTGGGATTGAGCAGCCAGCGGGTCAATTCCTCAATCGCAGCCTGATCCAGATAACCCACCCGTAATCCAAAGCCGGCGCATAATCCACTCAACCCCTCCCACCAGGCTTTTCCCTCATCACCTGGCAGCACGAATTCCAATATAGTGCGACGCACAAAAGGCAAAGGATATTCCTGGATTGCCAGCAGCAATCCCTGATGAAGGATGTTCAACCCTTCAACGTCAGGAGTTTTCCAACCTTGCACCTGTTTTTGAAATTCCAGCCTTGGCTCAGGATCGGGCCAGAATAATTGCAATAACCGCAGAGTCCAACCCGGCTGCATGGATGAAAGAATGCCTTGGTATGCCTCCTGCGGTCTCACCTCAGGGCGATCAGGATCTGCATACATTTCAGCAAAAAGCCGGCGCGTATCATCCTCGCCAATCAAAGCTGAGCGTGAGCCGACCTGCGTAAAGCCTTTTGACAACACAAACGTGCGCGTGGAGCCAATAATCTGCTCTGCCATTACAGCGTCACCTTGAAAATGGATTCAGGGATATTCAGGTCCGTTGCCCGAAAGCCAGGA
>CAYLOW010000197.1:0-8082 GCA_964385315.1 uncultured Anaerolinea sp.
CTACTTCCCATTTACCCGTAGGACACCTGGCCCGAATGGCAAAAATCGCCCCAGCTACTCCTACCACCCCTCTATGTTAGCGAAAACTAAAGATTAAGTTAATGACTGAAAAATCAAAGGGCACCGTCACAAAAAGGGGGAATGCCTTACGAAAATTTCATTTACAGACCCTTCCCCCTAAATTTCGAGCCAAATTATTGGTGGTAAAATCTGAATTTGAAGCATGGCATTTATACTTCCCCCAGTATGAACGCACAAGCATATCTCATCATGAAAAACGGATATATCCACGAGGGATAAATTTAAAAATAATGGAATGGACTGAATATCAACCGCCAGTCCATTATTCATACGGGAGCCCCTCAGTTGTTAAAAAAATTATTTGAATATGGCTTGCAAAAGGAAAAACTTGCAATTCCCGGCATGATCCTCATGCTGGTATTGCTGGCATACGGTTTGCTCACGCCCTGGATGGGATTCTATTGGGATGACTGGCCATTTGCCTGGTTCCTGCGTTTTTTCGGCTCCACTGAGTTTATTGAAGCTTTTCGTCCCTATCGTCCATTTCTTGGACCTATTTTCACCGTAACCACGGCCCTGTTCGGGGGAGATCCCTTCACATGGCAGCTGGTTGGATTGGCAACCCGATTCCTTCTCTCCCTGGAACTTTGGCTTACACTCGGGTTGATCTGGCCTACCCAGAAATTGAACTCGCTATGGGTGGTGCTGTTGTTCACGATCTACCCCGGTTATCAACAGCAGTGGGTTTCCTTCACCCACGTTAACCAGGAATTGATCCCCCTGCTATGGCTGATCGCGTCTTTCGGCGTAACTGCCTGGGCGCTTCGAAATGAACGGCGCAAAAAAAGCATAACAATGCTTGCCCTTGCATTACAAACCATGGGGCTTTTCTCAACCGAATATTTTTTCGGCCTCGAAATTTTTCGTTTCTTCCTCATCGCTGTGATCGCTGCTGAAACGCTGAATGTGCGAAAAGATGTTTTGCGAAAGACGGTAATCCAGTGGCTGCCCTACCTCATTGTGTGGATATTAAACGCCGCATGGACATACACCTATCATCGGTCAGCGGCCTATAACTCGTATGAGATCAACGCACTTTCCAATTTGTCCTTCGCTCCCCTTGCAATAGCAAATGAGATACTGACAACGATCTCCCTTTCCGGTTTTGTTTCATGGCTTAACACCTTCAATATCTTTTCAGTCATCGATGGGACACTCACCCAGGTGATTTCACTGGCAGTCCTTCTTTTTTCAGCTTCCGCCATTTTCATGTTTATGCAGGCCACAGATACAAGAACAATAAAGCCAGCAATAACACAAAATGACGGGTGGGGGGTGCAAGCCGCACTGATCGGACTGGTCGTAATATTTGCCGGCCGTCTCCCCTCCTGGGCAGCGGAATTACCCTTAAAACTTGAATTTGACTATGATCGTTTTATGGTCTCGATCATGCTTGGGGCAAGCCTTTTTATTGTCGGGCTCGCAACTTTGCTCTTAAAAGATGGGAGGCGGAAGATCCTGATCCTGAGCGTACTGATCGGATTATCCACCGCGTATCAATTCTCTGTTTCAAACACCTTCCGCCGTGACTGGGAAAACCAGCGGCAATTCTTCTGGCAGCTTGCATGGAGAATACCCGCAATGAAGGAAGGCACGGTGTTGTTAACCTATGAACTGCCCCTTAAGTATGTTTCGGACCTACAGGTCACTGCCCCTATAAACTGGATGTATGCTCCTTCCATCACGGATCGCAAACTCCCGTATTCATTGCTGTATGTGAAGACCAGAATTAACTCACCCCTGCTGCCGTCCCTGCAGCCTGACACCCCAATCCAGATGCAATACCGCACGGTAAAATTCAGCAGCTCGACGTCAAACAGTGTTGTGATCAACAAGGATGCTGATGGTTGTCTGCGGGTTCTCGATGGTGTTTATGGAAATGCCGAAACAGTACCCGGCGCAAGCTATTTTTTACTGAATGCCATACCGCTTTCCGACCCCGGCCAAATTAAAGCAGATGCTCCCCAACCAGTATTGGATGAGACGCTGTTCGGGCAGGAACCAGCGCATGATTGGTGTTATTTTTATGAAAAAGCTGAACTCGCCCGCCAGCAATCAGACTGGAAACAGGTGGTGAAGTTATACAATCGGGCGCAAAATTCCGGCTTTAGCCCGGCCATGCCGGTTGAAAACCTGCCCTTCATTGAGGCATTTGCCATTGTTGGGCAAACAGACACTGCCCTAAAATTAACAGACCAGACCTTAAAAACTCAAAAAGAATTATGCCCGGCCCTATACACATTATGGGATCGGGTTTTACAGACCTCATTGGCCCAACCGATCAGCGCGGCTGAGATCAACGAACGCATTCGCCAAAGCGGGTGTAAGCCTTAGCGATCTTCAAACGTCTTGAGATCGTGTCATCTTGGTTTACACCTTCCGGTGACGGTCTTTTCCGGGGGTTTCTTTTTTTGCGAGCTGCATTTGAACGCATTAAACAGGTTGTTTCCTTTCAAAGATGGCCACCCCTTGCCATTGACCCTTTATCAATATTAAGAAAAGAGAACTGATATGAATTTATTTGAAATCCTTGCACTAAAAACTTTACTGGCAGACGGGGCCATGGGGACCGTGCTTCACGCACGCGGGGTGGGCTATTCCAACTGTTTCGACGAACTCAACCTCACCAACCCCGCCGCAGTGGCGGACATCCACCGCGAATATATCGAAGCGGGCGCGCAGTTGATCATCACCAATACCTTTGGCGCAAATCGTTTCAAGCTTGGCAAACATGGCTTGCAGGATCATTTGACCGGGATCAACCGCGCAGGCGTGGAACTGGCGCGGCGGGCAGTGGCGGCATCCTTTAAGGAGAATGTCCTGGTTGCAGGCGATGTCGGCCCATTGGGGGTACGTATCGCCCCGTATGGGCGCGTGAAGCCCGAAGAGGCTCGCATGGCGTTCGCCGAGCAGGTCAAGGCACTGGCAGATGCCGGCGCAGATCTGATCGTCATCGAAACCATAAGCGACCTGTATGAAATTCAGGAAGCCATAAAAGCGGTGAAGGAAACCTGCGCCCTGCCCATCATTGCCTCAGTGACATTCACCCGCGACGATCGCACTTTGCTCGGCGATGATCCCGCAAAGGTAGCCCGCAAGCTCCATGAAAAAGGCGCGGATGTGATCGGAGTTAATTGTTCGGGAGGACCCTCCCAATTACTCCGCATCCTCAAGCAGATGAAGCACGCCGTACCGGATGGCAAATTCTGGGTCAAGCCCAACGCAGGCTGGCCGGAACAGGTCGGCGGGCGAATCATGTATCCCGCCGATGCAGATTACTTCGGCAATTACGCAATTTCCTTCCGTGAGGCGGGTGCAAATATCGTCGGCGGTTGCTGCGGAACCACTCCCCAGCACATTACCGCAATGAAAAAGGCTCTTGAGGCCATTCCCGTCCAAATCTCCGAAGTCTTGGATACCTCCGAAATTTCCGATATTGACTCCTCTGATATTGAACAACCCACCCAGTTGGCGCAAAAATTGGCCGCGGGAAAATTCTCGATCTGCGTCGAGATGGATCCGCCGCGCGGACTTTCGACCCACAAATTACTGGCGGGCGCATCCCTGCTGCACGACGCAGGCGCGGATGTGATCAACGTGGCGGACAGTCCCATGGCGCGTATGAGAATGTCTGCCTGGGCGGTTTGTGACCTGGTGCAGCGCAAGATCGGCGTGGAGACCACGCTGCACTTCCCCACCCGCGGGCGAAACCTGCTGCGCGTGCAGGGCGACCTGCTCGCTGCGCACGCGATCGGATTACGCAATATATTTGTTGTGATGGGCGACCCCACATCCATTGGAGATTATCCAGAAGCGACCGACAATTATGATCTTGTTCCGTCCGGGTTGGTCAAACTTATTAAACAGGGCTTCAACATGGGACTGGATCATTCAGGCACAAGCATCGGGCAGCCTACAAATTTCTTCGTCGGCGCTGCGTTGAATCTCTGCCCGAAGGACTTGGATAACGAAGTAAAAAACCTGCATCGCAAGATCAACGCGGGCGCCGACTTTTTCCTCACCCAGCCCACTTACCGCCCCGAAGATGGTCCGAATCTGATCAAAGCCTACGAGGCAAAGCATGGCAAACTGAACCAGCCGATCCTGGCGGGCATCCTGCCATTGGTCAGCGCAAAGCATGTCAATTTTTTGCACAACGAAGTGCCCGGGGTCTTCATCCCCGAAGAGGCGCGCAGGCGGGTTGAACAGTCAGGTGACACAGAGAACAGCATCAAAGTCGGCGTGGAACTGGCTGCCGAGCTGATCCAACAGATCAAGTCCTGGGCAGGCGGCGTCTACTTCATGCCGCAGTTCCACCGTTATGACATGGTCGCAGATATCATTGAAAAAATTCGCTAGGCAGGCAGCTCATGTGGAAAAAATATCTTCAAAGAATCGTCCTGATTATTATTACAATTCTTGCCATCAAATCGGGCATGGGAACCTTTATAAAAAACATCACTTCACGCGACAATGACACCGCAGTTGTCGCGGAATGGGATAAGCGGATTACCAAATTAATTTCCCCCATTCCCATCAAGCACGGATTTATTGGCTACATTTCAAGCAAGGATATCCCGGGCACCGTCTTCTCTGCAGATAATGAGGAAGGTGAATATATTCTCACGCAATATTCTGTCGCTCCATTGATCCTGATCCGTGGAACGGACCAGGAGTGGGGCATCCTGAATGTTGACCGTGAAACATTTAATAAATGGATCAAGGCAAACGCAGACAATTTTGAATTTACCACATCCGGGGGCGGCATGTTTTTGATTCACAAGGTGAAGAAATGATCATACTAACCCTGCTATCATTCAGCCTGCCCATCCTAACGGGAATATTGCTCTCCCATCTGCTGTGGGCAGACAAAAACACTCCGATCGACCTAGTCATCAAATTATCCATGGGAATCGGCCTGGGGCTTGGAATTTCATGCCTGCTATATTTTATATACCTGGTCTTGTTCGCTGGAAGCCCGTATTTTTTGTATGTGGAATTCATTTTATTTTTCGCGGTCACGGCAGCGGCATACCTGAAATATAAAAAGACACCGCATATCCCTGCCCCGCGCTTAAATATCACCGCACTGCAAATTACACTATTGCTGATCGCCGTAATATTATCAGTATCCTCGTTTGCCGGTCTCCTCGACGTTTCCCGTAAAAAAGCGCACGGGGATTGGGACGCCTGGATGATATACAACCGCTCTGCGCGGTTTATATATCGCGGACAGGAGACCTGGCAGGACGCCTTTTCAAAGGATTTGTACGTGATGTTCCACGCAGATTACCCGCCGCTTTTGGCATTTGACAATGCCTCGCGCTGGGATATTCTCAACAAAGATACTCCGTATGTGCCGATCTCCCTGGGTATGTTATTCTTCCTTGCCCCCCTGGGACTTTGCTTTAGCGCGCTGGCAAGTTTTAAATCCCTGGGACAGGGCGCATTTGGTGTAATTTTATTAAGCGGGGTCTATTTTTACCTGGGCGAAGGCGCCAGGCAAACAGCAGATCTGCCATTGGCATTCTACATACTTGCCTCTGTCGTATTTCTTTTTTTTCATTATCGTGAGAAGGGCAAAGGTTTTATCGTACTTGCCGCGTTCATGGCAGTACTGGCCGCCTGGACAAAAAACGAAGGCATATTTTTCGTATTTGCCTCGACAGGCGTGCTCTTCCTTGCCAGCCTTTGGAAACGCTCGTTTCATGATCTCCTTTTGTATCTTGCAGGACTTCTGGTGCCGTTGAGCCTGCTTCTCTATTTCAAGTTTCAGTTCGCGCCGCCCAGCGAATTCCTGAGCGGCAGCCTGGATGTGCTCATCCAGAAAATAACAGATATCTCCCGGCACCAATTGATCTTCAGCGCATTCAAGGATTTTTTCCTTCACGGCGGCGGCTGGTATAACATCGGCATTTACATGGTTTTGGGAGCATACTTCCTGCTTTTTCAAAGCCCCATCAGGGATACATCGGGGGTGGTCCTGATCGGCTTTGCGATACTCGCCGTTCAAATTATGGGGTATTATGGCGTTTATCTGATCACCCCGTACAATCTGGAATGGCACCTCGGGTATTCCCTGAACCGGCTCTTTATGCATATATACCCGGCAGCGATTTTCCTGATGCTGGCAGCGACCCAGACCCCCGAAACAGTTTTTTCACCCGGCCAGGAATAATGCAGGTATAGCATGCTTCTCACCATTGACGTTGGCAATACCAATCTAACCCTCGGACTTTACGAAGGAGCCCAACTTGGGGCGCATTGGCGTCTCGCCACAGACCACAACCGCATGCCTGATGAATACGGTTTGCAGTTTTTAGGCTTGCTGCAAAATGCGGGCAAAACCCTGGATGATATTCACGGCATTTCGCTTGCATCGGTTGTGCCGCCGTTAACCGGGCGCGTGATTCAGGCCTGCCGCGAATATGTCAAAAAGGAACCGCTAGTCGTGGATGCGGGCGTCAAGACAGGCATCAAAATCCGCTACGATGACCCCAAGGCCGTTGGCGCAGACCGTGTGTGCGATGCGGTTGCCGTGCTGAAACTATACGGCGGCCCCGCCTGTGTGGTCGATTTTGGCACCGCCACCACGTTCAATGCAATCACAAAAGAAGGCGAATATCTCGGCGGCGCGATCACGGCCGGGATAAACCTGGCCGCTGAAAGTCTGTTCACACACGCCGCGAAACTGCCGCGCATCGACCTGCAACGCCCGCCCTCTGTCATCGGGCGCAACACCACACACGCCATGCAATCCGGATTGTTGTTCGGGTATGTCAGCATGGTCGAAGGCATGGTGGCGCGGTTCAGGTCCGAATTGGGAAGCGGGATGAAAGTCATCGCCACAGGCGGCATGGCGGAAGTCATCGCAAAAGAAACGCAGGTTGTTAATTTTATTGAGCCCTGGCTCACGCTTGACGGGCTGCGCATGATCTGGGAACTTAATCACTAGGAAATAAATGAAAAAAATAATCATCTTAATCATGGGGCTGTCTATTTTATTGTCCGGGTGCGGGACCGGGATGTTTGCCGGACCGACCTCAACTTCAACCGTAACGGTTACGCCTTCGCCCACCGCCACCGCATCTCAAACGCCAACAATCACCCCTACCTATACGGCTTCGCCCATCCCGACCGCCACCTGGGTTCGCCAGGGACCGAAGACCGTGATCGTGCCGATCATCCTGTACCATCGCATTGACATCTCGCCGATCAACAGCCAGTATTATGTGCCGCCCGCCAAATTTGAAGAGGAGATGAAACTCCTGCATGATTGGGGGTACCAAACCATCACCACCGAGTTATTGATCAAGGCCATCACCGAGGGCGCGGACCTGCCGCCGCGCCCCCTGTTGATCACGTTTGACGACGGGCACTTGAATAATTACACGACAGCATTTCCGATCATGAAAAAATATGGATTTACAGGTGTGCTGTATATCGTTGCCAACTACATGGGCGTGGATCAATACATGAATGCAGACCAGATCAAGGAAATGGCAGCCGCGGGCTGGGAGGTGGGCAGCCACAGTGTCAGCCACTCCGACCTGACATCGCTAGAACCCAGCAGACAAAGATACGAAGTGGTTGAATCGCGCAAGATCCTGCAGGAGAAGCTGGGGGTGCCTGTTCTGACCATTGCCTATCCGTTCGGGATAAGCAATTCCGGTGTGATTGATTATGCCCACTTTGCGGGATATATCGGCGGAATGAGTTTGGGGTTTACGTACGATCAGGGAGATTCAAATTTATTCACCATGCAGCGCCGCGATATCAAAGGGACGTATGATGTTAAACAGTTTGCGGCGTTTCTTCCCTGGCAGGGTGACCCGGTCTTTTTACCAACCGATACGCCCACCCCGACTGTGAAGCCATCCCGTACGCCGATCCCGACTTACACATGGGTGCCGACCCGAACACCTTCTCCATAAGATAAGAGATAAATAGTTTTTTGTGGTTTATTTGAGCAAAAGCATGCTCAAATAAACCCATGTACGG
>CAYLOW010000198.1:0-7964 GCA_964385315.1 uncultured Anaerolinea sp.
CGGAGGCTAGCCCGGACGATTGGGCGCCTCCTCCGACCCGACACCAGCTAGGTAAACGTCCGCTGGGAAGGGCTGAACATTGAGAGGATGAGTAAGATGAGCAGTTCGCAGGACGAACACAGAAGACCGAAAGCCTCAGATAGAGGCACTACTGAGCAAACGAAATGGGTGAAGCCTATGGGAGTTGTGCAGAGGGTCGAGCCGTCCTCGGCACGAGACAGAAGAAAATCCAGCGCAAAAGTATCTGTGCTACTCTCAATGAACCGCCGGATGCGGACCCGCATGTCCGGTGGTGTGAGAGGGGGCGGCTAGCCGCCGCTCCCTACTCGATTGTCTCAAAACTCCCAAACATTTGGATTGAGTTACTGGCTGCCTGGGTACCGGGGACAATAGGGGATTTCAGCATATTGAAAATTTCGCTTAAGGTCGTGTACAATCATTTAATATATTCTTGTGTTTGGAAAAGGGAAGCGAATGAATGCAATAGAAATTGATCATTTACGCCGTATATATCGCGCGCAGATCGGTGTTTTTAACCGTTCGGTTAAGGAAGTATTTGCCGTGGATGATATTTCATTTGAGGTACAGCAGGGTGAGTTGTTCGGGCTGCTGGGACCGAATGGGGCCGGCAAGACCACTACTGTAAAAATGTTAACAACGCTGTTAATCCCTTCCCTTGGGTCTGCCCGTGTGGGAGGATTTGATGTAGTAAAGCAGGCAAATGAAGTCAGGAAGCGGATCGGTTTTATCTTCGGAGGCGAGCGCGGGTTGTACTGGCGTCTTTCGGGTGATGATAACCTGCGCTATTTTGCAAGTTTATACGGTGTTGATCCGGATGTTTCCAAAAAACGAATTCCGTATTTAATGGAAATGGTTGGATTGAAGGGACGCGGGAATGAGCGCGTCGGGGGATACTCGCGTGGTATGAAACAGCGCCTGCATGTGGCGCGCACCCTTTTGCATGACCCTGAAATATTATTTTTAGATGAGCCGACCATCGGCCTTGACCCAGTGGGCGCGCGTGAATTTCGCAATGTGATCCTGGATCTGCAGGCACAAAAGAAAACCATCCTGTTGACCACACATTACATGTTCGAGGCGGATGCGCTTTCTGACCGAATTGCCATCATCAACAAGGGATGTGTTGTCGCGTTGGATACCCCCAGTGGATTGAAGAAACATGTTTCTGATCTTTCCGTGGTGGAAGTTGAAACTTTTGGAGCACCTGAGGCCGTGATCGAAAAATTGCGAGCCCTGCCTTTTGTGGATGCTCTTTCCGTGGAGGATCGTGAACAAAAGCAAGTGCTCCTGATACAGACTGAGCGCGGCGCTGGGGCTGTGCCGGATGTGATGGCGGCATTGGATGGCCAGCGGGTAGGACGGGTGATCGTGCGTGAACCCACTCTGGAAGATGCCTATGTCCGCCTGGTGGGAGGGGCTTCATGAACTATGGAAATCTGTTCAAATATTGGCGGACGGTATTGGTTGTGGCAGAGATGTCGATCCGCATGCAGTTGAATGACGCCTTTGTTTTATTTGCGATCGTCTTTCAACCAATGATCATTGCCATTTTGGCATTGTTCATGCTCAAGGAGAAAGGCCCGGATTATGCCATGTTCGTTGTGGTGGGCAGCGGTCTGACAGGATTGTGGAGCAGCCTGCTTTTTGTCTCCGGCAACAGCATCAATGTGGAGCGTTGGACAGGCACCCTTGAATCACTGGTCGGCATGCCGACCCCGTTCGATGTGATCGTGTTTGGGAAAAATCTGGCCAACGTGTTCCAGTCCCTGTTTTCGATGGTGGTCTCCTATTTTTTGGCAGCATTCCTGTTTGGCTATTCGCTTACGATTACCCAGCCGCTGCTGTTCTTTATCACCTTATTTTTGAGCATGTTCGCGTTCATTTGCTTTGGCCTGACCATTGCGCCTGTGTTCGTGATGTATCGCAGTGTGCAGCAATGGCAAAATGCTATGGAATTCCCCGTTTATATTTTGTGCGGTTTTTTATTTCCCATAGCCCTGCTGCCAAATTGGTCGACTCCCATTAGTTACCTGCTTCCGCCTTATTGGGCTGCAATCGCACTGCATGGCACATCAACAACCGTGATGCCATTTGGCCAGATCGCTTTCGCGTGGGGCATGATGTTGATTTTTAGTCTGATGGATCTTGTCATCGCAAGCCGACTGTTCAAGATCATGCTTTATAAGGCGCGTGTTGATGCGACTTTGGATGTGGATTAGAACATGAAAACGATCAGTAAAAACTTCCGGTTATTTTGGCAGGGGACTTTGCTTTCCTATCGGGCTTTGTTCGCATGGCTGCGCCCGGTTACCTACATGGCCTCCAAGATTTTTATGCCATTGGCGCAAATGTTCTTCTTCGTGTTTCTCGGCACCTATGCCTCGGGAAAGGGCAACTCAGATTTCTATGTCATTGGAAACGCTATCCAGATCACTTCGGTAAGTGGGATCTTCGGTGTCACCATGAGCGTGGGGGGCGACCGTGACGCAGGGACTTTGCCTTACCTCTTTGGAACTCCCGCCAACCGCTTCATGATCTTTTTCGGACGCGCCTTCATGCATGTGATCGATGGCGCCATTGGCGTGGTGATCGCTTTAACCTGGGGAGTCCTGCTCATGGGATTGGATCTTTCGCATACCGATCTGCCGGCTCTTGGCTTAACGATCATGATCACCACCTTTAGTACCTGTGGACTGGGTTTGTTGATGGGCTGCCTGAGTTTGCTTACAGCCAACGTAATGTTCGTGAACAACTTTGTTTATTTTTCCCTGCTTATCTTTTCCGGCGCAAATGTGCAAATTTCGACCCTGCCCGCGTGGATGCAGGTAATTTCCAATATATTGCCCCTTACCCGCGGAATTGCGGCTTCACGCGCGCTTGCCGCGGGAGCCAGCCTGGGAGAAATTACCCCATTGTTGATCAGCGAAATCGGCGTCGGGTTAATGTATGGTCTGCTTGGATATATTCTTTTTTCCTGGTTTGAAATACAGGCAAAGAGAAAAGGAACTCTTGAAACCGTGTGAGTTCAAACAGGGGTTGGAACCCCGATGTATACTGATCTTTGCTTTTATGCACATCTTGATGCAAGTGATTCTGTAGATCAAGCATAAGTCCGTCTCATGATAAAATACGAATACTTATGGCAAAACATTTAGTTTTGGTCGCTGGAAACATAGGCACCGGGAAAACTACCCTTACCGAGCGGATCGGTTCCCGTCTTGGCTGGTGGATGGGCTATGAGTCAGTGTCTGATAATCCCTACCTGCCCGATTTTTATTCCGATATGCGCGCCTGGTCTTTTCACCTCCAGATCTTTTTCCTTGGTCACCGCGCAGACCAATATCTTGAAGCATCGCGTGACGCGCGTTCCGCCATTCTTGACAGAAGCATTTATGAAGACGCCCATATTTTCGCCCGCGCCTTACACCACATGGGTAATTTGGGCGAGCGTGATTACCTGGCATACCGTCGTTTATTTGAGGTCGTTGTAAACGGGCTGCCCCGCCCTGATCTGTTGATCTACCTCAAAGCGCCTGTTTCAGTTTTGATGGACCGCATCCGCAGGCGTGCGCGTAATATGGAAACAGGTATTTCGCCTGATTATCTTGCCCTGCTTGATTCCTTTTACAATGAGTGGCTTGGCGCCTTTGACCTTTGCCCCGTCCTTACCATTCAGACGGATGACCTGGATTTTGTTAACCAGCCTGGACATTTGGAACTGGTCACACAACGCATCCAGGATAAACTGGCCGGTAAGGAAGTTGTGAATCTAACTCACAGGTCTTAATATGCCCATCAATTTGCTTTCGAAAATTCCATTGTTTGCCGACCTTCCCCACGAGGAATTGGATAGTATCCTTTCGACCCTGGATGTTAAAGAGCTGGCTGATAGGGAAATCCTTTTTCGTGAAGGTGATCCCGGGGATCACTTTTATATGGTCATGCGGGGGGAACTTGAAGTACTGATGGCGGAGGGGAAAACAGAAGAGATGCTGTTGAATGTGTTGAACGCGGGGGAGTATTTCGGTGAAATGAGCCTGATCCTGCCTGGCGGGCACCGCACGGCAAGCCTGCGAGCACGTGGAGCCTCCACCCTGCTCTCCATGAGCCGTCTTCAATTTTTGGACCTGACAAAAAAATATCCCCAACTCTCCCATGCAATGGTGCGGGTCTTAAGCCAGCGGCTTGACGCAGCAAATACTCAAACTTTCCGTGACTTGACCGAGAAAAACAGGCAGCTGCAAACTGCCTACGATGAACTTAAAGAAGCGCAGGCACAATTGATCGAGAAGGAACGCCTTGAACGCGAACTGCAAGTCGCGGCAGATATTCAACTTAGTATTCTGCCTGATGAACTGCCTGTGGTGGATGATTTTGACTTCGGCGCGTGCATCATCCCTGCCCGTCAGGTGGGCGGCGATTTGTACGATATCTTTCTTCTCAAAGATGGCAAGGTGGGCGTTCTGATCGGTGACGTAGCCGATAAGGGCGTTCCCTCGGCAATTTTTATGGCACGCGCGCATGCGCTCATCATGGCTGAGGCGGATACCGGTATGGATGCCGGGGAAGCGCTTCAAGTGGTTAACCGTCACATCACCCGTTTGCAAAAATCGACACAGTTTGTCACGGTGTTATACGGTATTCTTGACCTGAAAACACGAGTGTTTAGTTATGCGCGCGCAGGCCATGAACCGCCCCTGCTGCTACATTCCGACGGGATGGTAGAGCGCATTCCCCATGGCCCGGGCATGGCGCTTGGGCTATGGGATACGGTTACTCTCGATGAGCGGACGATTACTCTGCCTCCCGGTTCGACATTGCTGTTGTTCACAGACGGCATGACCGACTGCCGGGATACGCAGGGAGAGGCTTTTGGCCTGGAACGCATAAAAACCACCTTGAGCGGCTTGTCCAGCATTAATGCCCAACAAGTCTGCGATCATCTGCTTGGAACGCTGGTAAATTATCAGGACGGCTCAAAGCAGGATGACGATGTAACCCTGGTCGCCATCCGTGTAGTTGCCTAAAGTAAAAGGTTTTGTTAAGGATCCATCAGCATCCCCTGTTGTTGGGGTATCGATTGATTTTTAAAATTAAGATGTTTTATACCCACTCGATGAATAGTGCAGTCCAAACTGCGCTATTTTTTTTGATAGATATAGGTTTTTGTAAATAAAATAGTGTTCAGCGCTTCGCCGATAAAACATCGAATGCTTATTGTGGGGATATGAGGGTTTAATAAATCAGGGAATCCCATTCGCCAAATGCGCAATGGTCACCTGTTTATTCTTCCATCTTTCGCAACCCAAATATGTGTCGCGAATTTTTCGATGAAACTTCTGTCATGCACCACCGCGAGGATCGTGCCTATAAAATTTTCGAGTGCCTCCTCAAACCGCTCACGTGACGGAATATCGAGATGGTTGATGGGCTCATCCAAAAGGAGGAATGTACATCCTTGTGCAACCAGAGTCCCAAGCTGCAGGCGCGCACGTTCTCCAAAGGAAAGTTCCAGCGAGGGACGCAAAGCAATGTCGCCTTTGAAGAGGAAGTAATGTAGGAAGTTGCGCGCCTCCGTCTCGTTGAAGGGGGCAACCGATTGTATGGTTTGCAGGGGACTAAAATTTGGGTTGAGCAATTCCTGTTCCTGGGCCATGTACCCGAGTTTTGTTGCTCCGCCCAGACGGAATGTGCCTGAGAGCGGGGACATTGCCCCGACGATGGTGCGGATGAAGGAGGTTTTACCCGCGCCATTCGGGCCAGTCAAAACAATACGTTGACCTGCCCGGATGAACAGGTTTATGTCTTCAAGCAGGGGGATGTCTGGCGAGTAGCCGATCGAGAGGGATTCTGTGACCAGCACATCTTTCGATTGATGATTGGGTGCGCCAAAGTCCAGTTTCATTTTCCAGGAAGTACGCGGCTTATCAATCTTCTCATCCGTCAGGATGTGTTCGATTCGGGCTTCGAGATGCCTGGCACGCCCCGCAACATTTTTTGTGGCCCGATTGCCGAAAAAGCCCTTCGCGAGTTTATCCCCGCCATCAGCTTTGCCGCCTTTTTTCATATGTGTTAAACCCCGGATGCGGCCTGCTGCACTGCGGAGCTGCGCGACCTGATCCCGCTGGTCCTGATACGCCTGGGATTGCTTTTCGTGTTCTGCGAGTTTGAAATGAGTGTAGTCACTATAATTGCCCGCATAGGCTTTTGTGGTGTGGGTTGCCAGGTCCATTTCGAGAATGGATGTAACCGTGTTGTCCAGGAATACACGGTCGTGTGAGATGATCAATACAGCACCTTGAAAATGATTGAGCCAGCCTTCCAGCCATTCAAGCATTTCGATGTCGAGATGGTTGGTGGGTTCGTCGAGCAATAACAGGTGGGGTTCTTCGAGCAAGACACGGGCCAACATTAGGCGGGTTTTTTTGCCGCCACTGAGATGGAAAATTGGTGTGTCGAAGGGCAGATGAGAAAGCCCAAGCGGGGCAAGGATGGATTGAGACCGAAGATCAATAGTCGAAAGCCGGGCGAGAGCCTCATTAAATTGATTTTGAATCGCAGCGTTGTCTGGTTCCCGGGATAAAGCAACAGCGAGTGCTTCAACATCGGAGGCGGGATCTGTTTTCAATATGAAATCAAAACCGAGTGCAGCGCGCAGTGTCTGGCCGCTGGTAAAGTCCATTCCCTGGGGAAGATATCCTATCCGCAAATTAGCGCGTGTTGAAATGACCTCCCCGGAATCCGGCAGATCGACTCCTGCAAGAATGCGCATGAGCGTGGTCTTGCCCGAACCGTTCGCGCCAATCAGACCAATGCGTTCCCCTGTGTTGATATTGAAATTAATATTCTTTAAAATGGGCTGGATGCCAAAATTTTTCGAAAGATTATGAATGCCAAGCATGGTGCCTCCGTAGTTAAAAGGAAAACCGAGGGCACGCCTCGGCTGAATCATTACAGACGGAGATGCCCAACGAACCGGTTGACTACAGAATAGCTATCATTTTCTTCGATCCTTTTATTCGCAATTAAATTTTATCATATAAGGTAAACTTGTGTCTTCATTGAACGTCTATGGAAAAGAGGTAAAAAATGGCAAAAACTTTATTGGCAGTATTGGCACATCCCGATGATGAGTCGTTTGGTTTGGGCGGCACACTGGCTTTGTATGCCAGCAGGGGCTATGATGTGTATTATATCTGTGCCACACGCGGCGAGGCGGGCACGGTGGATGAAGCGCATTTGAACGGCTTCAAGGATATTGCCGAAATGCGCACTGTTGAATTGGAGCATGCGGCAAAGGAGCTGGGTTTAAAGGAAGTCTTTTTTTTGGGGTATCGCGATTCTGGCATGCCCGGCATGGATGCCAACCAACATCCCGACGCGCAGATCAATGCGCCCATTGAAGCGGTGGCGGGGCGCGTGGTTAAGTATATTCGTACGCTTAAACCCGAGGTGGTGTTGACCTTCGACCCGATCGGGGGATACAAACATCCCGACCATATTCATATTCATAAGGCAACTGTATTTGCCTTTGCGAATTCTGACAACGCTTCCTTCTATCCTGAAGCAGGAGAACCTTTTAAACCACTGGCGCTATATTTTCAAGTTTTCTCAAAAGGTTTGCTTAGGACCGCTGTCCGGTTGATGCCGCTCTTTGGCAAAGACCCCACGAAATTCGGGAAAAATGGCGACATTAACATAAAGGAACTTGCCGAGGTCAGTTTCCCGGTGCATGTGCGCCTGAACGTCCGTTCCGTTGCGGATGCAAAGCGTAAGGCGGGCGAGTGCCATGTCTCGCAGGGCAGCATGCAAATGCGGCGCGGCTTGATGGGGTTTGTCATCAGCTTTTTCGGCGAGAAGGAAGACTACATGCGTGCCTATCCGCCAGTGGATGATCCGTTCAAGCGCAAGGCAGATCTATTTGACATATAGTATGCTTATTG
>CAYLOW010000199.1:0-6458 GCA_964385315.1 uncultured Anaerolinea sp.
GCCTTCGACTTGGGGCTTTTGATTCAGGTAATTACTTCTGAAAAGGTTCTAAAAGAGCAACTACGTTTTCTCCCAAGTCTTCGGCATTGTATCCACCCTCAAGTACTATTGCTGTTGGGATGTTTAAATTCGATAAGGCATGGCCAATACGCCGAAATCCATCATTAGTTACTCGAAAATCACAAAGTGGATCATGAATATATGTGTCAAAGCCGGCTGAGATAACCATGAAATCAGGACTATAGTGGGTTATCTGATCGGATACATCTTCGAGTGTCTTTAAATATAGTTCATCATCGGTTCCTTCTGGCAATATATAATTGCGATGATAACTTCTGCCAGGTCCAGTTCCAATTTCATCAAGATGTCCGGCGCTTTTTGGCCATGTTCGATCAGGATCTGCATGGATTGATATTGTAAATACATCATTGCGATCATAAAATATCGCCTGAGTGCCATTCCCAGCGTGATAGTCGATATCAAGAATGGTAACCTTCCCATATTGAGACAGCCACTGCGCAGCAATTGCTGCATTATTCAAGTAACAAAACCCCCCACAGACATTTTTCCCAGCATGATGGCCTGGAGGACGACTTAGGCCAAACGCTACTCTACTACCATTTATTAAGGTATTTGCTGCAGAAAGACAACATTGGGCGGCTTCAAGAGCAGCAACAAAGGTTTGCGGATGTATTGCATAATGCAAGTTAGTAATAAAAAATCCATCTACCTCTGGAATATTGACATGATTTAAATCTTCTGGTGGAATTCCAGGAGTGTAAGGCATAAAAGCCACGTTTTCCTCTTCGGAACAGCACTTATATAGCTCATAAGCGCTTTTTAGGTAGTCTACATATTGTGGTGTGTGTACTTTAAGAATTGGAGAAAGGCCAAAGTCATTAGGCTTTTGAATTTTTGCCCAAGAAGTATTTTGTAAAGCTCTTAAAATTGAAAATGCTCGTTCTGGACATTCGATCAATCGGTCATTTAAGCCTGTTGGATTCTTTGGCAAGCCGTAAGGATGCAGAATATGTTCTTCAGAGTAAAAAATATCCATACAAATAGTCCTCTCAGCGGATTTTACAGTTCATATACAAGAATATCGCTTGCATTATAGCATAACACATATTACAATTACGAGAAGCCGCAAGCTTGACAATTTCTTTGTTTTCTAAGGGCTACAAGAAGATTATGCTAATAAAAAGGAATTCGTATGAAAGAAACTTCCATTAATGATAATAAGTACACATTACAATCTGTAACAAACGCCTTAAAGATCATTGATCTATTAGGGATATACGATGAAATGAATGTAACGGCTATATCGCAGGCTTTGAGCATTGGGAAAAGTACAGCGTTTCGGTTGTTGGCAACGCTTGAAATTAACGATTTTGTCAAAAAAAGCGCTAATAATCGCTATCGCCTGGCGATGAAATTCTCCTATCTGGGTTCAAAGGTATTGCTCAGGCTTGAAATAACACGAATTGCACATCCGCTTTTGGAAAAACTTTCTGCAGTTACTGGTGAAGCTGCTCACCTTGTTATTTGGGATGAAAATAACCTTGTTCGCTATGTAGATAAAGTGTCCGCATCTACCTCGGTTAGTATGGATTCTTACATTGGAATGCTTAAAGAATGCTATACAACAGCTACAGGTAAAGTTTTACTCGCTTATAAATCTGATGAATTTATTGAGGAATACCTAAAAAACATTAAACTAGTATCTTTGACTCCATTTACGGTTACTGATATCGAAACTCTTCGCAGATACTTGTTGGAAATTCGTCAATCTGGTTATTGCCTAAGTCGCGATGAGGATGAGCTTGGTTTTACCTGTTATGCTGCACCAATATTCGATTCCAGCCAGATAGCGGTAGCAGCAATTAGCGTATCTGGACCTACACCGAGAATGTTGGAGGAAAAACGAAATCTTAAAGAAATAATCACCAATACTGCTCGAAACCTTTCGAATCAAATTGGTCTCTTGGGCTGACAAATTCCACTTCCGAAATTTTATTCACAAGACGACGATGGTACCGTTACATTTATTCAGCTAGTTCGCTCGCCCAGAGAAACACATCACAAAATTCGGGTTGCAACTCGGGCGTAACTCAAGTTTTATTTCTAGGGTTTTAAACGCAAATTTAATTTTTGTCATTTCCGCTTTCATTGACAGAGACAAGATCAGTCAGGCTGCCTTCGGCCAGAGGAATATAAGTGGTTTTCTCCAACCCTACATTCCGATTAATTAGAACTAATCCAAAAGCAATCATCGCCAACCCAGCTAACATTCCGTGCGTAATATGTTCTCCGAATAAGATTACCCCTCCTGTCGTCGCGACGATAGGAGTTATATATTCTGACAAGGCATTGACAGTAGCTCCAAAATTCTGAATTACCTTAAAGGCCACAAAGAAGCCCACAAAAAAGATAACACTCGAATAGCCCAGGATCAGATATTCCTGCGTAGTAAAGTGATCGAAATTCATCCCTACGGTTAAACTGGCAAAGATGGTTGTAACCACGGCTGCAACAAAAAAGCGAACACTGGTCAGGGAAAAGGCCTCAAAGTGAATCATCTTTCTACGAGCAAGTACTGTCATAAATGCAGTAAGGGTGGCACCTCCAATTCCCAAAATATATCCTAATGGATTTGCCAAGGCAGTGTTTGGTAATCCGCTTTCTCGAAGAGCAGCCATCAACAGAACGCCCGAGAATGATGAAGCAATACCAATGGCTTTCCAGAAATTCAAACGCTCATCCTTGAGGATTAGGTGGGCTAATAACACGGTTATAACCGGTGTTAAAGTTGGCATGATCGAAGCTACACCACTAGATAGATAGCTTATCGAAGTTGCGAATAAAACAAATATTGCCGAGTCTGCCACCCCCATAAGAATGCCGAACTTCCATAAACGATAACCGGTCGGAAAATGCTTGCCTCCGATACGAAGCAAGCCCACGAGAAGATACAAACTCGCTGCGCCGATGAGACGCATAGCGGAAAAAGTGAAAGGGTGTGTTGTTCCATTCACCATGAAGCGAACGGCTAGAATACTGGTACCCCATAAGGTGCCTAAGAATAATATTGCTGCTAGTGCTTTCAATTTCATTTGGCTACATTCTTCTGAGAAATTTCCCGGCGCGTTGCTTTGTAATTTTGCCGTTCTCAACGGCGATTATCCCATTTACAATTACATACTCGATCCCTTCATTAGGAAGATCTGCCTTCCCATATGTAGCGGGACCATTTATGCGATCATAATCAAAAATTGTGATATCCGCATCTTTGCCCTCGAGGAGAATTCCTTTGGAGCGAAAATTACAGGCCCGGGCCGGTAAACTGGTCATTTTTCTGATACATTCTTCAAGAGGGAAGAAACCATAGTCACGGCAGTATGTGCCAATAATTTTTGGAAAGGTGGCATTCACTCGCGGGTGGTCTTGGGGATTCTTATTCTCACTTTGCATGCCATCTATTCCTGGCATTGTCAGAGGATGACGCATAATCGCTTCCATGTCCGACAAGCAATTCGAAAGAAAAATTGCCTGAGCTTCTGAATTCTCACATAAAATATCAAACAAAGTCTCGTATAGATCTTTCCCAAGTTTTTGCGAGATCATATGTAGGCTCAATCCATCTAGCTCAGGATGTGAGTTCAATCCACAGATCAATAACCGCTCAGGGGTAGTCTCGTAAAGCAGATTTGTATATCCTTTGCCAGGCTTGGCCAGTACTCCGGACAACTGATTACGGAAGGTAGGGTCTTTCAGTTTGTTTAACAGCACCGCTGGTCCTTCTGTAGCAAACATTGGCGGTATGACCATTAATAGACTTGCTCCCGCACCCTCATAAGGATATTGATCAACAAAAACAATCTGCCCATTATTTACTGCTTCATCAACTAGAGCCAGTGTTTGCCTGGACTTTCCCTCATTTAGTGCTCCAACGACTTTATGATGAGATATGGTAACTGGAATGCCGCATGTTTTTCCAAGATCTAATGTCTCTTGTACTGCTTCTACTACATTATCACCCTCACTGCGCATATGGCTCGTATAGGATCCTTGAAAATCAGCCACTACCTTACAGAGTGATTCGATTTCTTCTCTTGATGTGTAGATACCAGGTGGGTAGATCAGACCGGTGGAAAGTCCCAAGGCACCTGCTTCCATCCCCTCCTGAACCAGTGACTTCATTTCACTCATCTGAGAGTTGGTGGGTTGACGGTCTGAATACCCCATGACCCTGCCACGGACATTTCCTTGCCCTATGTACATTGCAATATTCACTGGAATGGGAGAATTCTCCAATTCAGCAATGACAGACTGGACACTTCCACCTGCTTTTTCAATGCGTTCACGCCGCTCTAACGGAATCTTGATCCCTTCGTCAAAATCCGCCGGCATATAAGGCACAAGTGAAAGACCACAGTTCCCACAAATTTCCGTGGTTATGCCCTGCTCCAAAACATTGGCTCCGTCGTAGCCCATCAAGATTACCCAATCTGAGTGAGAATGATGGTCAATGAACCCTGGCGCAACAATTTTGCCCTGAGCGTTAATGACTTGTTTTGCATCGTCACACGAAACCTGGCCGATCTTGACGATCTGATGGCCCTGGAGGGCCACGTCAGATTCATAACGTGGTCCTCCAGACCCATCCACAACAATTCCACCTTTTATTAAGACATCGTACATGCGATTATCTCCAAATAAGAAAGCATTCTTTAATTTTTCTACTATCAATGCACATTCAACTCTGTCTTGGTAAAAGGCGCTTGTTCTACCAATTCAACAACTCATGATTTCATCATCTTTGTTCCGGCGTTAGTCAGTTGCCCCGGCAGCATAATTCGGGTCATTCTTGCGGAACTCGTCCAGCTCAGCATTTTGCTTTTTCCAGGATTGGAAGATAACACCGATCAACAGCCAGCAGGTTAATGGGATCCATATGAATAAGATATTTATGCCAGTCAAGAGTTGAGGGGTGGTTTCTTTCATACCTTTTACATATCCTGCCCATTGCAAAATGTAACCAAGTCCAGCTGCGCCAAGACCACTTGCAATGGTTGCTACCATATATCCTGCGCCAATGATATTTCCGCCGGACGCTTTCTTACCAGTTTTGTAATTTGCATAATCCGAAGAATTTGAAACCAATACTGGAAAGACGAGGAAATACAAGTTTTCAGACACACTGACAAGGAAAATCAATATGAAGAAAACGATGATTGAAGTGTCGCCTGTGAAGACTCTAAACAATTCCGCCACTACCCCAAAACCGCAGAAGAGAACACCGAAGGTACTAAGTTTCATCTTCTTCAGCCATGGATGGATAAATGGAATCAGAATATAGGTGACGAAATTGGTCGCAAAGAAAAAGGGGCCAATTAATTCAGGTTTTTTCGCCTGGTAGATGAAGAAATATACACACGCGCTATATTGTACGGTGATATAGATATAGTATACGAAGTAAGAGAGTAAGAATTTTACGGAATATTCAGAAGCAAACACTCCTAAAATCTGCTCTTTGAACATCTTGAAAATTGATGTTTGACTATTTTTCTCTTTCGCTTCTTCATCTGGAAGTTCTTTCGTCACGAAGTAGACAAGTATGTTGAGTAGGATTGTTAACACACCTGCAATGAGTGCGACATACCTGAATCCCAACAATGGATTATCCTTGCCACCAAGCGCATCCACGAAAACTAACATTCCACCATTGAAAATGATGTATGTTGCAATGGTAAAGAAGGCTCTTGAATTTCCAAGCGTCAATCTCTGTTCATTCGTTCTGGCGCAGAGCTGCACAAGTACAGAATAGGAAACAGCGAGAGTTCCAATACCGAGGGCAACCCCTAGATACATTATGCCACCCCAGACAACTTTTGCTGTTTCGCCTTCAAATGGGATAGTGTATAAGCCAAGCAAGAGTACGGTTATCAGAATCGGCAACCCTAAAATAAATGGTCTTGCCTTTCCAGCTTTAGTTCTTACTCTGTCGATCAATATACCAAAAACAAAATTCCAGGCAGCTCCGAGAATCTGGGATAGCAAAACGATAGTACCAGCGGCTGCCGGAGAAATACCATAGACATTTGTGAAGTAATAAACTACATAGGTGACAGCCAATGCGTTAATCGCATAGCGCCCAAACTCACCTGAACCAAAAATCCAAGCTTTTAAAGTCGCTGTAGTAAATTCAAACTTTGGTTTTGTAACACTGGTTTCCATTTCGTTTTCTCCTTTTTTATATATGAACTTGTGGGGCATTTCCTGTTTCTTGGAAACCTTACATTTCTATAGAACAATCATAGGCACCTCCTCAGAATTAGCTACGGTCGAGGCAGGCATCCTTTGCGGTAGAGATGAGTTCAAATAGTCCACAGCGAACTGAACCGTTGCTTTAACGCCAATCTCGAGTACCTTTTCGTCAAAATCGAAATTGCCGTTGT
>CAYLOW010000199.1:6558-7961 GCA_964385315.1 uncultured Anaerolinea sp.
GTTGCTTTAACGCCAATCTCGAGTACCTTTTCGTCAAAATCGAAATTGCCGTTGTGGTGAGGTGCTCCAAAGCCCTGAGAGAGATTGGCGATTCCAAGAAAAGCCAGGATGGAAGGGAGTACTTCCCCATAGTCGCCAAAGGTTTCAGACGCCATCCAAGGAGCTTGGTGGTAATTTGCTTCAGGCTGAATTTTTAGAATTGCAGTCTTTGCTATGTCGCTCAGCAGTTGATCGTTGATTACTGGTAGGGCGCCGTTTGCCAAATCATATCCATGTGTTCTTTTGCAAGTGCAGCCATATGAACGGGCAATCCCATCCGCTAAACAATCAAGTTTCGAATTGAGTTGCAGATAGTCCTCTTTTTTTAGGAACCTACCGCTCCCGGCGATAACGCAGCTCTCAGGAATAACATTCCGGGCATCGCCGGATCGAACAATGCAAGGGGTAACTACGCCCATATCCAAAGGATTAAGGTTTAGAGGAACTACACTCCCAAATGCACTAAGTATCGCTGCAGCAGCAAAAATAGGATTGACACTTTGGTCGGGGCGGGAGCTATGCCCACCCTGGCCAGTAATTGTGTAATCAAACTCAAAAAGACCCGTCGTGCGTGGGCCGGCATCTACAGATATCGTACCTTGTGGCATACTATTATTGAGATGGATGGCCCAGATAGCATCTGCCTTTTCCCTTTTCAGCATTGTGCAGATCTGTTTTGTCGTGCAGAATGTTTCCTCACCAGATTCAAATACCAAGATAATTCTTCCAGAGAATTCCTTAATATGACGACAGAGGATCTTTGCTACTCCCAAGAGCATCGCCATATGTCCATCATGCCCACAAGCGTGGCACCTCCCTGGAATCTTTGAAACAGCAAGCTTTTTCTTGGTTAGGTTGGTTTCACTCTCGTTCAGTGCCAACCCATCCATATCGGCTCTTAGAACAAGATTTTTCCCCGGATTCCCAGAATCTATAATCGCAAAGAAGCCATTTTCTGAGACCATTTGTGGAGTCAGTCCCAGCTTGTCTAATTCATGGCGGCAAAAAGCTGATGTCTGAACCTCCTGGGCATCTATTTCAGGGTTCTCATGCAAGAAGCGACGTGTCAGCAGAAGATATTCTTCTAACTGTTCTACCTCTCGGATAATCATCGTAGTTTCTAGCTCTGACATCATTGCCTCGATAATTCTTTTCGCTCACTACTTTATCCGGATCTCACCTTCAAGATAGAGCACACCTTTTCCTGAGATCTTTACCCGGTCACTACAATTTTGACAGTACAGTGTTCCACCACGCTTTGAAAGTGTTTTGGCCACTAGCGTATCCTTTCCCAAACGAGCTGCCCAATAGGGAATTAGGGCGGAGTGCGATGATCCACAGACCGGGTCTTCGGGTGGATAACA
>CAYLOW010000200.1:0-7952 GCA_964385315.1 uncultured Anaerolinea sp.
ACGATCAAGGCTGACAAGGCAATGTATTGCTCAAAACAGACCGGACGCAACCGGCAGACCCTATGATATCCCGGCCTGGACTGCGGTGAAGATCAGAAAACCTAATTCGCGGCCTGGAATGGGACAAGAAAATAGCTGCCGGAATGGTGAAATAGGGGAACCTTAATTCTGGATCTCTTTTTCAAACCAAATTACCTTGTGTTCCAAAAAGAAGCCCGCTGATTCAGCGGATCGTTGCATGGCAACATTGTCCCCGCTGGTGCCCAAATGTGCAGACGCCACACCGCGCTCTTTGAGCAGGTGCATTCCCTTAAGCAGCAGTGCCCTGGAGAGCCCCTTGCGCTGATACGCGGGATGCACGGCGACCGGGTCGGTAGTGCCGCGTCCGCCTAACCCTGTTAAGCAGGTGCAGTAGGCGGCGAGCATTCCATCAGGCGCGATGGCAACCAGATCAAGCGAAGGGTCGTATTCGCTGGAGTTCATGATGATCAGGCGGTTTTCCGTCGTCATGTACTCCGTCCCAAACGCGGCACGGTGCATGCTGGCAATGGCCTCTGCTTCTTCGATCCCTTTCACCGGGCGGATTTGAAATCCCGTAGGCAGTACAGGGTTGGGGATGGGACTGGAAAGATCCCGCTGCATGTGAAGCGTGATGTTTTCTGTCTGGCGGAAACCATGCCGGCGGATGAAATCCAGCCGTTCCTGATCATCATTCCGGCAGCTTGCATCCAATGTGGAAGTCTCGCCTGCCGCGAGGGTCCTGCGTATGCAAGCCGCTCCCCATGCGACCATCTCCGCGCCGACCGGTTCTGTATACTGCCTTTCAAGTTCCCAATATAAATTGTGCGAACCATCCACGTAGGCCCAGCCGATGGGCTGACTGCCGTAAAACCACAGTTTCGTATTGGCGCGAATTTCTGCAACTGCCAGATTTTCTTCAATATCCACTTTGCCCGGAATGTCATTGGCATGGCTGGCGGGAATCAGGTCAAGCATGATTTGGAAATCTTTTTCAACTGCGTAGAGGCGGCTGGAGATTGTGCTCATATGTTTTTTATGGGAACGGAGCCAAGGGAATGCCAGTGTAGTTAATGGAACGCGCTTGCGATCTCTTTCCACCATACATCCTTCTCATTCGGGACAAAGGGGGTGTACAGCGTCAGCCGGTCTGCAATGCCGTCATAGCGCTGCTTCAGATCTTTTGTCAGATTTTCCTGTGTGGTGACGAGGCAAAATTCATTCAGCATTTCATCCGTGATGAGCATGGGCATCTCGGCCCACTCACCCTTGGCGGCATAGCCCGATAATTTTTGCGCGGTTTCAGCCCAACCGTACAGGTCCATCACAGATAGATAGGACGGCGTGGACGCGTAGAACGCGATCTGCATGCGCGCGAAGGATTCTTCCTCGGGAGATGTCGCCACGAAGGGGGTCATCGAAACAGTCATGTCCCTGCGGGTCTTTCCATTCTTCTGCAGGCCTTCCTCCAAAGCGGGCAGGATCACCTCACTCATATAGCGCGGGCTGTTGAACGGGTGCGCGTGAAATCCCTCGCAAAGTTCGCCCGCCAGCCTGGCAAGCCCTGTGTTGACGCCGGCAATATAGATCGGGATGTTCGGGTGTTCAATTGCGCCCGGGTTAAAGAAGGGCGACATCAATGTGGCTTTGTAATACTCACCGCGGAAATTTAATTTTGCACCGTTTTGCCATGTATCCCAGAATGCGCGGATGACCTGGATCTGTTCGCGCAATTGCCCGGTGACAGACTCGGGCCAGGTCATGCCAAACCTGCGCTCGATGTGGGCTTTGACCTGGGTGCCCAAGCCCAGAATGAATCTTCCGCCTGATTGCGCAGACAAGTCCCAGGCAGTGTAGGCGAGGTTGGCAGGTGAGCGGGAGAACGAGACGGCGATGGCTGTCCCAAAGCGCATGGTCTCTGAATGTTCAGCGATCAACGTGCAGGGCAGGAAGGGATCATGCTGGGTTTCCTGGGTCCATAATGCGTCAAATCCAATTTCCTGCGCGGCTTTTGCGATGGCAGGGATGGCCTTTAATTGAACGATGGGAAGCGCTGCGTCAAGTTTCATGTCCTTTACTCCTGCAAAAGATAAGCCATCACCCAATTGGTAGTGGCGTTCAATCCATCCATGTGGGCGCGCTCGTAATTGTGGGAAGCGTCAATGCCTGGTCCAATGAGCGAGAGTGCCACGTCGCCGCCCGCACGCCAGAATGATTCGCCGTCCGAGCCATAGAACGGATATACATCCGTTTTGTACGGGATATTGTACTGTTCCGCGATCGCACGCATCTTTTTGTTCAGCCCTTCGTGATACGGACCACCGCTGTCTTTGGTGCACAGGGTCGCGTGGAATTCATCCGACTCCTGCCCGCTGCCGACGACAGCCATATCCACTGAGACCAACTCCACAACTTCGGCCGGGATGCCTGCCGCCGCACCGTGCCCAACCTCCTCGTAATTGGAGATATGAAAATATACCGTTCGTGCCGGACTTTGACCCGCATCCGTCATGGTTTTAATCGCCGTGACGAGATTGGCTACGCAAGCTTTGTCATCGAGGAAGCGGGAGCGGATGAATCCATTGGTGATCTCAACCCGCGGATCGAATGCAACGCAATCGCCAATGCCGATCCCGAGTGCGCGGGTTTCTTTTTCAGAGGTTGTGCGTACATCGAGCCTGACTTCCATATGTTCGTCGTTGCGCTGGGTTTCGCCAGCCCCCGCGCTGTAAATATGACCTGAAGCCGTATCTATCAGAAGCGAACCGCGGATCTTTTCGCCTTTCGAGGCGATGACCCACACGCCTTCGGTTTCAACGGTATTCCATTGCAGCCCGCCGATGCGGCTCAACTTTAAACGCCCATTGGATTTGATCTCCTTTACCACTGCGCCAAGCGTGTCGGCATGGGCGGTTAAGGCGACAGGAGGCAGCCCGCTTTTGACTTCCCACCGGGCAACCAGAGCACCTTTTCGGGTGCGCGAGAGCTGCAGTTGTTTGAAGTTTGATAATTCCTTTTCCACAAATTCAATTGCGGGTTCCGAAAATCCGGTGGGTGATGGGGTGTTAAGCAGGTCAACCAGAAAGGTTGTGAAATATTTTTCGTCGATGTTTGGCAGGGACATGGGTTTCTCCAGAATAGTTTAACGATTAACGTTCAAACTCACGGATCTTGGTTTTCCATTCATCAGGTACAGGGATGGATTTTAAATCCTTATAATCGTACGTGACCATCACTACTGTCCCGGATGCCTTGATCTTCCCCGTGTCGGCATCCATCACGCACTGTTCCACTGTCAGTGACTTGCCGCCGATCCTGGCGGTTTTGACCCCGACCTTGATGTTATCGTCATAATGAGTGGCCGCGTGGTAGGCAATGTGAATATCGGCGATGACCACGCCGATCTCCATGAAAGATTGATCCCTGCTGAAAAGTTCGAGCTGGATCAAATAATGAACGCGCGCCTGCTCGAAGTAGGTCAGGTATTTCGCGTTGTTGACATGTCCCTGCGGGTCCAGATCCCCGTAACGGATCTCGGTTGGATGGAAGAATTTATAATCAGTCATGGTGGAATTATACAATCATTGTTCATCCTGCTGACTTTTTATTCTCCCCTGATTTGTGCTAAACTTAACAAAGTTAAATCCACACTACGGGAGATGCCATGCTTACATCTGTTGAGAAAGTATTGTTTGTCCTTGCAACACTCGTATCGTTATACTATACCTATCGCGGTTTTGCCCGCATTATGGGACACATCAACAGTGGGCTGGGGAAGCTGGACTGGTCACTGGCTTACAAACGGGTCTGGGAACTCATCCTCAAAGTGGGATTGTTCCAGCCCGTTTTTCGTTTCAGGTTGTGGACGAGCATTTTGCACGGGCTTGTCGGCTGGGGATTCCTCTCCTTCCTGCTGATCAACCTTGGCGATCTGATCTATGCCTTCACCGGATTCAAACTCCTGGAGCACACGGGTTTATTCGGGGAGCTTTACCGGCTGCTCGCGGATATAGTCAACGTGCTGATCATCATCGGTATCGTTGCGCTGGCGATCCGCCGCTTTATCCTGCGGCCCGCGACCCTGTCCACACGAGATACGACCCTGCTGCACGCAAAGGCCAGGTTCGGCATCCTGCGCGACTCTGCGATCGTGGCCACCTTTATTTTCATTCATAACCTGATGCGCTTTCTGGGCGAATCCTTTTCGTTGGCGCAATTGGGCGAGATCGATCCGTGGCAGCCAAGTATCTCGGCGGTATCCAAACTATGGGAGGGCGTGGATCCGAATGTTTTGCTCGCGGGGGAACATATCGCGTTCTGGTTGTCCATCGGCGCGGTGGTCGCATTCCTCCCGTATTTCCCGTATTCAAAACACATTCACGTATTTTTTGCGCCGATCAATTTTGCAGTAAAACCTGCACGAAAATCCATCGGGCAGTTGAGTTACATCAATCTTGAAGATCAGACCATTGAACAATTTGGCGCAGCAAAAATGAAAGACCTTGGCTGGGAGCAGATCATGGACAGCTACGCCTGTATCATGTGCTTCCGCTGTCAGGAAGTTTGCCCCGAGTACAACACAGGCAAGCTGCTGTCGCCCGCCGCGCTGGAGATCAACAAGCGCTATCACTTCAACAACGGCGGCACAACCGATGTCGGTATGATCGAATTGATCTCCGAGGAAGCGGTCTGGGCCTGCACCTCCTGCGGCGCGTGTGTGGATATCTGCCCGGTCGGCAATGAACCGATGCGCGATATTTTGGACATCCGCAGGAACCTGTCGATGATGGACAGCACGTTCCCCAAGCAATTGGAAACCGCCTTCAAGGGTATGGAACGCAACATGAATCCCTGGAATGTTTCACAGGCCGACCGCATGAAATGGGCGGCCGGGTTGAACGTTCCGACCATTGAACAAAACCCCGAACCTGACATCTTATGGTGGGTCGGCTGCGCCCCCGCCACAGATGCGCGCGCGCAAAAAACGGCACAAGCCTTTACCAAAATTTTGAACGCAGCGGGAGTTAATTTTGCAGTGCTGGGTAAGAGCGAGGCATGCACCGGTGACTCAGCGAGACGCGCAGGTCGGGAGGATATATTCTTCGGGTTGGCGACGCAGAACGTTGAGATCCTGAACGAAGTCGCACCCAAGAGGATCGTCACGACCTGTCCGCACTGCCTGCATACGATCAGGAATGAATACCCTGCCTTTGGCGGAAACTATGAAGTGATCCACCACACACAGTTCATTAATGAGCTGGTTGGGGCGGGGAAAATCAGCCTGGATGTAAGCGGAGACCAATTATCAGTGACCTTCCATGACCCGTGCTACCTGAGCAGACACAACAAGGAAGTGGATGGACCGCGCACCACGCTCAAATCGGCCGGCGCATTGACCATTGAAATGCCGCGTAATGAAGCCAAGTCCTTCTGTTGCGGCGCGGGCGGCGCGCAAATGTGGAAGGAGGAGGAACCGGGCTCGGCGCGTGTTAATGAGGTGCGTTTCGCTGAAGCCAAAGCGACAGGGGCGGCCACAGTTGCGGTGGGATGTCCCTTCTGCCTGACGATGATGAATGACGCCTCAAAGGCTGACGGCGGAACCATCCAAGTGAAAGATGTCGCGGAGATCGTGGCGGAGAGAATGAAGTAGTATTTAGCTTCGGGAAACATCATGGCAAAAACACACACGCGTTATGTTTGTCAGCAGTGTGGACGTGTCGCCGCATCGTACATGGGCAAATGTCCGCAGTGTTCTTCGTTCAACAGCATGGTGGAGGAAGTCATCCACGAAGAGCCTGTCAACAAGGGCCCGTCGAATGTCCGCGGGTTAAGCGGGCGCTCGATCCCAAGACCCATTGACGAGGTTGGGGGAGATTCAGAAGATCGAGTTCACCTGCCGATCGGCGAGTTTTCACGCGTTCTTGGCGGCGGGATCGTGCTGGGTTCCATTGTCCTGATCGGCGGCGACCCGGGTATCGGAAAATCCACGCTGCTGCTGCAAATGGCCATGGAGATGGCGAATAAACAGCGAGTGCTGTATGTTTCAGGGGAAGAGTCTGAACGGCAGATCAAAATGCGCGCGATGCGTTTGTTAAGTGATAAAAAGGAACTGCCAAAAAACCTTTTATTGGTGACTGAAACGAATCTGGAAGTGATCTTAAATCATGTGAGTGAATTAAAACCCGACCTGCTGATCGTGGATTCCATCCAGACGGTTTACCTTTCAGAGCTGGATTCGTCGGCAGGATCGGTTTCTCAGGTGCGCGAGTGCGCATCACATTTGCGCGAGCTGGCGAAGTCGACCGGCGTTTCTGTATTTATGATCGGACATGTGACAAAAGAAGGCGCCATCGCCGGTCCGCGGGTGCTTGAACATATTGTGGATACGGTTTTATATCTTGAAGGGGATAGGTTCCAGGCATACCGCCTGCTGCGCTCGGTAAAGAATCGTTTTGGCGCTACCGCCGAAGTGGGCGTGTTTGAGATGCGCGAAGGGGGACTTGTGGAAGTGACCAATCCTTCGGAGGCGTTTCTTGCGGAGCGGCTGGTCAACGCGGCGGGTTCGACCATTGCCGTCACCATGGAGGGTACCCGCCCGATCCTTGTTGAAATTCAAGGATTAACTTCCCCCACCCAATTTGGAAATGCGCGCCGCACACCCAACGGGATCGACTTCAATCGTTTGTTATTGATCGCGGCTGTCCTGACCCGCCGTGTGGGATTGAAGCTTGCTGAGCAGGATGTCTTTGTCAATGTGGTGGGCGGCATTCAAATTGACGAACCCGCCGCCGACCTGGCAATTGCGGCTGCGATCACCTCTTCATGGAAGGATGTCCCTGTGCGGGCTGAAGCCGTTTTGATCGGAGAGATCGGCCTGGCCGGTGAGCTGCGCATGCCAGGGCAAATGGTGGCCCGTTTACGTGAGGCACAAAAGTTGGGTTTCAAAACCGCAATTGTGCCCAAGGCCATCCGCCAGGGGGAACCCTATCCCAAAGGAATTGAGATCATTGAAGTCAGGTCACTGGACCAGGCACTGCAGGCCGCATTGAAATTACCCGAACCTGCGCGGGCGAAATAGCAAAACTGGTCATTTTTCCAATAAAGATCCTCTTTCATGTACATGAAGGAGGATCTTTATTTTGCAACCAATTTCGCATTCGCGACGTATAGTTTTCAGAAGGAGAACTTAATATGAACACAAAGATCATTTCAGCATTTCTCGTGCTTGCATTCGCCAGCCTGGCTTGCGGCTTTAGCATTAACCTGCCTAACGTCCCCACGCCCGGCCCTGATGTAATAGATGAGATCAACGTACCGGTTCCCGCGGCCGACGATGTAAGTCTGCGCCTTTCATTTGGGGCCGGTGACCTGACGTTGAACCCCGGGGCAGGCAGCCTGGTGGAAGGCACCGCCACTTATAATTATTCAGAATTTAAGCCCGTTATAAATACAGATAAAGGTGATATCCACATTCAAGTGGGCGATGACAAGTTCAATGCACTTCCCGCATTCAAGGACCTGAAAAATGAATGGGATCTCAAACTTGGAAGCGTCCCCATGGACTTGTCCATTGAGTCCGGCGCGTATAAGGGGACCCTTGAGCTCGGTGGTCTTGCGCTCAAAAATCTGACCGTAAAGGATGGCGCGGCAACGGTCCAATTGGCATTCTCTGAACCCAACCCGGTAGAGATGTCCACCTTCAGATACGAGACGGGTGCTTCAGATGTAAAGATGAGTGGTCTCGCCAACGCCAATTTTAGCATCCTTGATTTTTCATCCGGCGCGGGTGATTACACGCTCGATTTCTCGGGTAAACTTCAGCGCGACGCTTCAATCAAGATTTCGAGTGGATTAAGCAATATTATTGTCAATGTTCCGGAAAACGTGAATGCCGTGGTCACAATCGACAGCGGCGCGTCGAACGTCAGTGCCGG
>CAYLOW010000201.1:0-7901 GCA_964385315.1 uncultured Anaerolinea sp.
GGTGAATATCATTTGATCATGCCTCCTTTTTTATGGATTAATGTTGCTTTAATGTGGCTATTTTATTTTACCTGCATAAGATTGTCAAGGTTTTAATGTATAAATATTTTTTATATGCGGCAGGTTTCCCGCTATCTCTTCACAAGCTTTTGCCCTTCTTTGCTGTCCTGCACCCTCCAGCCCATTTCGGAAATTTTATCGCGCAGGTAATCAGAGGAAGCGTAGTCGTTTTTGGCGCGGGCATTCTTCCGGTCTTCCAACAGGGCCTGAACTTCAGCTGACGGGGCTTCATCTTTTTTCGCATCCTTTTCAGCATTGATCACCATTTCCCAAATATCAGGGTTGATTCCCTGTTCAATGGATGCCGGGGGGGTGAACTGTCCCAGTACGCTGAGCGGGAACCTTACGCCGGCGGGGTGAATATCAATGTTGTTTCCTTTTAGGAGTGAGATCGAACTAACCCCGCTCACTTCACAACAAGCCTTATCGAAGTTCAAAATGACACCAGTGTGTTCATCAAGACCCACCACACTGGTCTCCGGCGCAAGCAGGCTGTGCCACTGCTCAAAGCGTTCCATCCCGATGAAACAGCGGCTGGTATCGAGGTCGATTCCCCCTTCGGCATTATTCCAATGCGGCACGAAAGACAGGTTCATCCCGTAATCTGTAAACAGGTCAAGCCCGGGTTTGATGTGCACATCCTCGCCGACTTTATAGATCTCATACACCGGCAAAGCCCAGGCACCGACAGAGATCGTTGCCGCGGAGGCAAAGACCAGCGTGGCCCCAAGACGATGCCTTGCGCGGATGATGTCCCAGGCAGTTGAGTCTTTTAATTGGCGTACCGCGTAACTTGGGCTGCCGGGTCCCATAAAAATAATGTTCGCCGAAAGCAGCGGCTGTAAAATTTCAGGATTATCCGTGCTGAATTCTGTCCCTTTTTTTCGGGCAGGGATCACGTCAATGACCGGCTTGTAATTTTGCAGGCGGGTCTGTAGAAAATCTGCAACGCGGCTGGCAACTTGAAAGGAATTCAACTCAAAGCCGGCGGGTGTCTCCATCACGGCGATCCGTAAAAGACCCTGTGCTTGCCGTGCCAACGATTCAAAAATGCGTCCGCCTGCCAGTGAGGTTTCGCCTGAGCCAAGAAATGCAATAAGTCCAACAGTCATATTAATTGGATGATGCGTTGACCCGGTCTATTACATTAAGGAAAGTTTCATTATCCGGTATGTCGGCCATGCTTGAACCGTAATGCACGTAGCGGATATTCCCTTCGGTATCGACCACGCAGTTCAACGGCATGCGTCCGAGTTTGAAAAGATTAACCTCCTGCCTGTACATGCGCGGTACGCTGGCGTTTGGATCAGACAGGCCAACGTAGGGAATGCGTTCCTTCTTCCAATGGGACTGGAATGAACTTTCGCTGTCGGTCCCGATCGCCAGAATTTCAACGCCGCGTGATTCAAATTCAGAATATGCATCCCTCATGCGCGCCAACTGCGCGCGGCAGTAAGGTCACATGAAGCCGCGCAGAAAGGCAAGCACTACCGGCTTTTTTCCGCGAAAGCTTGATAGTCGGACGGTGTTTCCCTGGGTGTCTGTGAGTTCAAAGTCAGGGGCGGGTTCGCCAGGGGTTAGGATATCGGGATTCATTTTTATTTCTCCATGTACTTAAGAATTTCATTCATAAATTGATCGGGACATTCTTCCTGCGGCACATGCCCGCAGGCGGGAATCACGCCCAGTGCGGCATTGGGGATTTCCGAGCGTATCGCTTCAAAATACCATGAGCGGATCAACCGGTCTTCCGCGCCTGTAATGATGAGGACCGGCAGGGTCAACTCGGGAAGCAGGGGACGAAGCTCAGGGTAGGCGGGGGCAAAGGTCAATTCATACAGCGCGCGATCCCAATTTTTGATCTGGAATATTTTCACCGACTGCTGTTTGATCTCGTCTGTCAATTTTGCCTGATCGAACCATTCGCGTTGAATGGTCTGCGGCAGGGTTTCCTGGTAATTGCGCATCATCAGTTGGCCCACATGCCGCATCTGCGGTGTCCACATCACTGGCAATGCCCAGGAGGGGAACTGAGGACCCCTGCCGCCGCCGACGCCTGGATCCACCAAAATGAGGGAGGACACTCTTTCAGGATATTCCAAACCAAAGGCAACCGCAACCCCGCCGCCCGCTGAGTTGCCGACCAGTATGGCTTTATCGATCTTCAAAGCATTCATCAGCCCGCGCAGAAGTTCGATGTTGGCTTTCATACCATAGGGATTACTCTCCCAATTTTCCGGCATGGGGCGTTCAGTCAATCCAAAAGCAGGGCGGTCATAGGCGATAACCCGGCCATATTGTGAAAGATCGGTCATCACTTCGCGCCATGAATCGACGCTTGCGCCAAACCCATGCAGCAGAATTAAAGCAGTTCCGCCGGTACCCATTTCCTTGTAATGCACGGTGACATTGTTGACTTCAATGAACCTGCTGTTCGCGTCAGCCAGTTCCCTCTCAGGGTGTAACCCGGTCAGGGCGGATACCGGGACGAGAAAAGGTCCAAGAAGGACAGCCACGCAAAGCAGGGTGAAAACGGTGAAAAGAACCTTCTTCAAGCGCTTCATTTTTTTACTGCCGTTCAATGTCCTTTAAGAATTCAACCGTTGCCGTTACGATCTGAGTCCATTGTTCTTCCGCAGAGATCTCCGGTGTGTTGTCTCCAGCCTGGATTCCGTATGAACCGAACTGCGCGTGATTACCGCCCTGGATCACCACGTATTTGGTATTCGCTGGATTCAGAACCCTGGTCTCGTCAAATTTTGCCATACCGGCCATATCGCGTGTACCATAGATCGAAAGTACTTTAATATCTGCATTCTTGAGTGATTCATCAGCCGGGTAGGATGCGAAAAATACCAGACCGTCCAATGTGTCGAGGTGGTCCTTGGCGAACACAGATGCGGCCACCCCGCCAAGGGAATGCCCGCTGACGACCCATTTTTTTATTTCAGGGTGTTGTGCAATGATGGGGGATGCAGCCTTTAGATCAAAGAAAGCCAGGTTTAAAGGCGCGTGCACCAGCGCGACGAGATATCCATTTTCAGCGATGCTCCGCAGAACCGGGGCGTAGGCGCGATAATCCACCCGTCCGCCGGGGTAAAAGATGAAGCCAACAGTGGGAACCGCTTTGACCGGGGTAAACATATAAACACCGGATACCAGATCCACCTTCACCAGGGCGTCGGTCTTTAAGGCGTTTAAGGCAATCGGGCTTGGGGGGTAGGCATCATTTGCCCAGACAATGAACCCGACCGTGCTGAAAAGTAACGCGGCCAATAAAATGACAGCGATTATTTTGAAGATTGTTTTTTTCATTCATGTCCATCCTGATTTGCGAATTCTTTTGCTTTTTCCCAGATCGCGTCAAACATTCCAACCGTTAATTTTCCTGTTAATGTATTTTGCTGGCTTGGGTGATAGGAACAGAGTAAATATAAAGGTCGATCGCCATGCGTGAAGAAGGAATGCTGAACCGGGTATAGCGCGCCGTGGGCAAATTTTAATCCGCGCAGTTGGAATATTTTTTGGATCCTGTCGAAGGCGATCTTGCCCAGGCAGACGATGACCCTGGGCTGGATGATCTGTAATTCACGTTCGAGATAGGGCTGGCAGGCATTTAATTCCGCAGGGTCCGGTTTGTTATCCGGGGGAGCGCAGCGCCCCGCCGCGGTGATGTACAGATCTTTCAGGATCAGTCCATCGTTTCTGGATTCCACATGCGCCTGGTTGGCAAACCCGGCCCGGTGCAGGGCGGGGAATAAAAACCCGCCCGAGGCATCCCCGGTAAATTGACGGCCTGTGCGGTTGGAACCGTGTGCGCCGGGGGCAAGGCCAACCGCCATCACACGTGCCCGCGGGTCACCAAAGCCGGGGACGGGTTTGCCCCAATATTCGTGATCCTTGTAGGCCTTGCGTTTAATACGCGCAACTTCCTCGCGCCATTCCACAAGGCGCGGGCATTGGCGGCATTTTATGATCTCAAGGTTGAGTGTGTCCAGTGGTTTCAAAGATAAATTCCAAACAAGGGCCTGAAAGGATTTCGCAAATGGTGGCTGGGCCGCCCGTTTACGATTTTTGCCGGTTCTGCTTCCCCAAGAAAAAACGACAGGTTTTAATCCTGCCGTTCTCTATTTGGTATTTTCCAGCACATTCAAAAGCGCTTCATATTCTTCATCGCACTCATGACACAAGTCAAGATGTTCACGGACGAGAGGCATGAGCTTTTCAGCGTCTTTTGACTTTACTTCGGCTTCCACGAATTCGTCGAGACGGTTGAACATTTCATCGCAAGACATGTCCTCGGCGCGGACATCCTCAAGGATGCGAAGAAATTTTACAATGACTTCGTCCTGAAGTTCAACCTGCGGTTCGGGGTTGTTATTATTTTGTTTGGCGGTGTTTTTCATGGTAAGGAATTGACGATTAATAAAATGTTAATCTTACTTATTTTCGAAGGCCATCAACAGGTCCTGCGGCGTAAGGTCTTCGAGGGCAAGACGCTTTTTCAATCGCAGCCGCGCATCATGCAGCAGCTTATATAATGCGTTGCGGTTGGTCTTCATTCGTTTGGCTGCTTCATCCATGGGGATATCCTGCAGGCCAAGCAAAACAAGAGCTTGATGTTGTTTGGGCGTGAGTTCCTCCTCGAGGATGCGCCGGACACGCGCGAACATGTCGGAGCGTTCAGCCGAGGATTCGGGTGATGCCTGCAGATCAGCAAGCAGGCCGGGGGGCGGGGGAGCGTCTTCATTCTCGGTCAGTTCATCAAGGGATGAATCCCTCCAGCGCTTGCGGCGGAGTTCCGTCAGCGCCAGGCGGATGGCGATCTTGTGCACCCAGGTTGTGAAAAGACTGCGTCCCTCAAAAGTATTGAGTTGATCGAGGACACGCAGCAGGGTTTCCTGCGTCACCTCCTCCACCAGCGGCTCAAAGAGCGGAGAATCTGAAGGAAGCCAGCGTGTCAGGGCGTAGGGCAGTCCTTTCTGGATCACCTCGCGCAGGTCATTGATGGCGTCTTCATGTACGGTGCCTGAATTCCGCAGGTCTGCCAGCCAGGATTCGTTTGTTCGTGTGTTCATGATGGTGGAATTATAAGAGAAAATTGTGCCGGAATTGGAATTCTAACGAAACTATGAGACTCCCTGTAAATTCCCAAATATGCGAAAATCTGGCCGGTTCCGGTGATTATTTGGGTATATACTTTGGGAAAATTTATATTGTCGGACCCGGGAGACGCTCATGCTCAATGTCGAGAAGGTGGACACCAATAATAGAAAGCAAGTCAAGCGATTTGTTGAATTGCCTCACCGTATTTACGCAGGCTGCAGCCAGTGGGTCCCGCCGCTGAACATTGATGCGTATAACCAATTGAACAGAAAAAAGCATCCGTTCCATGAGCATTCGGATGTGGATTTTTTCCTGGCAGTGCGTGACGGGCGCGATGTGGGGCGCATCGCGGTGATCGAGAACAAGCCTTTTAATCTTTGCCACAACGAGAAGACGGCGGATTTCTATTTGTTTGAATGTGAGAATGACCTGGAAGCCGCGACCGCGTTATTTAACATTGTAATTGTTTGGGCGAGGTCGCGAGGGTTGGTCAAGGTCGTGGGTCCGAAAGGCATGGGTCCTTTGGATGGCTATGGGATCCAAACCCTGGGGCAGGATCAACGTCAGACCATGACCATGCTTAATTATAATCATGCCTATTATCAACAGCTGGTGGAAGCGCAGGGATTTGAAAAAGAGGTGGACTTTGTTTCGTGCATGCTGCCTGCGGATAAGTTTAAAATTCCCGACCGGGTCGAGAAAATAGCGGAACGTGTGATGCAGCGCGGTCACCTGGAAATCAAGCGGTTCAAGAATAAAAAGGAATTGCGCTCGTGGGCCGGCCGGATCGGAAAGGCATATAACGAAGCTTTTGTGAACAACTGGGAATATTATCCATTTTCACAACGCGAGATCGATTTTGTGGTCGATAACATCATGACCGTTGCCGATCACCGTCTGATCAAGATCATCACCCATGGCGAGGATGTGGTGGGTTTTCTCTTCGCTTTTCATGATGTGTCTGCCGCGCTTCAACGCGCCAGGGGCCGGCTGTTCCCGTTTGGACTGCCCGACCTGCTGCTGGAAATGCGCCGAACGGATACCGTGGCAGTGAATGGCATGGGCATCCTGCCGCAGTTTCAAGGCCATGGCGGCAATGCCTTGTTGTACTCCGCCATGGGAAGGACCCTTTTGGAGTTTCAACAATTTGTTCATGTGGAAATGACGCAGGTGGCTGAGACCGCCGTGCAAATGCGCGCTGACTTGAAGAACCTGAACGGGGTGGAATACAAGAATAATCGTGTGTATCGAAAGGAAATTTGATCGGTTAAGACTCAAAGGCAGGCATTTAAAATGCGGCATCCCCTTGAATTTGTCCCCGGCAATTTACGCAAGCCTTTATTCTTTGTGTTCCTTGCGTTGACCCTGCTTATTTTTGGCGTGTTCAGGGTTTTGGATGCACCGTTGGGGCCGGGCGGGATCGTCTCTTTTGAGCTGGCGCGGACGGCAGGTGCATCGCAAAGCATTCTCACCTCATGGGATTTGAACGCGCGAACCTACGCCGCATTTGGCCTCGGATTGGACTATCTTTTCATGCCTGTCTATGCGTTTGCGCTTTCATTTGGTTTATTGTTGTTAATGAACGGCAGGAAGGGTTGGTACCGGCATCTTGCTGCGTGGATGGGGTGGGGCGGATTCGCGGCTGCAATGTTTGATGCAGTTGAGAATTATGCACTGTGGGAACAGTTGACAGGCGGGGCGGTCTCGCCGTATCCTGAGATCGCCGCGCTGTGCGCTTCGATCAAATTTTCCCTGCTGGCAGCGGGGTTGCTCACTGTTGCCGTTGGCGGATCGATAAGAAAAGAAATCCCTGAATAGGGTTCATATAGGCCGGGAGGGGTGTTCCATAAGGCCTGATTTTCAAGAAAAAAACGATAATCTGTTATCATTGTTGGTATGCTTATCACCCGTTTCTCCCGTCTTAAATACAATTTTTCGGCGGAATTTTTCCGGCCGGACGGCCATGTGATCTTCACAGATCTAGCCTCCGCCCGTGCCTTTGCCGATCAAATGTCAGCGTTCAGTGCCGAGCCGGTTTCTGCGACTGACTTGTATGCGCTCTCCCTATTGGATGAGGCATACCATATCCTCCTTAAGCATTTTTATAGCATATCTGCGATCGTGATGGGGCGCGCGATCAAGGCGATGCAGGCCAGTTTTGGACCAAGGTATGACCAGACCCTGGGCAAATTCATCGAAGAGTTCCCGCCCACTCCGGTCTATCACGGCGAAATAACGGTGGATGAGTACATTTCAAACCAGGCGCAATTATCCGGCGTTGCCGGCCGGGGGGTGCACGCGGCGGCGATCGAAGAGATGCTGCTGATCAATAATTCAAACAGCAACCCGGCAGTTGGTCGTTATAAGGACCTGATCGATGAAACGGTGATGACCGGGTCTGCATACAAGGAATCGGTGCAGTTCCTGTTGTTCTTTTTCTCGAGTCAGCCGGGTCTTGGCAACGGAAGGGTTGGCATTGGTGAAACCCTGAACGACATTCTGACTGCACCCATTAAAGCTTCCCCTGATTCTTTGGAAGGGCAGCTGCGTTTTGTGATTGAAAAATGGGGCTACCTGCTGGGCGAAACCTTCTCTGTCCGTATCCTGCGTGGATTGGACTACCTGCGCGAAGATGCGATTCGCATCGGGCATGGTCCGATCGACTCGCAAAAAGCCGAAACCTATGTGCCAAATTTTGGCGGCAATGATTATGCCGAGTATGAACGTTACAGCAT
>CAYLOW010000202.1:0-7878 GCA_964385315.1 uncultured Anaerolinea sp.
ATTTACTGGGATATTATTTCCAATATGACCGGCATTGATGAAGATAATATTTCTCCAGCAGATATTTTGTGCATCGCTTGCGGGTTGTGCTGCAGCGGACATTTATTCATCTGGGCAAGACTCAGACCCTCTGAATTGGACCGGGCCGAAGCATGGGGGATGCATGTATTTCGATCAGACCCCAGCCAGCGGGGATTTAGTCTGCCCTGCCCGCTTTGGGAAGGGCATTGCACGATCCATACCTCCCCGCACTATCCGCATGTGTGCCGTGAATATAAATGTAAATTGCTTAAGGAAGTCGCCAGCGAAACCACACCGCTGCCTGATGCGTTGGCAGTTCTCGAACAGGCAAAAGGAATGATACAGGAGTTGAAGGCGCTTTTACCCGATTCACCAAATAATAATTTTCGTGAGCGTTTGGTTGCCCGCATTGAAGCTCCGGATAAACGTGGGGATATGGATTTGGAATTTCGACATAAAGCTGATGATCTGATCTTGTTTTATAAGACTTATTTTGGCGTAAAAGACCTGGTCGATGAGCCGGATGAAGAGTAATTACCGGGGCGAATCATGCCATCGGAATTTTTGCATCACCGAATAAGGTTCCGGATACAAAGTTACTGTTTATTGAATTTTATTGCCCAATTGCAAATTTTATCTTTATCAGAAAAAAACAGGCAAGGACAAAACGTCCCTGCCTGTTTTTTAAGTCAGGTGATATCCACCTGCGTGTTAGTTATTTGAATATGTCGAATCCCCCATTTTACCGGGAGCACGCGACTCTGCCTCCACCTGGTTGGGCTGCAGGAACAGCATGTACCCGTAGATCAGTGAGAAAAGCCCGAATAGCACGAGCAGCACCCATCCGTTTTCGCGCAAAACACCGACAGATGTCATGCCGAGCAGCGTCAAGACAAATCCCCCGATGGAAGCTGCGAATAGCAGATAAGCGGGAGCCTTTTGTTTGTATGCGGGAATATCGTGTAAAAACCATAGCAAAAGGCCAGACATCAGCAGCGAGCCCCCCAGAAATCGTGCCGCGTATACCGATACCACATATACCTCGGATTTGAATTGGTTGAGCACGGTTACAGGCATGATCGCAAGCAATATCCCGAATATTGCCAGGACAGCGGCATTAATAATAAACATCAAACGGAAGCTCATTTTTATTCTCCTTTAAAAATTTGGATCGACACAGTAAATATAAAGCACCCGCAAACAGGCAGGCAAGGATTGGCATTCGATAAACCTTGCATTTACTTTGCATGGAGCTCGGTTTTTTATCCCACATTTGTCCTACCGGGGGCAGGTTGCCGTCAATTTTGGCATTTTTATTAAAAACCTTATTGAAGAGTACTTAAACAAACTTGAAACGGTGCAAACTGTAATGAATAAACCACTTGAATAAAGCGAAATTAATCCCTACAATATATATGATATGTGCAAAGTTATTATTTCTTTGCAAGGAAGAAACAATGAAAGCAAGCCTGGCCTTCTTAAAAATTTCCTGCATACTGCTGTGTGTGAGTGTAATCACAATCGCGCAGTCTGCCACTAATGTTCTTGCCGCAACCGGGTCCCTGGATCCGGCATTCGGGATAAATGGCGTTGTATCGACCAGATTCAATCAAATGCCCAGTTCTGCGGGTGATGTCATCCTTCAGGCCGACGGTAAAATTGTTGCTTTGGGAAATGTTAAACCATCTGATGAACAATCCGGAAAAATCATTGCCCGTTACAACAGCAATGGCACGGCGGACACTTCGTTTGGAGTCAATGGCATCGTGCATGTTGATGTTGCTTCGTTCCTGGGGTCAAAGATCGCACTTCAGCCGGGCGGAAAACTGATCGTTGCCGGTAAAAGCGGGGAGGCATTTGCTGTTGTTCGCTATACCAGCGGCGGCACGCTGGATTCCTCCTTTGGTACAAATGGGATGGGTATCTTTGATATGGGGGGGAGCGACGTTCATCAAGCTCTCGGTGATCTTGCGATCCAACCTGACGGCAAGATCGTTCTTGTTGGGGATAATGGAGCCTCATTTTCCACCCGTGTAGACTTAATTTTTGTGCGTTTTAACAGCAATGGCACGGAAGATATCGGTAAGGTTATCTATTTCCCAAACAGCCATGATAATTACGGAAAAGGCGTTCTCATCCAACCAGACGGGAAAATTATCCTGTCCGGGCTCATAACGGATGACGATGGCAGAGGTCCGCTGCTCGCTCTTGCGCGGATCAATCCGGACGGCTCACTCGATAAATCCACCTTTGGAACAGATGGAGAAGTGACAATTCCATTTTATGATTTTGATAACAGTCACAGCGCCCTTGCCCTACAGACTGATGGCAAGATCATTCTGACGGGAACCGTGTTCAACAGTGGCAGTGTCGATGGCAACCTGGCTGTGGTCCGGTTCAACAGCAATGGCTCACTGGATGCATCTTTTGGCGAAACTGGAATTGTGATTACCGACTTTGGCGCCGATGAATCAATTTATGATTTGGCAATTCAACCTGGCGGGAAAATCATGTTGGGGGGGGAAACCCGCAGCCTGGACCCGAACGATACCGGACCAAGCGACTTCCTGCTCGCGCGTTACAACAGTGATGGATCACTTGACACTTCATTTGGTACAAACGGAAAATTAATAACTGACTTCGGAAATAATACCGAATCGGCCAGGAGCGTTGTTATTCAGCCGGACAGTAAAGTCGTTGTTGTCGGTGCCAGCGGGGACAATGCCATTCTGGCACGCTATGAAACAGGCTCATCCAGCGCGACCTCCCTAACATTCAATTCAGTAGATGCTTATGATGGTTGGATCCTTGAATCTGGTGAGAATACCAACCAGGGCGGCACCCTTGATAAAATCGCAAAAGTCATTTTCGTTGGTGATGACCTTAGAGATCGTCAATACAGGGGCATTCTGTCTTTTAATACAATTTCAATTCCGGATAATGCGCTCATCACTTCGGCACAGCTGAAAATCAAAAAGCAGACAGAAATTGGAACTGATCCTTTCACAACACATGGCGACCTGTTGTTGGATATACGTGGTGGAACGTTTAGTAATAATATTAACTTAACCGTGGATGACTTTTCTGCAATTGCCAATGTCGGCTCAAGCCAGGAAAAGTTCGTAAATTCGACGCTTAATTGGTATACAGCCAGCCTGAGCAATATTAACCTCGGCTTTGTTAATAAGGTTGGCGTTACCCAGTTTCGTTTATCCTTTAGCAGGGATGACAACGATGACATGGGGGATGATTACATAAAATTCTTTTCGTCGGGCAGCGCCGCATCCGATCAACCCCAGTTGATCGTGACCTATTCCATTAGTTCAGGCGGGAATACCCATCCCCCTGTGATCACTTCAAATGGCGGGGGCGCAACAGCGAATATGGATTTGCCTGAGAATACAACCGCAGTAACCACTGTAATCGCGAGCGATGCTGATCAGCCGCCACAAACACTAACTTACTCAATTGCCGGCGGGGTGGATGCGGCGTTGTTTGGCATAAATCCATCAACGGGAGCACTTTCTTTCGTGACAGCGCCCAGCTACAATGCGCCAAACGATGCAGGACTGGATCATGTCTACAACGTCACGATTCAAGCATCCGATGGAACGTTGATCGATTCGCAGGAGCTCGTCATCAGCATTCTCAATTCCAACCCGTCTCCGGTATCGATGCTCGATTCGACCTTTGGTTTGAACGGGGTGGTGATGACAAAAATTAACGGGCTGCCCAGTTCCACATTAGATGTTGTACTACAGCCTGATGGCAAGATCATCACACTGGGGAATGTTAAGCTAAGTGCTGACCAATCCAAAAAAGTCATCACCCGCTATAACACCAATGGCTTGTTCGATACTTCCTTTGGTACAAATGGAAGCATTATCATAGAAGTTACTCCATTCTTTGGGTCAAAAATCGCACTCCAGTTCGACGGGAAGCTCATTGTTGCCGGGGTAAGCAATGGAGGTTTTGCCGTTGTCCGCTACAACAGTAATGGGACATTGGACACATCCTTTGGCACAAATGGAATGGGAGCCCTTGATACTGATAGCGATCATCTCTATTCTGCCAGAGATGTGACAGTCCAACCGGATGGGAAAATAGTGGTGGTTGGGGATTATCAATTCCGCTACGGCAACCACATCGATTTTCAGATCGCACGTTTCAATAGTGATGGCACCCGGGATTTAAATTACACATTAGACTGGTCAGATTTTCCAGCCAGCCGGTATAACTGGGGCAGGGCGGTTGTGATCCAACCTGATAACAAAATCGTCATGTCCGGTGACATGTTAAAGGATGATGATGGCAAAAATTACATATCTCTTGCCCGACTCAACCCGAATGCAATCCCCGACAAATCCACATTCGGTACAAATGGAAAAGGGACTGTAACATCCCGGCTCGATTACTTCCAGAACAGCAGCGGCGCTCTTGCCCTCCAACCAGACGGCAAAATTGTTGTAGCTGGTACGATTTTCAACATGAATATGGATGCCCCCCAAAATCTCGTCGTGTCACGTTTCAATAGCGATGGCTCATTGGATGCCACTTTCGGCGGGATGGGAATCGTGGTCACCGATTTTGGCGCACAAGAATCAGCCGACGATCTGGTAATACAACCAAACGGCAGGATCATCGTCGCGGGGACAACCTCCAGCGCGGGTTCCAGCGATTTACTGCTCGTTTGTTACAACAGCGACGGTTCGCTGAACACTTCCTTCGGTGCAAACGGCAAAGTAACCTTTGATTTTGGCAACGGCAATGAGTCTGCGTCGGGAATCGTCCAACAAACAGACGGGAAAGTCATCATTGGCGGAGTCAGCGGGGATAATGCGATCCTGGTACGGTATATTCCATCGGTTTCCGGCACAACAAACACCACGAGCTTTAAATCTGTGGGCGCCTATGACGGCTGGATCCTTGAATCTGGCGAAAACACCAACAAGGGCGGCATGCTCGATAAATTATCCAATGTCTTATTCGTTGGTGACGATGCCAAAGACCGCCAATATCGGGGTATTCTTTCATTCGATACGAACTCGATCCCGGATGATGCAGCCATTACCACCGCCCAGGTCAAAATCAAGAAGCAGGGAATCGTCGGGTCCTCCCCGTTCGATGTTCTCGGCAATCTGCTCTTGGAAATTCGTAATGGCAGGTTTGGCAGTGACATTGGGTTAAGTTTGGAGGACTTTTCTGCAATTGCCAATATAGGCTCCACGCAGGATATTTTCTCGGCAGCTGATTCCAATTGGTATACCGCCAGTTTAAGTAATATCAACCTCGGTTTGATCAATAAATATGGCGCCACTCAAATCCGTCTCCTTTTTAGCAAGGACGATGATGAAGACATGAGCGCCGACTATGTCAAGTTCTTCTCTGGCAGCTTCACCACCAGCCAACCTGAGTTGTTCGTTACGTACGCCACAATTGGCGGAACAGGCAGTCACATCCCTGTGATCTATGGCGGCCCTGCAATTTCGATCAACATCCCGGAAAACACAACGACTGTTGGCGCTGTCACTGCTGCAGACCCTGACGGACAGCCCATTATCTATTCGATTTCGGGACCGGACGCGGGCAAATTTTCCATCAACTCTGGAAATGGGATATTAACCTTCGTCACCCCGCCCGATTATGAAGCCATTCCATTGGGCACGGTCTATCATGTGACAGCACAAGCCTCGGATGGCAGCCAGGTCGCGACACAGGCTATTTCTGTGACAGTGACGGGAGTCAATGAATTCGCACCAGTCATTACATCCAACGGCGGCGGAGCGGTGGCAAACATCAACCTGCCTGAGAATACAACCACAGTCACCACTGTCACTGCGACCGACGCGGATTTACCAACTCCGGCGCTGGATTATTGGATCGAAAGCGGTGCCGATGACACACTTTTTACCATCAATTCATCAGATGGAACACTCTCTTTCGTGACCCTGCCCAGTTATGACGCTCCAAACGATTCCGGTTTGGATCATGTTTACAACATTACGGCAGCAGTTTCCGATGGTGAGTTTATTACTACACAGGAACTAATTATCAGTATTGTCAAACCCAGCGCTGACACAGGCTTTACCGCCCTCCATCAGTTTGGCAGCCAATCTGACAATGGACGCGTTCCGTACGGTCTGCTGACACTTTACGACGGGGTTTTCTATGGCACAACCACGTATGGCGGTGCGCCGTATGATGTGCCGCCTGCCAACCCTGCCAATAAGGGTAATGTATTCAGGATGAACATGGATGGTTCAGGCTTCATGGTTTTGCATGAGTTTTCGGGCGGTGCAGCAGATGGCTGGAAACCCTGGAGCGGCCTCGCCATTTCTGGCGGTATGATTTACGGGAGTACAGTTTATGGTGGACCACGCGGGGAAAGCGGCGGGGTGATCTATGAGATGGATGTCAATGGAGGCGGATTTCGTGTGCTTCATTCCTTTGGCGAACCCGGCGATGGCTTTGGCGCTTCGACCTCGCCGATCCTGATTGGCGACACCCTGTACGGGCTGACTCGCTGGGGCGGTACTGGTACCGGGACGATCTACAGCTATAACACTACATCGGAAGTTTATACCCAGTTATATCGGTTTGCTGCAGACAGCAGCACGGGGAATGCGCCCCTTGGTACCCTTACGGCGGCCAACGATGGCTACCTTTACGGGTTGACCTGGCTGGGCGGAATAAATAACATGGGTACGTTATTTCGAATAAAACCAGACGGCTCGGCTTTTGAGATCCTATACCATTTCGCAGGCGGCATACAGGGAAAGTATCCCTATGATACGCTGGTATTCGATGGGGATCACACGCTCTATGGCTCGACGCTGGGTGAATACGGGCTCGATCTCTCTGATCTCGGTGTGATATTCCGTTTTGACGTTTCAACTAAAACATATTCAGTCCTGCATAAATTCGAGGGTGGAACCAATGACGGCAGCAAGCCAAACGGGAGTGTGGTGCTCTCGTCTGACGGCGTGACCCTATACAGTTCCACTCATGGCGATGATGCCTGGGGGGGCACTGATTACGGCATCCTCTATCAAATGAACCTCGATGGTACGGACTTCAAGCATCTGTACGAATTCAATGGGGGGGCAGCTGGTGCAACTCCCATGCGTACACCCCTATTGATCAACGGCGCGTTGTACGGTATGACCGCCTATGGCGGCGCGGAAAACTATGGGCTTGTTTACCGTTTTCAAGTAGCTGATGCTGCGGCTTCGCAAAGAAGTTTTAACATGGTGGAACTTTTTCCCCCGAGCATGACATCCAGCGGCGAGGTATCAATTCAGGAAAATAGTACTGCAGTAACCACGCTTACCGCCGCAGATGCAGACCTTCCTGCCCCAACCCTGACATACTCGATCTCTGGCGGCACAGATGCGGCATTCTTTGCGGTCAACGCGTCGACTGGTGAGTTGACATACATTTCAGCACCTGATTTTGAATTGCCAAAAGATTCTGGCGCAGATAATATATACAACCTCACTGTTCAAATTTCTGACGGCACATTAAACACAGTACAGGATATTGCTGTGATGGTCACCCCTGTAAATGAAAGCCCGCCGGTTTTGACTTCGCCGGATATTTTTTCAATCCCGGAAAATACAAACACTGTAACCACCCTCGCCGCCTCTGATGCCGATTCCCCGGCCCAGCCATTAACTTACTCCATCATTGGCGGGTTGGATGCAATTAAATTTTCCATCGATAGAGTCACCGGGGAATTAAAATTCATCGCTTTGCCGGATTTTGAAATCCCGACTGATTCCAATTTGGATAATATTTACGATGTGGTGATTCAAGTCTCAGATGGCGGGTACAACCTCACGAAAAATATCTCCATTC
>CAYLOW010000203.1:0-6008 GCA_964385315.1 uncultured Anaerolinea sp.
GCGTGGGTCCGCTCGGACGTTTGAACATCGCCGACAAGATTGACACCCCGCTGGCAAATGATGAACTTAAGGTCTTCAAGAGTCTGAACGGCGGCAAACCGGTCGAGAACACGCTCTATTATCATTATGCCCGCCTGATCGAAGCGTTGTTTGCGGCTGAACGGGTGAAGGTCTTATGCGACGACCCGGACATCCTCAGCACCGATATTCTCAATACCCACAGGAATTACACGGGCCATGGCGTGGGCGTGGTCGAAGCCCCGCGTGGAACATTGATCCATGATTACACCGCCGATGAAGACGGCAAACTGCTCAAGGTGAACCTGATCGTTTCGACGGGACACAACAACTGGGCCATGAGCAACGCGGTTGACAGCGTGGCCAAGACCTATGTCAAGGGACCCGTTGTACAGGAAGGCATGTTGAACCGCGTCGAAGCTGCCATTCGCGCCTATGACCCCTGCCTGTCCTGCTCCACGCATGCCGTTGGCCAGATGCCCATCCAATTGGAAATCTTAAATCCCGATGGTTCCCACCGCCAGACACTGACCAGGGATTGATTCCTTCCAAAATTACCCCCCATAAATAGCACCTAAAACACTGACCCCGCTGATGATATGAATAATCCGCGGGGTCAGTGTTTCGTTTATATTAATCATGTAAAATGGAAGGCCAGAGGAAAAAAACATTGAACCGCATACTTTTACTTGGCTACGGAAATCCTGACCGGGAGGACGATGGTGTCGCCTGGCACATACTGCGCGCGTTTACCATAAAGATGGGATTGCCTGCCCCGGACTCCTATGAAGATGAGTTCCCACTAGACCCGCGGGTCGATTTTGCCTTTTATCTGCAGCTAACCCCGGAAATGGCGGAAGAGATCGCCGCCTATGATCATGTCTGCTTTTTGGATGCGCATACCGGCAGCATCCCTGAAGAAGTGCGCCTGATTGGTGTGGAGAGCGATTTCCAGCGCTCACCGTTCACGCATCACCTCACACCCCAGTCGCTGATCTCCATCAGTGAAACGCTTTACGGTAAAAGACCCGATGCCGCCCTGCTTTCTGTGCGCGGCTATAAATTCCTTTTTTCGCGGGAGCTTTCCGCAGAAACTCTCGAGCTGGTCCCCCAGGCCGTTGAGCTGATCTGGGAATGGCTTTCCGATAGAAAAATATTATAGATCGGCGCTTCAAGGAACTTTTTTGGGGCGATCTTGGTCACATTTTCGCCGAAGGATTGAAGCTGGACCTGTGTATTTGTTAATTGCTCGAACGGGTAATGATAGTGCTGGGATTATTTATGCGATAAAATGAATTCATTATTTTACGGACTATCCTACGGAGAAATATATCATGGCTGATGAATCAATTGACCTGAACTTGCTCGAAAATATTCTTGAGGAGTTCAAGGGTAAATATGATGCTGTTATCCCCATTCTGCAGCGCGCGCAAAGTGTATATGGTTACCTGCCCAGGGAAGCGCTGGCGGTTATTTCTGACAAAACCGGAATTCCTCTTAGTCAGTTGGTAGGGGTCGCAACATTTTACGCCCAATTTCGACTCACCCGTCAGGGGCGGAATCTCATCCGTATCTGCGATGGGACGGCCTGCCATGTGCGCGGTGCACCAAAAAGTGTCGAAGCCATCGAAAATGCGCTGGATATTCAGGCTGGCGGCACATCCTTGGATTATAAATACAGCATGGAAATTGTCTATTGTCTTGGGTCCTGCGGGTTGGCCCCGGTGGCAGTTGTAAATGAAAAAGTTTATGGTCAAATCGAGCCTAAGAAAATCGTTGCACTATTGGAAAAGTTGGAATAATATATGGCGATGGATGCATCGCTTCCACTTTGTTAAGGTAAAATTTTAGTAATTTATAACACATGGAGATTGTTCATGCCCAGATTGTTAAATGGAAATGATTTGATGCGCGTCTATCAATCGGCGCAGGAGACCTCGCAACAGCGAAGGAAAACCGGCGCAACTATCTTTATTGGCATGGGTACCTGTGGTATTGCTGCAGGCGCAGGTGAAATTGAAAGCCTCATCCGTAGGGAATTGAAAGAACGCAACCTTCAAATTGATATAGTTCCCGTTGGTTGTATTGGTATGTGTTTCAAAGAACCGCTGGTTGATATTCAACTTCCCGGCCAGCCGCGTGTAACATACTCGAACGTCAAACCCGAGATGGTACCCCGCTTGATTGAGGAACACCTGGTAAAAGGCAGGGTCATTGCGGACCTGTCGCTTGGGCAGTTGGTAACAGTGTTAGGTACAGAGAAAATTACTGGGGTGGAATTGCCAGAGTATACCGAGCTGCCTTTTTATCGCAAACAAATCCGCGTCGCCCTTCGCAACTGTGGCATGCTCGACCCTCAGAGCATAGAAAGTTACATTGCAAATGATGGTTATCGTGCCCTGACCAAAGCTCTAACAGAGATGGACGCCGAGAGTGTTATTAGTGAAGTGAAAAAATCCGGCCTCCGTGGACGGGGTGGCGCGGGATTCCTGACCGGAGCAAAATGGGAATTCTGTCGCCGGGCGAGTGGAGACCCCAAATACGTCATTTGCAATGCCGATGAAGGCGACCCCGGCGCGTTCATGGACAGGTCTATTTTGGAAGGCGACCCGCACAGCGTCCTTGAAGGGATGACAATCGCGGGGTATGCCATGGGAGCGAGCGAAGGTTACATTTATTGTCGTGCGGAATATCCGCTGGCAATTGACCATTTGAAAACTGCTCTGGCGCAGGCACACGAGTATGGTCTGCTTGGGAAGAATATTCTCGGGAGCGGCTTCTCGTTTGACCTGCATGTTTATGAAGGCGCGGGGGCTTTTGTCTGTGGCGAGGAAACTGCATTGATGGCTTCCATCGAAGGCAAACGCGGCGAACCGCGACCGCGACCGCCGTTTCCCGCAATTTCCGGGCTTTGGAATAAACCGTCCAATGTCAACAACGTAAAAAGTTACGCCCTCACTCCGCAAATAATCCTGAATGGTGCAAAATGGTTTACCGGCATCGGAACGCAAAAATCGCCCGGGACTGCCATCTTTGCCCTAACGGGCAAAATAAACAACACCGGCCTGATCGAAGTACCAATGGGCATTCCCCTGGGCGAAATTATTTTTGATGTGGGCGGAGGCATTCCGGAGGGCAAACCGTTCAAAGCGGTGCAAACTGGAGGTCCATTGGGCGGGTGTTTGCCTGCCTCGGCATTGAACACACCTGTGGATTTTGACGCGTTGGTCGAAGCTGGGGCAACGATGGGCTCTGGCGGTATGATCGTGGTGGACGATGAAACCTGCATGGTTGAATTCGCAAAATATTTCCTTACCTTTGCCTCCGCTGAATCATGTGGAAAATGTATCCCCTGCCGCATGGGTGGAACTCGCATGCTTGAAATCCTGACACGGATCACTGACGGCAAAGGTGTGCCGGAAGATATTGAGTTAATTGAAGAAATCTCTCGCAACATGCGTGAAGCCTCACTTTGTGCGCTCGGGCAACTTACCCCCAGCCCGGTGATGGCCTCATTGAGATTTTTCAAGGAAGAGTTTATTGCACACGTTGAGGATAAACATTGCGCCGCCGGTCAGTGCAAGCCGCTTGTACGCGCCAAATGTATCAACGCCTGTCCGGCGGGGGTTGACAGCCCGGCGTATATCGCTCTGGTGGCCCAGGGGCGCTACGCCGAGGGCCTGGAAATCCACCGTCAGCGTAATCCATTCGCACTGGTTTGCGGACGGGTTTGTCCGGCCTTCTGTGAACAAAAATGTCGCCGCGGAGAAATTGACGAACCGATTGCCATCCGTATGATCAAACGATTCATGTCTGATCAGGAATATGAGAAGGAATGGATACAGAAAATTACCATTTCAGAGGAAAAACGCCGTGCCTCGGCCGATAAAAAAGTTGCCGTAATTGGCGCAGGTCCGGCTGGGCTGACCTCTGCCCTGCGACTTGCGCAACAGGGCTACAAAGTGACAGTATTTGAAAAGCTTCCTGTTCCCGGCGGAATGATGACAGTAGGCATACCCGCCTACCGTCTGCCGCGCGATCCGCTCTTTGCTGAAATTGAAAACATCAAACGCGCCGGAGTCGAGGTATATTGCAACCATGCTCTTGGCAAAGATTTTAGCGTCAAGGACTTGTTTGATCGTGATGGATTCAATGCTGTAATCCTGGCACTCGGTGCACATAAAAGCCGCAAATTGGGTATCCCCGGCGAAGAAAAGCGCGGCGTGATACATGGCACGGATTATTTACGGGAGATCGCTCTCGAAAAACCGTCAGTGGATGTGAAAGGAAAAAAGGTTGTAGTCGTCGGTGGTGGTGATGTTGCCATTGATGCGGCGCGCTCTGCCTGGAGGCTGGGTGCCAGTTCCGTGAATGTCATCTATCGGCGGCAGCGCGCCGACATGCCAGCTCATTCTGAAGAGATTGAATCAGCCATTCGCGAGAATACTCAATTCCACTTTCTGGCAAACCCGGTACAAGTTCTTGGAGAAGAATACGTGACCGGATTGGTAGTCCAACGCCAGCTCCTGGCAGAATTTGACTCCAGTGGACGTCGTAAACCCGTTCCCTCTGAAAATGATGAATTTACACTTGAAATTGATGTGTTGATTCCCGCAATCGGGCAAATGACGGATCTGGATTGGATGAGCGGTGAGAACATTGAGATGACCAAGGCGAAAACCTTCGCTGTCAAAGAGTCTTTCAATACCACATGGCCTGGTGTGTTTGCCGCCGGTGATGCAGTCAGTGGGCCAGCCACTGTTGTCCAAGCGGTGGCGCATGGAAATTTAGTGGCAGTTGCAGTCGATCACTGGTTGCGGACTGGGGAAATGACCAAACCGCATTATGAAACACCCCGACCAGATATTGAACAGCCATATGATCTGGACAATTATGCCAATGCCAGCCGTCCGGAAATCCCTGAAATCAAAGTGATCGAGCGGATGGGCAATTTCAAAGAAGTCGAAACCGGTTTTAATGAACCGACCGCGCAGGAGGAAGCCAAACGCTGCCTGCGGTGTGATCTTGAATGGCTTGATTTAATGAAAATTCCCCGACCGCAGTAAAAGGATAATCCATGTCAATTGTCAGCCTTACCATCAACGATAAAAAAATCCAGGCGCAGAGCGGGCAAACTGTTTTACAGGCCGCGAAAGAGGCCGGGATTAACATCCCGGTTTTGTGTAACCACCCGGCCCTGCCGCCTGCCGGCGCGTGCCGAATCTGTTTGGTTGAAATAGAAAAGCAGCGAACATTACAGCCAGCCTGCACCTTTCCGGTTAGTGAAGGACTGGTCATCAACACTCATTCACCAAAAGTGCAGGAAGCACGTAAATTTTCATTGGAATTATTGCTCTCAGACCACCCACTTGACTGCATGACTTGTAATGTCACCGGCAATTGCGTGTTGCAGGATCTTGCTTACGAATACAACGCGAAGGGTGTGCGCTACAAAGGTGTTCAACATCGCTACCCGGTTGATACATCCAATCCTTTTATTCAAGTAGATCGCAACAAATGTATCCTGTGTGGATTGTGCATCCGTGCCTGCAAATACGTCAACGGAGTGGAAGCCATTGGCCTCGTTTATCGCGGATTCAATGCGCATATTGGTTTTGGAGGCGATGGCACGATGCAGGACAGCCCGTGTGAGTTCTGTGGCAGCTGCGTTGAGGTCTGCCCGGTGGGTGCTCTCATGCCAAAAATGTCGCTTGGCAAAGGGCGCGGCTGGCAGGTGAAAAAAGTCAAAACCGTCTGCTCTTATTGTGGAGTTGGCTGCGAACTTATGCTGGAAGTGAAGGATAATCAGATCATCAAAGTGGATTCGGTTTGGGACGGTCCATCGAATCACGGCTGGACTTGCGTGAAGGGACGCTTTGGGTACGATTATGTCAATCACCCTGAAAGATTGACCAGACCCCAAGTGCGCAGATATCTCCTGGATGGTAAACCGAAAACCGTGAACGGGCAGCGGGCAGCGGAAGATGGCT
>CAYLOW010000203.1:6018-7857 GCA_964385315.1 uncultured Anaerolinea sp.
AGATTGGGACACTGCGCTGAATATCACGGCAGATAAACTCCGTAAAACACGTGATACCTATGGCGGCGACAGTATTGGTGTGCTGACCTCGGCAAAATGCACCAACGAAGAAAATTTCCTTATGAACAAACTGGCGCGACAGGTCATTGGCACAAATAACATTGACCACTGCGCCCGTCTCTGACACTCCAGTACTGTCGCCGGTCTGGCGGCTTCCTTTGGCTCTGGAGCCATGTCCAACTCAATAGACGATGTCGCCGAACAGGCGCAGGCTTTTTTCATCATTGGCTCGAATACCACCGAGCAACATCCTGTAATCGGGATGCGTTTGCGTCAGGCAATAAAACAGCGTGGTGCAAAATTGATTGTCGCGGATCCGCGCCGAATTGATATCTCAAAATTGGCCACTCCTCAGTACGGCGGAATTCACCTGCGTCACCGCCCGGGAACCGACATTGCCCTGTTAAACGGCCTCATGTATATCATCCTTGAAAAGGGCTGGGAGGATAAAGACTTTATCGCCGAACGCTCCGAAGGCTTTGAAGAGTTCTGCGAGACTGTGAGGCAATATCCGCCTGAAAAAGCCAGCGAAATTACAGGAATATCAGTCGAGCAGCTTTACCAAGCCGCCGAGATCATGGCAGCCAGCAAGCCGATGGCTGTTTTCTGGGCCATGGGTATTACCCAGCATATCGTGGGCGTGCGCAATGTAATGGATTTGGCAAATCTGCAAATGTTGCTTGGCAATATGGGCAAGCCTGGCGGAGGAGTCAACCCATTGCGCGGACAGAACAATGTACAGGGTGCGTGCGACATGGGCGGTTTGCCCAATGTCTATTCAGCATATCAGTCAGTCACAAGCGATGTGATCCATGATAAATTCGAAAATGCCTGGGGCACAACCAGCAAAACCAAAGTCGGTTTGACCGTAACGGAGATGATCCCCGGTATTTTGGATGGGAAAGTGCATGCGCTTTATATTCTGGCTGAAGACCCGATCATGTCTGATCCGGACACAAAGCACATCCGACGGTGTTTGGATGCGGCAGATTTTATTGTCTTACAGGAAATCTTTCCTACCGAAACCGCATATTACGCCGATGTGTTACTGCCAGGCGTAACATTTGCTGAAAAGACCGGTACTTTTACCAATACAGAGCGGCGTGTTCAGATGGTAAGGCAGGCGATAACGCCCATCGGTGAAGCACACCAGGATTGGGAAATTATTGCTGAAATTGCCCGGAAGATGGGCAGGTCCTCTGCAATCAATGGGACATGGTCAGGCTGGGATTATTCATCTCCCGCTGCGATCATGAACGAGATTAACGCACTGACACCTTCCTATGCAGGCATTACTCACGAGCGTTTGGAACAAGGTGAAACACTTCAATGGCCTTGTACAAGCACTGAACACCCAGGTACACCCATTTTACATACAAAGCAATTTACAAGAGGACTTGGCCAGTTCATGCCCATTGATCACGTCCCGCCGGCCGAACAACCAGATGATGAATACCCGATGCTTCTTTCCACCGGGCGTGTTTTATATCACTGGCATGGCGGAGAGATGACTCGCCGCGCCCAGGGGTTGTTGGAGATTTACCCTCAAGCGTTGGTGGAACTGAACCCGGCAGATGCGGCCCGCCTGGGTATTCCTCCTATGAACTCAGCGGAAAAGGGACGAATCAAACTATCCTCGCGGCGCGGCGCCATCGAAGCGCAGGCCTGGGTCACAGACCGTGTGCCGCCCGGCATGGTCTATGCCAATTTTCATTTCCCCAATGCCTCGGCCAATGAATTAACCCACGCCTCCCTTGACCCGGTCGCTAAAATTCCTGA
>CAYLOW010000204.1:0-7842 GCA_964385315.1 uncultured Anaerolinea sp.
ATTTTAGGTCTGTCATTTTTTGCCTCCAGCCAGATAGACGTTGTGTTGGTGTTCATTATTACGTTGACGCAAACAATTTCACATGATAGAATGCAAACCGCTTTAGTGATGGGCGCGTAGCTCAATGGCAGAGCAGTGGCCTTTTAAGCCATTTGTTGAGGGTTCGAGTCCCCCCGCGCTCACAATACCAAATATACGGTTGTTGATTTATTCACAGCCTGTATTTGGTGATTTGTTTAAACAGCCAAAAAAAGAATTTTCCTTAAGCCTCCTGTTACGGAACAACGGAAATCTTTCCATAACTTTGGACCCGCGAGATGTTGAGAGTGCATGCTCTTGCCGTCTCTTTTGTTTTATATCGCCAGGCAAATTTCACAACCTTAACAAATCGTACTTAGAACATATATTCTAACAAGAAAGACAAAATTAATCAAGAGCGTTCCAAATAGAACGATCGTGGCAAGGATGGCTTGGGTGGGGGGAAGCGGCGTGATAACCAGACGCTGACAAAATACTATTCCGGAAAAGCCATGGATGATACACTTCCTGTGCGGAAGTCGTTGAGAGGAGGAATTGAAATTATGGCAAATAAGGATCTAAATCGCTATCAAGGTTGTTTGCTCGGGTTGGCTGTGGGAGATGCGGTTGGGACAACCGTTGAATTTATGCCAAGAGGCAGTTTCCCCATGGTGACCGATATGGCGGGCGGCGGTCCATTTAACCTGGCCCCGGGCCAATGGACGGATGATACATCGATGGCACTTTGCCTAGCACACAGTATGGTGGAAAAGCACGGATATGATCCATCGGATCAAATGCAACGGTACATGCTCTGGGCAAAGGACGGGCATATGTCCAGCACAGGGAAATGTTTTGATATTGGAAACACGGTTCTCGAAGCATTGGGCCGTTTTGAGAAAACCGGAGACCCGATCAGCGGGCCTGTCAGGAAGAACAGCGCCGGCAATGGGTCGCTGATGCGGCTTGCGCCCGTGCCGATGTTCTATGCCCCGGATTTGGACAAGGCAATGGATTTTTCAGGCGAGAGTTCCCGTACCACGCATGGCGCACCCGAAGCCGTGGATGCCTGCCGTTTGTTTGGCAGCATGCTGGTGAAAGCGCTGAACGGAAAAGATAAAAGTCAAATCCTGTTTGAAAATGACCTCAAAAATATCACCTCACAAAGCATACTGGATATTTCCCGGGGGGAATACACCTCAAAGTCAGTGGATCAAATACAGGGCACAGGATATGTGGTTGCCTCGTTGGAGGCTGCATTATGGTCATTCTGGATTACGAATTCATTTAAAGATGCCATCCTTACCGTCGTCAACCTGGGCGGTGATGCCGATACAACAGCCGCGATTTGCGGACAGGTCGCCGGGGCGTATTACGGCCGGGCGGGGATCCCCTCAGGCTGGCTGGACAAACTTTTTTGGCGGGACGAGATTGTTGATCTCTCGAATAAATTGGCTGCCGGTGCATAACACAGGTGTTACGTCTCCGACGTCAGAGACTCTGGCGTCGTCTTGTATAATGCGTGAATTGGAGACAACAGCATATGACAGCAAACATCACTGAATTTGAGAATCAACTTTTGGGCGCGACGGACCAACGATAGGCGAACGGTGGAAGCGAAGTTCGTGGTGACAACAGAGCATTAGGAACTTGGTTCGGGAATGATCAAGCCGTTACAGGTTGCCGATCGTGCAAATTGGGCATCAAGGAAATACTTGGTGCGGGAGACCTTCAATGGGCGATTATTACGACGATGGCTGTGATGATAATTACGACTACCAATCCGATGACCAATATTATGATAATGACGATCAACAGCAGTACGGGGAGGAATTAACCGAAGAGGATGACGGGGTTGGGGGATTCATTTTCTTCGGCATCTTTAGCGGTTTTTTTGATTGGTTGTTCAAGTAAAATTAGCCGGTGATAAACGCTCACACAGTCAATTGGAATAAAGGGAGCCTGCCTCATGCGGAAAATCTCACGGAAAGAAATATTGGATCTGATCGAAAAACCCGGCCCGTTATCCCTGGTCGGGGTTGACCTAAGCTCGGCGGATTTGAGCGGGATGGATCTTCAAGGGAGAAGACTGAACTTACATAGGGCCAATCTCAATCAAGCCGATTTGCATAAAGCCAACCTGGCCGACGCTGCTTTAACAGCAGTTGATCTTGCGGGCGCGAATATGTCCGGGGCTATTCTGCGTTCCGCTGACCTAAGCAACGCAATTCTATGCAATGCTGATCTTTGTGACGCCGATCTGTACATGGCCAGGCTGACAGGCGCAAATTTACGCGGTGCAAATTTAAAGGGGGCCGACTTAAAAAATGCGATCTATGATGACAGAACCACATGGCCGGACGGTTTTGACCCATCCGCATCCGGGGCGTATCGAAAGCCCACCCAGGAAAATGTTGAAAACCTAATTAAAAGTCAGAGGAAGGACCTGCAGGGTTTTGTGTTGCTCGAAGCCAATTTGAGCGAGGCAGACCTCAGTGATGTGGATCTTTCCAACGCGAATTTGCAGGAGGCAAACCTGTGCCGGGCGGTCATGATCGGATCCTGCCTGCGTAATGCCAATATGCCCGCCTCGAACCTGAGTGAGGCGATCCTGGCGGGAGCGAACTTGGATGGGGCCTTCATGATCTTTTCCAACCTGAGCAAGGCCAATTTGAAGGGCGCCACTTTGGTCGGGGCAAAATTACAGTCTGCCAATCTGAGTAACGCTGAATTGGGGGAAGCAGACCTTACCGGGGCCACCTTATCAAGTGCGTGCCTGAGCGGGGCATTTTTAAATAAAACCATTCTAAGCAGGGCGTGGTTACACGGCGCTGCTTTAAATGGAGCCGAGATGAACGAAGCTGACCTGGGGGATGCCGGTTTAAGAGATGCCGATCTTAGCGAGGCCGACCTGGGGGATGCCAACCTGAACGGGGCTGATCTTTGTATGGCAAAGTTGTTTTATGCCAATCTTGGCGGGGCAAAATTGAATGGTGCCAACCTCAGTTCTGCAAACCTCCAGCATGCCAATTTAAGAGGGGCGGATCTGGGCGGCGCCATTTTAAGCTGGACTGTGTTGGATGGGGTTGTTTATGACAAGGCAACGACCTGGCCCCGGGGGTTTGATCCGCAGACGCATGGAGCGTTGCTGCAGTTATCGCGGGAGGAGGTTGAAAACCTGGTCGATCACAAACGCAGCTCGGGCCAGAGATTAACCCTGATGAAAGGGGATTTTAGCAGCATTGAGCTTGACAATGTAGATCTGCGCGGCACAAACCTGGTGAGTGCCAATTTTAAGCATGCCAGCTTGAGAATGGGCGATCTTAGCGGGGCCAATTTATTGGATGCAAATTTGGAAAGTGCCTGCCTGGTCGGTGCTAACTTGAGCAAATGTAATTTCACCAATGCGCAGCTTTGGGAGGCAAACCTGAGCGGCGCAAACCTGTGCGGCGCCGATTTAAGTCTGGCCGGGTTTTCGAAGGCGGCGACGATCGAAGAGCAGTTGAGAAAAGCGAAGTTAAATAATACACCGCAATGGTTGATCGAAATATCGATAACCGCCGACCTGGCAGGCACCAATTTTAGCGGGGCTGTTTGTGATAAAGATACCACCTGGCCTGTGGGATTTGACCCGATCGCTGCGGGGGCGGTCTTTTCATCGTGAGCGAATGGTACACAGCCGGACCATCCGGTTAATGATTCCCTTCATTGCTGATGGATAATTTCGTTATTTCCCGTCCAGCCACATATACCTTTCGATCGGGATGGAAATTGGCGTAAATACAAATCCCTTCACATAGGGCTGAATGAGCTGGTGGGAAATCGAGTGTGTGGTGAACAAGACAGGCGCGTCGTTCACAATGATCTGCTCGGCCTGCTGATACATGGCGATCCGTTGGGTCACATCCTGTTCGACGCGGGCCTGTTCGAGAAGTGCATCCAGCGTCGGGTTGGAGTAGCCGCCGTTGTTTTGGCTTGAACCGCTGTGAAACAGGACGTCCGCGAAATTTTCCGGGTCGGGATAATCAGCGCACCATCCGCCGCCAAAGATCTGGCCGTGATTCCCCGAATAGATCTGTTCATAATAATAGTTATATTCGATGTTTTCGATCTTGATCGTGACACCGAGATTCTGCTCCCACATCTCGGCCATCGCGGCCACATCAGGCCCGACATAACTGCCAATGCCGCTGTCGGTATAAACGATGGGCGGCAGGCCTTCAGCGCCGCCGTATTTGGATTGTTTGAGGATTTGACGCGCCTGCGCAGGGTCGTAGGGCAGGCCTTCAAGCCCATAATTAAAACCGGGCAGCCCGGGCGGGAATGGGCCGACGGCAGGCAGGGCCTGTCCGCGTAAAACGACATCAATGTAGCGCTGCCGGTCGAACGCCATCGAAAACGCCTTACGCACGTTGGCATCGTCAAAGGGCGCCCTGGTGGTGTCGAAGACCACGAAGCCCGTGCAAAGATTTACCCCTGTCACAAGCTGGCTGTGCAGGGGTTCCTCGGGGTCAAGCATACGGTCCACATCGTAAAGTCCAACTCCCGTCACATCCACATCCCCAGTTTCATACAGGCGCAGGCCGTCACCGGCGAAGAGCTTTATAACAACATACGGAATGGACGGAACGTTCAAATAAAAATCCTGGTTCGCTTCGTAGAGGACATATTCATTGGAACGCCATTCAGTCAGCCGATAGGGACCTGTGCCGTTGGGCGCGTGGACCCAGTCTTCGCCGGTTTCCACGTTTTCCTTATCCACCACAAAGGCGGTGGGGAAGGTGAGCTTCAAAAGGAAGTAAGGCTTAGGCGCGTCGATCGTGACCTGCAGGGTGAGATCATCTACCATTTTCAAACCACTGATGCGATCCGCCTTGCCCGCGGCCATTTCACGCACACCGACAATATCGCCAAGATACGTCAGCACAGTATCAGACGCCAGGGCCGGGCTGGCAGCGCGCTCCCAGGAATAGATCACATCCTGCGCGGTCACAAAACTCCCGTCATGAAAACGGGCATTCTGCCGGAGATGAAAGGTATATACGGTACCCTCAGCGCTGACATCCCAGGTTTCGGCGAGATCAGGGGTGAGGTTCAAATGCGGGTCGAAGGAAACCAATCCGCTGAAGGCCAGTTTATCACCCGAACCGTAGGTCGTGGCGGGATCGTAATCGCGCAGGTTGGTTGATTCCCCTCCGCTGTAAACCAGAGCCTGGTCCAGCGGAATATTGATTTGCAGGGCGGCCGCCTTCTCCATACTGGTGGAAAGCGCCAGGGAAAATAGTAGCCCGAGAATTACAAAAGGGAGCACGAATTGTTTTTTGAAGGGGTTACCCATTTTTGCCTGCCTTGTGATTTTGCGAGCGGACGACCAACCCCAGCACCACGACTCCAAAGATGATCAACAGGGTCAGGCAAATACAGATCAACCCGATCGTTAAACCAATGAAAGTTTTCCTGGCGGCAGGGTCTGTATCGTTAAACGATGAAGGAGGAACCGAATAGGGCGTTGGCGTCACAGCCAGGGGAATGCCTGAGACAGGGACGTAGGTCGGGACATAAGTCGGGGTGGGCTGTGAGGTCGGCTGGGCCGAAACAGCCCGGGGCGCTGCTCCGACAGACTGCCTCCAGGCATCCTCCAAACCATCGGTGTCAAATCCGTACACGTCAAGCAGGGCAGTATCGATCGGCTTGGCATCCCGCAGGGCGATGAGCAATTCAGTTATTTTTTCCTGTCCATATGTTTCGATCAGAAAATTAACAATACTGTACGACTGGCCGTAGGAAAGATTGGCCTTATCGCTAAGCTCGGAAAATCCGCCGTTTAACGAACGGATGGTCAGCAGGGTATCGCTGCGAATAGCCTGATCAAGCTGCGACCGGGAGTCCGCGCCCAAAGCGCCCTCACTGAACATGGAAAGTCCTTCATTCAACCAGGTCGGGATCGTGCCAATGCAGGAAAATGTTAAATGCCCGACGAGAATATGTGTCAATTCATGGATGACGGTATTTTGGTCCCAGGTCGAATCTGACTGTGAAATGCCCATGATAAAAATATTGTATTCAGGAAAAGCCATGCCGCCCGTCCATGAGGGTTCATACAGGATGGCGCCCTTCATATCTTCGTAATTTGGATAGACATAAAGATCGATCGGCGAGTCTGTGGCCAGTCCGGCCTGTTCCTTGTTGCGGCGCAGGCCTTCGAGCCCCGCGTCAAGCATGGTCTGGGCAAAGGCCTTATCGTTTCCATACCAGTGCAAACGCAGGTCACCGCTGGTAAGGGTCTGCCAGTCGTGGCTGCTGTCAAGCCAGGTTGCATTTTTCGTTTCGGTGGAAAATTCCTCCCCTGATGAATTCCTGTAAACCCAGCGCCACCAAATATCCGCTCCCGGCGGGAGTGAGCCGCTCTGGCGCATATCCCACGTCCACTCAACCTCGACGGTTTTCGCGGGTTTGAAATCCGGGAAGGCCTTGGCCACCACATCTCCGCAGGTCTGCTGCTGATCGCCATATTCCAGGGTCACCGACGTGATGTCCGAGTCGGCGCTTAACGCGGCAGAGAATGTGGCGGTGTTGGGAAAGTCAAACACAACCTGGCCCGCGTCTGCGGAGGCTTGAGCACCGGCGAACGCGGTCTGCGCCGGGGTCAGGAATATTGCGAACAATATAAGAATGGGGAGGACTTTCGTCCGCATAAATTATGTCTCCTTGTCAAATTTCATCACACTGCATCAAATAAAGCAGACTCAATTGATAGGCCGTACCTGGGTATGTCCTGTTCGATGTGAACCCTTTCAGCCTTGGAAACGTATATCTTATTGAGCCCGATGTGGGCATGGCCGGAGTATGCAGTTTATGTCCGACAGGGAACAGGGATCGGTACGGAGTCTCAAAACCCATATCACGCCGGGATAAACATCGGAAAATCGTCAATGCAGATGGAGGAACTGTTCTTTATTTTACAAAACTGTATGTGCGCAATCATACTATATTCATCCTATCTGGATATAATAAGTTAAGTTATTCAACAGGAAAGATTATCATGAAAAATACTTTAAATATAATTATGTCCATTCTGATCCTCGTCGTGCTGGCTGCGGGAGTTTATTTTATAGTACAGACCGTGCGCGACAGCACAGCGGCGGCAACAAACGCGGCGTTGGCCCCGTTTCAGCAGGTCAATGAGGCAAATCAGGCCCTGCAGACCCAGGTGGCGCAGATACGCAATCCCACACCTACGATCATTGTTGACCCAGTCACCTATATCAACGATGTGCGCGCACTGGCGCGGCTGGAGACAATTCAATACAGCCTCGAGCAGGTTGTGACCTGCGAGGTCAATCAGGACGGTCCCCTAAGTGTGTTTTTGGGCGACAAGGTCTTGTTTGTAGGCCATGGTCTTGTGATCGCCGGCATTGATATGGAAAAGATCCAGCCCGGCGATTTACGCACAGGAGGCGATATTTTATATGTCAGGCTGCCCCCGGCCGAAATTTTTGTGGCGACTCTGGATAACGACAAATCCTATGTCTATGACCGCGAAACGGGCCCCTTTGCCTCCACTGACATCAGCCTGGAAACCAATTGCCGCCAGGCGGCGGAAGATAAGATCCGCCAGAGTGTATTGGAAGACGGCATTCTGACGCAGGCGCAAACCAATGCTGAAAATTACCTTTTCAAATTCTTCTCTTCACTCGGGTATAAGACGATTCAATTCGAGCATTAAAAAACAGAATATCCCGCATTGGCACGATCATCCCGCACACAGGATAAACCGGCACGAAAGCGGTACGTGTGACGATCCCGGCTGATACGCTTCGCAAT
>CAYLOW010000205.1:0-7831 GCA_964385315.1 uncultured Anaerolinea sp.
CCTATGTGCCAAATTTTGGCGGCAATGATTATGCCGAGTATGAACGTTACAGCATTGACAAGGATTGGATGCCGCGCCTGGTGCTGCTTGCCAAGAATACCTATGTCTGGCTCGGCCAGCTCTCCAAAAAATATCAACGCGCCATTACGACCCTCGACCAGATCCCTGATGAAGAGTTGGACCTGCTCGCCTCCCGCGGATTCACCGGCCTGTGGTTGATCGGTCTTTGGGAACGCAGCCGCGCCTCGCAGCGCATCAAGCAGCGCATGGGGCAGGACGACGCGGTCGCATCCGCATATTCCCTGCATTCGTATGACATTGCCGATGATCTGGGTGATTGGGACGCGTTGAATAATCTTCGTTCCCGGGCCTGGTCGCGCGGCATTCGTCTGTATGCCGACATGGTTCTCAATCACATGGGTATTGACTCCACGTGGGTCAATGAACACCCTTAATGGTTCCTGTCCGCCCCTTTCTCTCCCTACCCGGCCTATTCATTTGACTCTGAAAATCTATCGGATGATTCGCGGGTGGGCATCTACATTGAAGATCATTATTACAATAAATCCGATGCCGCTGTGGTCTTTCAGCGCCGCGATCTTCAAACCGGTGATGTCCGGTATATTTATCACGGCAACGACGGCACCTCCTTCCCGTGGAATGATACAGCTCAATTGGATTACACCAACCCTGAAGTCCGCGAAGCCGTTATTCAGGTCATCCTGCATGTGGCGCGGAATTTCCCGGTCATTCGTTTTGACGCGGCGATGACCCTCGCCAAGAAGCATGTGCAGCGACTTTGGTTCCCCGAACCGGGCGCAGGGGGAGCGATTCCCTCCCGTTCGCAATTTGGTATGACCAAAACCGAGTTCGATGAAAAAGTCCCCGAGGAATTCTGGCGCGAGGTCGTTGACCGGGTTGCCAGGGAAGTTCCCGATACACTTTTGCTGGCCGAGGCTTTCTGGCTGATGGAAGGATATTTTGTCCGCACCCTGGGCATGCACCGCGTTTACAACTCCGCCTTCATGCATATGCTGCGGAATGAAGACAACGCCAAATACCGTCTCGCCATTAAGAACACACTCGAGTTTGACCCGCAGATCCTCAAGCGCTATGTCAACTTCATGAACAATCCCGATGAGAAGACCGCCGTTGAGCAGTTTGGTACCGGGGACAAATATTTTGGCATTTGCACCGTGCTCTCCACGCTGCCCGGCCTGCCCATGTTCGGCCACGGACAGGTGGAAGGTTATGCTGAAAAATACGGCATGGAATTCCGCTGGTCCAAGTGGGATGAGTCCCCGAACGGTGGGTTGGTCCGCGGGCATGAGTGGCGCATCTTCCCGCTCCTTCACCGCCGCTACCTGTTTGCTGATGTTGAACACTTCCTGCTCTATGACTTTTATGCCCCCAACAGGCATGTGGACGAGGAGGTCTTCGCCTACTCCAACCGCTTCCATGACTCTGCGAGAGGGTCAGAGCGCGAAGAGCGCGGCCTGGTCATCTATCACAACAAATTTTCCGATACCCGCGGCTGGATCAAAGACTCTGCTGCCTACCTTGACAAGGTATCGGGGAACCTGCACCGGCGCAGCATTGCCGAAGGACTTGGACTGCCGCATGAAGGCTATGTCATCTTCAAGGATTATGTTACTCATCAGGAATACATCCGCTCCTGCAGGGAGATCTGGGAGAAGGGCATGTATTTTGAATTGGGTGCTTACCAATGCCATGCCTTCCTGGACTGGCACTTCGTTGACGGCACCGAGTGGAAGACCGTTTGTGACCAATTGAACGGCGCGGGTGTGCAGTCCATGCAGGATGAGTGGCAGAGACACTTTAGCGTGGTTGAGGAAGTACTGGTTGAATTGGAAGCGCCAAAGAAGAAGCGCGCTGTTCGTAAACCGGCAGCCACCACAAAGAAGGTTTCGACGACCAAAAAGGCTCCGGTTAAGAAAACCACACCTTCCACAAAAGCTGCTGCGATAAAGAAAAAACCTGCGGTAAAGAAACCTGCTGTGAAAAAATCGGCACCGAAAGTAAAAAAGACCGTTGTGAAATCACCTGTGAAGGTAAAGAAAGCAGCCCCTGCGGAGGCGAAACCTGAAAAGAAGATCCCTGCAAAAGCAAAACCGGCAGTCGCATCTACTCCGAAGGCGAAGAAGCCCGTGGTGAGGAAACCAACTGTGGCCAGGAAAACGAAGTAAACCGTAAAGGTCTCCCTAAAATATCGGGGGACCTTTTATAGAGCACTCCAACGACAAAGTGCTGCCTGTTGTGGACTTTGCGTATAGGCTCTCCGTCCAACCCTACAATTCCCATACGATTCGATAATACTCACCCTATTCTTATTGACTCGCATTTTGAAAAGGACTATACTCGCTTTATAGAGGTAACGCCAACATGCGCTTATTTCCCGAAGTACCCAGTTCTGCCCAATGAACACACGCGGATATGTCCGCGTGTGTTTTTTATATTAAATAAAATAAGGAGATAAAACAAAATGGATTCTGGACTGATCGGCAAGGTAGAAAAGGCAAAAAGATATGCTGAAGACAGGCACCGCTTCCACTTCACCCAATTTGAAGTTGATTTTCACGGCGATAATAGCGAACATCATGTTTCCTACGCCAACGGTGATTTTAGCTGCGATTGCGAATTCTTCCTGACCCACAAACGCTGCGGGCATTCCATGGCGCTTGAAATTTTGCTTAAGGATATGATCGCCGTACCGGTATAAGCCCGATCGAAAATTGAAGTCACCAACTGCCCTCCGCCAGCGCGCAGGGCGGTTTTTTTATCTCACATTAGGCAAATACATTCCTGAATGTTTTTTGGTTCCCCTGGCTGCCGGTTATATTCTCATTAAATCTTAAACATTCTGGTGTACAATTTTATCCATGAAATCCTTTTCACGGCGCGATTTTCTAAAACTCAGCGGGCTGACCCTCGGCGGACTGGCTTTCACGCCCTTTCTGCCGGGTTTGACCGATTTCGATGATAGTTTTGTGGTGCGCATCGCCTCTGCTGATATGCCGGTCCGGGTGGAGCCGAGCGATAAAAGCCGCATCTATCGGATCTGGTATCGTGATGATCTGGTGCATGTTTATGAGCAGGTGGTGGCGGAAGAACCCAAACACAACCCCGTCTGGTATCGGGTCTGGGGCGGCTACTTGCATCGCGGACGTCTGCAGCGGGTGAAGACGATTTATCAGATCCCGCAGGATATTACGGAAGGCAAGCGTGTCCTCGCTGAAGTGACCGTGCCCTTCACCGCCCCTTATTGGTACACCAAAGCCCGCGGATGGGAAACCCGCAATCCCCCGCTGTATTATGGTTCAATTCATTGGGTCGAAGCTGTCGAGGAAGGACCCCAAATGGCTGATTACCAGGGACCCTGGTACCGCATCCATGACGAACTGGACTCCAACGTCCCATACCATGTGCCGGCCATCCATCTGCGCATCTTTCCGCTGGATATTTACGATCCCATCTCGCCTCAAATCCCTGTCGAGAATAAATTGATCGAAGTCAATCTCAACACCCAGGTGTTGATCGCCTATGAAAATGGCACCCCTGTGTTCCAAACCAATGTATCGACGGGCATTCCCGGCGGCGGCTTAAGCGGCGACAAGGGACTCTCCACCACCACACCGAATGGGAAATTCACCATTGTTGAAAAAATGCCTTCCAAACACATGGGGTACAGTTACTTTAATATCGGGCAGGGCGGTAACCTGCTCGCCGACGAAAGCGGCTATGTACTGGCTGGTGTCCCATGGACTTCCTTCATCGCGCCCCCCGGCAAGCCAACTGCGGGTCACGCCTTCCATGGTACCTACTGGCACGAAAATTTTGGACAGGAGATGAGCCACGGCTGCATTAACATGCGCACCAGCGAAGCCAACTGGATCTTCCGCTGGTCACACCCTGTGCACGCTGCCGGCGTGATCTCCAACCATTATGGTGCGGGCACGGCTGTTGAAATTCACTATTAATTCCATGTTGAAATAACTGCTCCCGGGCAGTATCCCCATCCCACAACACTCTGGTCCTCTCTTCATGCCTAACCTTAACTGGAAGGATAAAAAACTTCTCCCGCCCGAACCCGGTGTGCTTATTCAAGATGCCTTTCTCTACCCCAATGGGCTTGGCTATCCCGGCACGCCCCCCGATGGCAGGCTTATTCTGGGCGACAACCTCTCTGTCATGTCTGCGCTCCTTCCCGAATATGAAGGACGCATTAACCTCATCTATGCCGACCCGCCTTTCTTCACCAACCGGAAATTTTCAGCCCGCATTGGCCGCGGGGAAGACTCCCGCAAACCTGAAAAATGGCAGCTAGCCGAGGGGTATGGCGATTCCTGGCGCGACCTTGATTCTTATTTACAATTTCTCTATGAACGTCTTGCGTTAATGGTCCGCCTGCTTGCCCCAAACGGAACTTTATACCTCCATCTTGACTGGCATGCCGACGCGTATGCCCGCCTGATCCTGGATGAACTATTCGGGTCGGAAGGTGTTTTCATTAATGAGATCATCTGGACCTATCACGGGCCGTCACCGATCAAAAGCGCGTTCAATCGAAAACACGACACGATCCTCGCGTATGCAAAGGGTAAAGGCTACACCTTTAATGCAGACGCTGTACGCGAGCCGTATCACCCCAATACCATCGCCACCTTTAAGTCATCACGCAAAGCGGGGTTTGGTAAGATCCCGAATCTTGCGCGCGGCAAGGTCCCCGAAGATTGGTGGTATTTTCCAGTTGTGGCCCGTTTGCATGGTGAACGCACCGGGTACCCGACCCAAAAGCCCGAAGCCTTGCTGACACGCATCCTGCTTGCCTCATCCAATGAAGGGGATATTGTTGCCGATTTCTTCTGCGGCTCAGGCACCACCGCATTGGCTGCCGCCAAACATGGCCGGAAGTTCATCACCAGCGATATTTCCACCCGCGCCGTGCATACCGCCCGCAGCAGGCTGGCTGAAACAGAGATGGTCTTTTCATTTGAACATGATTCCGCGCTTGCACCGGTCAGGGCGGAATCAAAGAAGATCAAGGTGCATCACTCCGGAGATACCATCCGACTCGAAACCACGCTCGCCGTGGACTTTTGGGAAGTTGACCCCAATTGGGATGGGAAGATCTTCAAGAGTGCAGCCCAGGCGCAGCGTCACTCCAGAAGCGGGGAGCTGCCCCTCGAGCTTAAAATAAAAATCGGACGCAATGCATGCATCCGATTGGTAACGGTCCAGGGGAAAGAGGTTCAGCTAAATATCCAGGCGGTAGCCAACGCCGCGGATGGTCTTGAGTAATTTGGGGTTGTCCGGGTCGATCTCGATGGCGCGCCGCAGCCACGAAATGTGAACATCCAATGTGCGGGTATCGCCCGTGTAATTGGTTTCCCACGCTTTCTTAAAGAGGGGTTCGCGCTCAACCACTTCGCCATGTTTTTCCATTAATAAATTTAACAGCGTTACCAGGCGCGGTGTAAGTTTTGTGCTTTTGCCCATGCAGCGCACACGGCGTTTATCAAGGTCAAGACGAATGGGCCCCACATGCACCACATTCTTCCCGTCACCGGGCAGGAGTGGTTTAATGCGGTTGGATAATTTTTGCACGGTGAAGGGCAGCGCAAGCACTGCATCGGCCACATCCTTATTGATCAGGTCGTTATCACTTTCCAGGATCAGGATGATGGGTAGTTTGGGATCTGCCTCGCGAATGGATTGGCAGATGCGCAGGCCCGTGCTGCGCAGTGTGGGGGCGTTCACCACCACCAGGCTTGGGCTGATATCCTTCAGGCGGGCGACCGCCTGGCTTCCATTCTGTGCAATTTGTACATCAAATCCCTTCTTCTGCAGGTCTGCTGCAAAGGAAGGGACTTCTGCGTGACGGCCTTCTATGACCAGGAGTGTTGTGGTCTTCATATTAAGTGGTTGATGATGCCTGTAATAAAAGAGCGGATGAATTAACCCTAACGGGTATTGTTGTATTTGTTAAGGTTTTAGGATTATACACTAAATCTTAACAAATTGTTCCAGCCGGTATTTTTGTTTGGCTTTTGTAAAGTAATGATCTTCTGTTTCAAGTACCCTAAAATGAGGGGCTTGTCAATGGACTTTGCGGGCCCCCATAATGGCGACTAGTATAAACCTTTTTTAAGATATATGGGCGGCAGATTTTGTTACATACAGGAGACACACAAAAGCCTGGACGGAATTAATTAACTTGATCTGTGGTGCAGGATAAATTTTAACAAACGCAGCTTGACGATTCCAGTATTATTGTGATAATATCACTATCCATTCGATGCGGGGTGGAGCAGTGGCAGCTCGTCGGGCTCATAACCCGAAGGTCACAGGTTCAAGTCCTGTCCCCGCTACTATAAGGCACTCCTTGAGTGCCTTTATTCTTTAAATGGTTGATAGTCAGGTCCCGATTTATAGTAATTGTTTGAGCTCTTCGATCGTCTTACTTTGTTCGTTTTGCGGGAGAGCTGAGAGGGCATTTCGGATCACATTGATTTCCAGATCCTTTTCATCATCAGAAAAATTGGCAAGGTAATGCGAGATCAAGGAGCGGGAGATCTGACCCAGCGTATTCAGATAGACCCAGCCCTTACTGCCCACCACCGCCGTCCTCTGGACAATACTTTGAAAATGCAGAATTCCATTAAAGGCCAGCCGGGTTTTCCTGGAGGTTTCCTCTTCCCTTAGTTTCATATTTTTCGTAGTGTACTCAAATTCCGTTCGCAATGTCTTGATCTGTTCGGCAAGGCTCATTTGCTGCTCGTGACTTCTCGCCAGGTTTTTGGACAGGCGTGATAACAATAACTCGGACCATTTTGGATTGGCAAGGATCATTGAAATGTTTGGATTGGGTATTCTATAAACCACGGCATGATCCGTTGTGGATATGACGGTCGCGCTTCTCGATTCGTCATTGATCATGCTCATCTCGCCGAAGAAATTTACCGCCTCTATTGTGTCGATCAATTCCTTTGAAGCGCCGATGCCTTTGAAAACCTCCACGCTTCCAAAGCGCAGCAGATATAAGGCGTGTTCGTGATCACCCTCTTTAATAATGACTTCATGCCTGGGATAAATACGGATAAGATTTCGGAAGGACAAAATCTCTTCATGGGGTATTCCATATTGAATATGCAGTTCATTCGGTGATATGGCACTGCCTTCAATAAACCCTCGCCTCATTGATCCGTCTGATGTTTCTGGCATTTAACGATCTCCCATACTTTTAGCAGGTAAATATATTCAATGGGGCTTCCCATAAACCACATATTTCTATTATATCCCTGTCTGCCTGCCTGATCCTCCATTCGGGACTTAAGATGGAGTTATAAAAAAAGGATTGACGGATCATTGTAGATCAATGCTCTGGGAAGGGGCTGGATAATATTGTTTTTCACAAAATAAGAATCAGATAATAATTGTAATAAATATCACAAATATCATAAATAAGGTATATAATGTCCATATTGATTTTGTGAAGAAAGGAAAAAAATATGGATACTCTCTGGAAATCTCGAAAAGTTGTTATTGTTGGGGCGGGTGCAGTTGGGGCTACCTTTGCTTTTGCCCTGGCGCAGAAAGGATTGGCTGACCAGATCTGTTTGATCGATGCCAATCCCGATTTCGCCGAAGGACAGGCTCTGGATCTGGCACACGGATTACCTTTTTACCCTTCAGTACAGATCCGGGCGGGTGACAGCCGTGATTACTCTGATGCGCAGGTGATTGTCATTACCGCAGGGGCAAAACAGGCTCCGGGCGAATCACGTTTGAACCTGTTGCAGAAAAACGCTGC
>CAYLOW010000206.1:0-1268 GCA_964385315.1 uncultured Anaerolinea sp.
ACCATCGGCCCGGACGGCGCCATCACCGATGCCAATACCGCGGCCGAAATGATCACCGGCATTCCCCGCGAACAGCTGATCGGCAACAATTTTTTGAAATATTTTACAGAACCTGAAAAAGCCCGGGAGGGCTACATGAAGGCCTTCGCCGATGGGTTTGTGAAGGATTACCCCCTAACCATTCAGCATGTTTCGGGAAAGTTAACGGATGTCCTGTATAACGCGTCTGTTTATAAAGACGAAGCCGGCCAGATGGTGGGCGTCTTCGCCGCCGCGCATGATATCACCGATCGCAAGCGTGCCGAACAGGCCCAACTGGAACATGAGCTCTTCCTCAAAAGTGTGCTTGACTCCCTCACCGCTCATATCGTCGTGCTGGATGAGAATGGGGTCATCGTGGCAGTCAATGAAGCCTGGAATAAATTTGCCCGCAAAAATAATTGCCCCGACCCTCGTGCGTATTTGGGCGCCAATTATCTTGCCGTGTGTGAAGCGGCGTACCAGGGTGGTGACGCGGGCACCGATCAGGCAGACCTAGGCATCCGTTCGGTGTTGAGCGGATTGCGCGCCAAATTCACCGCTGAATATTCCTGCGATTCTCCAACCGAGGAGCGCTGGTTCACCATGACCGTGGTTCCCCAAAACCAACCCAGGCGCGGCGTCATCATTATCCACCAGGATGTGACCGAACAGAAACAGGCCCAACGCACGCTCTCGGCATCCCACCTGATCTTAAAGGACGCGCTGGAGCTCGAGCGGCAGTTGGCGCGTATCGATCAACTGACCGGGGTTAACAACCGCCGCAGCCTGTTTGATGCCGCGGAACACGAGTTCGATATCGCCACGCGTTATGAAAAACCGATCTCTGTCATGATGTACGACATTGATCATTTCAAACAACTGAACGACACCCATGGTCACATGGCCGGTGACCAGATCCTTAAGCGTATTACCGAAATTGCCTGCGATCAACTGCGCACTGCAGATGTGATCGGGCGCTATGGCGGCGACGAATTTGTGATCCTGTTGCCCATGACAACAGCTGACCATGCCCAGCCCCTGGCCGAGCGCATCCGCGCGGAAGTGGAAGCCGCATCCATACCAATGCCAAATGGAGATATCCACATTACGATCAGCGCCGGTATCATAGAAATGTCCCCGGGTGAGCCCATCGAAAATATTTTCCGCCGCGCAGACGAAGCCATGTACAAAGCCAAACAAACCGGCCGCAACCGCATCATCATCGCCCCCCAAAATAAATAACCCCC
>CAYLOW010000206.1:1368-2494 GCA_964385315.1 uncultured Anaerolinea sp.
CATAAGGAGGACTTTTCGTTAACCTTCTGTCAGTCATCCAACACTTGGACCGCATTTCTTTTTTAGGAGTGCCGATATGAACCATAATTTCAAAATTGGCGGGTTGGCCCTGCTCATTCCCATCCTCCTCCAACTGGCATGTGTCTCGATTACCGAGGTCGCCCCGGATATCTTTTGCGAGATGAAAGGAGGTAAGTTCATCAAAGGGGATATCTCTTCTGACGACCGCTGTGTCATGCCGCCAAAAGTCCCCCCGGCTCCCCGGATCGATCAAGGTCAGGCAGCACAGCCGACCGAACCGCCGGCAGCCTCCGCCTCCCCGCTCATCGAACCCACCGGTCCCTACCTGCCCCCCACCCCCGCCTCGGCCCAGGAATGTAACGCCACCCTTTACCTCCAGTCAAACATCGAGATCACGAAGACCACGCAGGAGCCGTATTATCGAGAATGCGAGTACAGGCTGAACGTCGTGAACATTCACCCCGCCGATGGCATCTGGGTTGTTCGCCGCACGAACACCAGCATTCACAGTTCAGCGCTAAACACAGATGAAAGTTATTGGTACTCAGACCTGATCTTCCCCGGTCAATTATGGGAAAAGCAATTCCGCTCCACCTATTACACCGACGGGCAGACCAGCCATGAAGGCGTGGACAGGATCGCCGGGGTCTTCGATCGTCCCGGCTGCCTTTACCTCCTCAGTTCCAACGCGGTCGAAGCCATCAGCCAGCCAGTCGATTGGGCCTGCGGACCATAATCCCCCCCCCCTTATCGCAAGCAAGTTTTTAGAACCCTTTGCGCTCTTTGCGCCTTTGCGTGAGCCTGCCCTTTCCCTCCCTCCATGCAACCCGCCCTTCTCCCCCTAGCACCTCAACCCCCACTCCACAAGAAAGTTAAAAAAAACTTTGCACCCTTGCGCGAGCAAGTTGTTAGAACCCTTTGCGCCCTTTGCGCCTTTGCGTGAGTCCGCTCTTCCCACCTCTGCGCCTTTGCGTGAGTCTGCTCTTCCCGCCTCTGCGCCTCTGCGCGATCCCGCTCTTTCCCTCCCTCCATGCAACCCGCCCTCCCCCCTAGCACCTCACCCCCACTCCACAAGAAAGTTAAAAAAACTTTGCGCCCTTTGCGC
>CAYLOW010000206.1:2594-7797 GCA_964385315.1 uncultured Anaerolinea sp.
CTTTGCGCCTTTGCGTGAGCCCGCTCTTTCCCTCCCTCCATGCAAGCCGCCCTTCCCCCCTTAAACAAAAAACTGCCCAAATGCTCTTTGGACAGTCTGATCATAATCTTTCACCGCGGGCTATGGACCAACCCAGGCGATCACATCTTTTTTGACCACAATTCTGAGCAGGTCATCAGATCCGCTCGCGCCGATAAAGAAACTTGTCGATGCCTGGCTCGGCGGATTCAATACCCATGAATAAGCAGACCAATATCCCGAAGGAATTCCAACCTTCCGCTTCTCTCCGCTCTTAAGCACAAAGGATATATAACCGCACTGTCCAAATTCATTGGGCCGGTAAAGACTCAGGGACAGGTTGACGTCACTTTTATTCTCGTTCTCGAGGCGTATGTTTTTCATCGGACCGGCTTCCCCCATGCTTAACGCCTTATTACAGGTATTGGGATCCACCGCTGTAGCCGTATCTGTTACCGGTGCCGGCGTGACAGTGGCAGTGAAAGTCGGCATGGGTGTTTCCGTGGCAGTCGGCGGGAGCGGTGTTTCAGACGGCTTCGCCAGTTGAGTTTCAGCCGCCAGCGTCCACACCTCGGCAACCGCGGTGTTCTTGGAATCTTCAGCAGACATGGTGGGCGTACCCAGGGGACCGCAGGCCCCCAATAAAAAGGCAAGTGACAGGAAGATCGGCAGTATTTTCTTAAACATTTTTCTCCTTATATTTTGATCTATGAACGGCCCCATTGTAACGGCAAATCGGCAATCGACCAATTCCTTCTAAGACGAATAAAGCCGGCAGAAAGTTCATTTTTGATGTACAATAACGAACAATTGAGCATATACTCAATTGTTTATTTTATCATGGAAACCACTTCCCCCGAATTCTCCCTCGACGAACACACCGCTGCCCGCGTGGCGGAGATCTTCCGCACCTTTAGCGATACGAGCCGGGTGCGTATTCTTTCTGTCATTGTCTTAAAGGAAGTGAACATCTCGACCCTGGCAAGGATCATCGGCATCACCGAATCAGCGGTCTCTCACCATATGCGCGGGTTGCGCCAGATGCGCATTGTGCAGGCGCGGCGCGATGGCAAGGAAGTGTATTACAGCGTGGATGACCCTCACATCATCGCTCTCTTCCAGCAGGGGGTCAAACATGTGCGCGAAGAATAAGCTCCTGCTGCTGCTGACCTTGGTCTGCCTGCTGCTTGGGCTCTTCGCGGTGCTGGCCCCGTTTACCGATATCGATAGTGATGGCGTTTCAGACTCGCTCGTCACCGAGGGACTTTTGATCCTGCCTGTGTTATGCGCGCTGATCACCCTGGTCTTTCTGCTCGCCCGGTTCACATCACCCGCGCTGTCTGAGCCGCAGTTTTTCTCCTCCCTGTTCTTCCCCCCGCCCATCATACCAACATAACCTGTCCCTCTCTTTACTTCATACGCTTTCCGGGAAATCATCCCTGAGTCGTTGTGATGTCGTTGCGACACCTGTCCCGGTGCTCTTTCGGTAGGGCATCAGCCCGAAGCAACCTCCAGTCTTAAAAAAAAGCTCTCGCCGATTAACACTTACTTGCTAATATTTACAACAAGGAAATTACACCACATGCAATCTGCAGCATCTTCAGATCGTTCCTCATTAACAAAATTTGCCTGGCTTTCGATCGCAGCCGCGGTCACGACCATCGCCATGAAGTCGATCGCCTACCTGCTGACCGGATCGATCAGTCTGTTCTCCGACGCGGTCGAATCACTGGCCAACCTCATGGGCGGATTGATGGCGCTCACAATGTTGATCATCGCCGCCCGCCCGGCGGATGACAACCACACCTTTGGGCACAGCAAAGCCGAATACTTCTCGAGTGTCGTCGAAGGCATTCTTATTTTGAGCGCGGCCGGCTTCATTTCCTATACCGCCATCGGCCGGCTCATCCACCCCCGCGAACTTGAACAAATGAACATCGGCCTGATGGTTTCCACAGGCGCTTCAGTGGTCAACTTTATCGCCTCGCGCATCCTGCTCAAGGCCGGCAAAAAATATAACTCCATCACGCTCGAAGCCGATGCGCACCATTTGATGACCGATGTCTGGACCTCGGCCGGTGTGATCGGCGGCCTGGTGGTCGTGGCCATAACCGGCTGGACCATGCTTGACTCGATCATGGCGTTGATCGTGGCGGTCAATATAATCTGGACCGGCTTCAACCTGGTACGCCGTTCGGTCGATGGCCTGATGGACGTGGCCCTGCCCGATGCCGAGCAGAAGATCGTCAATGCGGTCATGGAAAAATATCGCGCCCAAAAAGTGGAATTCCACGCCCTGCGCACCAGACAGTCAGCCTCCCAGCGCTTCATCTCGGTGCACATGCTCGTCCCCGGTGATTGGACCGTGCATGACGCGCATCACGTCGCCGAATCCTTCGAAGGCGACCTCCGTGCCGGCCTCGGCGATGCCGTCATCATCACCCACCTCGAACCCGCTGAAGACGAGATCTCCCGCAACGACATCCACGAAAAATAGCCCCCGCCTGTCGTTGCAATGCATGTCGTTGCGAGGAGGCGTTCTTTGCCGACGAAGCAACCTCCCCATGCCCAAAGCAAACCCCTCTTTCTACGATCAACCGGCCTGACAGGTGTATATTCACAACCCGTCAGGCCGGCGGCATTCTAGATCCGGTTGCAGTAAGTTAGCAAAGCCCTTCTAACATTGTCATTCCCGAAGAGGCATCCGGGACAGTGTTCGAGCGCCCGCGAGAAATCTTGTTCGACAATCTCCAATATCTCCCTTCAATGTACTCTCGGGAGCCGTGGCACTTGTACTTGGCGACGCCCCCCCGCTTATATCCTCACCGTCTCAATATCCTCCACCAGCAGCCAGTCATCCATGTTCCCATAGCCGCTCTTATCGATCTTGAATGGCCGCACCTCTTTGATATCGCTGACCTCGACCAACACCAGGTAGCGCTTGCCGGCCCAGCGCTCAACCTGCTTTGGGGTCAACTGGAGTTTCGCCTGGTGACGGTCTATTAATTGGGTCGATTCTTCTTCCGTCATCTTCTCCGAATGAATGACGCTTTTCACCTGCGCCATTGCCTGAATGACCCCCTCTGCGTTATTGTTTATGAAATATAAAACATCCCCCGCGTTCACCCGCCCATGCGGCATCTTGCGGCCGGTCGCCCCCCGAACGATCATCGTTTTTTTGCCATCGAGCAGCAGGTCCAATTCATTCGCCTTCGAGTCGAGATAAACCACATGATCCATGTTCACACTCCTTTATAGATATTTATCCCCCGCCCAGCCACTTGGGCCATTTGGATTCAACGGGCGGATTCGCTTTTTTGATCGCCTGGGTCACTTCATCACAAAACTTCTGCGCGGCATCCTCGGCACCCATCGCGATATAACCCCGTGTCTGGGCGTAGGAGTCCACAATAAAGCCGTAAATCTCCAGCCCCGAGTCTCTCGTCAGCACCGAGGTATACGCCCTGGCGTGGATATTTCTCAGGTCCGCTGCCGATAATTTGGTGCCGGTCACATCCCCGCTGCGCACCCAGATCAGCATCTCGGAGGTCAGCACCATCCCCGTGTGAATGGCGCCATCCAGGTTGCCGCTCAGCACCGAAGCCAGCTTGCTGAGCTTTTTCTTCTCGGAGATGGTTTCACAGCACATCCGGGTTTGGGTCTCCGGGTCACCCAGGTCATGCTTAAGGAAATACTCACGGATCGCCTGGCGGTTTTCAGGTTGCAATTGACTTACGGTACATGCTCGTGTGGTGCGGGTATAGTCGCTCATTTTTTTCTCTTCTCATTTATTTGGTTTCAACCCAATGGTACCGCAGACTTCAAATATTTCATGTTGCATTTTCATACGATTGATTCACCAGACTCCGGGCAGCAGCCGGTAGCGCACCCGGCGGGCGTAATCGGCGTAGCCGGCCAGTTCTGCCTGTAAGGTTTGGTCTTCAAGCGCGGTGCGCAGGATGAACAGCAAGGCGCAGAATCCCCCGGCGGCAATGGCCGGCCACGAGCCGAATAGCGCTGATAGGGCAAATTCGAACACGATCAATCCGGTGTATCCCGGGTGGCGCACAAAACGGTAGGGTCCCCCGCTCACCACCATGTGACCCCGGTCGGTTTGGATGCGAACGATCTGCGAGAAAAAGGGATTCGAAGCCATGGCCCACATGAACAGGGCAATGCATAAAAAACAAAGTACCAACCCCCCGCCCTGTACAGCCGGCGGAAAACCCTTCGTCCAGCCATGGCGTACGTCCAGCCCGGCGAGGATATAGCGCGCCAGCTGGCTCAGGCGCACAATGCTCATCAGGATCCTATCCCAGCCCTTTGCCCCTTTGGGGAACCGGATGCGCTCGGCCATCAGGCCCGTATTAAAGCGCAAGTACAGAACATCCATCGCCGTGAACCAGACCAGCCACACCGCCATCGCCGCCCAGGCGGGGGGCCAATCCGTCCGCCCGGCGGACCAGAACAAGGCCGCGCCCATGGCGCATACAATTATGAGGTCGTTCAGGATATGAAGCCAGATCAGTTTTTTATTCATGGTCTTTCACAGAGGAAGCATGGCATACTGGTTATATAAATTGCAGAAAATATCTCACGGCTTTGTCAGCAACATTTCCAAACCTGTCAAAGAGACAACGGTCAAAATGATAATGTAAACAGATTTCTTCATACATGAACTCTTTGCCTCGGCGATCAAGGGTAACCGGATGGACTTTATTTTACGGCTCGGGAATTAAAGCCTGCAGCATTTCGTGGTTATGTCGGTGTTGGTATTCAACGAGCCCCTCTCCCCACTGTCATTCCCGCGCGAGCACCGGGACAGGTGTTCGACGAGTGCTCTTCGAGGAGAAATCTTCACCCCGTGACATGTCGTTGCGAGCGATTTTTGCGAAGCAACCTCCACGCTTGTCGATCAAGATTTCTCCCTACAGTCGAAATGACAACATCAAGAGACTTGTCATTCCCAAATGCCCCAGCCATGTCATTCCCGCGCAAGCACCGGGACAGGTGTTCGACGAGCGCTCTTCGAGGCGAAATGACAGTGAGTAACATCTAATTCTATAGGTAGATTCCTTTTTTCAATCTGGCCCGCCGACATCAGGCGGGGGTGGCGGCGGCTCCCCGCCATCCCCATTCCCCTCCTCACCTTTTGGCTTCTCCGTTGGCCCTGGAAGCGGAATAC
>CAYLOW010000207.1:0-7734 GCA_964385315.1 uncultured Anaerolinea sp.
TTCGGGCGGGTTTATTTATCAAAATGAACTCTCCTAATAAAATTGTAAAAATATTCTTGTAGTCAAAGGTATCTGCAGTATTTATTAAAATTCCATTTGCTTATGCCGCATGGAAACACTCTCGACCAGTCCGATCCCAAGCATGAGGGCGGTCAAACCGCTGCCGCCATAACTGATAAACGGAAGTGGCAGCCCCGAAACTGGAACGACATTTAAATTTACGCCGATGTTAACCGCACCCTGAAAAAATATCAGCACAGCTACGCCAAATGCAAGCATCGAACCGGCAACATCCCGCGACTTTTGCGCAGCCCGGATACAGCGCCAAACAATAAATGCCAGGGTAAGAATAACAAGGATGCCGCCCAGCATGCCAAACTCTTCAGAGACAGCCGAAAAAATAAAATCTGTATGACGGACTTTGAGAAAGCGCAGCTGTGTTTGCGTACCCTGGCCATACCCCTTGCCAAAAAAACCACCTGAGCCGATTGCGATCAAAGCCTGCTGCACATTATATGTCGCTCCGTAGGTGGCATTTGGGTCAGGAAAAATGAATGTCATCACACGCGCTTTTTGGTATGGTTCCAGAAAGGGAAACGCGATCACTCCCAATCCAAGAGCCGCAAAACCAAGAAAAAATACCTGTTTTATTTCCAAACCGTTGATCCATAACATGGCAATAAAGACCACCATCAATACCACCACGTTACTCAGATTAGGCTGGAGGAGGATCCAAAAGATAAGGCCAAACGCCCAAAGGAATGCCCCCAGGGCCCAACGCAGATCCTTGGGTTGGTTTTGAGCCGCATCAAAATATCGAGCAAGCACAATGATGGCCGCGATCTTAGCAAATTCTGTTGGCTGCAGGAACAACACACCAACCGTGAACCAGCGCTGTGCACCAAAGGCAACCTGTCCCAGACTCGAGAGGGATACCAAAAAGACCATAATACCGAAATAAATCGGCCTATATAATGCCAGCCAGTAGCGGTAGTCAATGGATGCGACAACAAAAATTACTGTCACACCCAAAAGGGCAAAATAAATTTGGCGCGTGATCAATGGCTGTAAGATTTCGTTTCCCGCAACCGCCGACCGGATCATGGCAGTTCCAAAAGCAGAGGCAAGCACGACCGCACCCAATAAAAGGAAATCAAAATTTCGCCAGGAAAGTCCACGATTCATGTTTGTTTTTGAGTTGGTTGGATAGGGGCAGCAGGAAGCTGAAAATAAAAAACACGGATACAACCCTGGTATTCAACAGGTTGACCCGTGTTCCACAGTGAAAACATATCAGCCTGCTCGATGACGCGTATTGCCCCGCATCGGTATGTCAGCTACCAGTCGTTGGGATCTTCCATCTCGCTCCAACCCGATTTGGACCGCTTCAGGGTCAATATCAATATACCGCGAAATGGCGGTTATTAATTCATCCTTTAAAGCTTCCAACTGGCCTGGGGTCAAATCAGTACGATCATGAACCAATACTAGCTGCAAACGTTCCTTTGCGCTTTCGGCGCTTCGTTTCCGCGTGAAAAACCCCATCTTATTTCCTCCCGGCCAATTTTTGGATCGCGCCCCACAAACCAGACTGCTGGTCGAGATCCATAAAAGGAACTTCCACACCTTGAATTCGCTTTGCAATATTACGAAAAGCCTGTCCCGCGCGGCTTTTCATATCAGTCACCACAGGTGAACCACGGTTTGATCCGATAATAACTGACTCGTCTTCCGGCACAATCCCGAGGAGATGAATACCCAATAAGTCAAGCACATCATCAGCAGAGAGCATATCATTATTCCGGACCAGGACCGGGTTTAATCGGTTCAGGATCAGGGATGGCGCTCCTTTTTCTTCCGCCTCCAAAATTCCCACAACGCGGTCCGCGTCACGCACAGCACTGACCTCGGGATTGGTGATCACCAAAACGCGATCGGCAGGGGCAATGGCATTCCGGAAACCGCGTTCAATCCCTGCCGGCGAATCAATAATGATGAAATCCACCTCGGGTTTCAAGTCATTGCAAATACGCTTCATATCTGACGGCGAAACCGCATTCTTATCCCGTGTTTGCGCAGCGGGGATTAAATACATGTCAGGAAAATGCTTATCGCGAATCATGGCTTGTTTTAGCTTGCAGCGTCCTTCAATCACATCTACAATGTCATAGACGATGCGGTTTTCAAGACCCATGATCACATCCAGATTTCGCAGACCAATATCACCATCAATGCAGACAACCTTCCTGCCGTCCGCAGCAAGCGCGGTGGCAAGGTTCGCTACAGCAGTGGTTTTACCCACGCCGCCCTTTCCGGATGTAACGGTAATCACTTGAGCAGTCATATTTTTTCCTGTGAACAAAATTAGCCTGGGCGCCAGAGCTCGGCTTGCAGCCATCCTTCATGATTAATACTGGCGATTTCAGGCTTTGGGTTTTTTTGAGGTTTGAGCATCGCAGACACCTCATCTGCAATGCGAAGTTGTGTCGCCGAAAGATCAAGAGCACATATGGTGGCAGAGCGGTCCCCTTTGGCCCCGGCGTGGATCATGCCGCGTACCCGTCCCCACACGATCACGCTTCCATCTGCAATTACTTCTGCACCCGCATTCACATCACCCATCACCACAACATTGCCCGGAAATTCAACCCGCTTACCGGAACGCAGGGTTTTATTGATAAACATGGCAGTGTCCTCTGCGATAGCATCCGGATGCATCTGCTCCTCAGGCCTTGGTTTGGAAATACGGGTTGCAAGACCAAGTAATTGTGCTGTGTTTTCTGTGGCCGGCGATTCACTTATAAGGGCCCACAAGGCCACATTGCGCTCCGAAAGACGGTCACGCAAACCGACGAGGTCGTTGACTTTTAACACTTGTGATCCCACATCCAGTGCCAGCCGTGCTCCTTGAAAGAAACCGGCGCGATCATCGATTTGTGCCAGCAAGGCAGAACACTGGTCTTCCCAGGGAGCCTCTGCAAATGTGGCTAGTAGGCCATCGCGTATCCCTTTAATTTGAACGAGAGAAGTAATTTGTTCCATATAATGAATAATTACCCGGATTATACCTGATGCTTTACTTTAAACAAAACAACCACATTATTGCACCGATACCGGGTTTTCCCGTGCGCTGTCAATGGCTTTCAACTCAAAGTACGCCTGGATAACGCGCGCAACTATCGGGGCTGCGACACTCGCCCCTTCACCGCCATGATAGGCAAATGCCACCACGATTATTTCAGGATCTTCATAGGGCGCGTAAGCCAAAGTCCATGAATGAGTAGGCCACTTGCCAAAATCGCATTGGTTGGCCGCGCGCGCTACATCATCACAATACTCGGCTGTCCCCGTCTTGCCGGCAACCGCGATGGGAAAATCATTAAAGACCCTGTGGAGGGTGCCGAATACCGGGGCGGTCACTGCCAGGCGGGTACCTTCCCGAACCGCCTCGATGGATTCGGGTTTGATGATCTTCAAATCCTCAGTCAAACTGCAATAACCACCATCACAGGAGTAGCCCTTGATCAAGGGCGTGACAGTTGCATCCCATTTCATATTTGGGGTAAAAGGCGAAATTTGGTAACTGCCGGGGGTCTGAAAGGGTGTCACGGTCAAGTCCTGGGGATTGAACCAGGTTTCCACAGACCTGCCTTCACCGTCTGTAATGTCATGAACGATGGTGGGCTGCATAAGTTTTCCTTTATTTGCGATGGTGGCTCCAGACATGAGGATCTGCAAAGGTGTGGCAAGCACATACCCCTGCCCCACACTCGCAATATACGTATCACCGGTGGACCAGTTCTCGCCGGTATTGATACGTTTCCACTGGGGGGAAGGGATCAAGCCGGTGGCCTCACCCAGCAGTTCAATACCTGAAGCCCTGTCATATCCAAGCGCACGGGCATATTCCCCAAGCCGCTCTATACCCAGACCCTGGGGGATTTCATCGCTAAAACCGCCGCCTAATTTATAAAAACAGACATTACTCGAAAACGCGATGCACTGCAAAAAATTAATCGGGCCGAAACCATCGGGATTTGTCTCAAAAATGTGATCAACGAAGGGGCGTGTGTTGAAGTCATTACAAATGTCGTTCGGGTTGAATTTTTCACAAAGCAGCAATTGACCCGGTGCGTTAATAATATCCGCCATGGTAACAACGCCTTCATTGATTGCCCCCGTGGCGGTGGACAACTTAAAGACCGAACCAGGAGGGAATTCAGCAGAAATGGCATTGTTCAACAACGGGTGGCGCGGGTCCTGACTCAACTGCTCATAGTAATAAGCTGGAATAATGCGGGCAAAGCGATTATTTTCATAGGAAGGATATGAAACCATGGCAAGGATCTCACCAGTCTTGGGGTTCATGGCGATCACCACACCGCTCGAGATGCGGATTTTTCCAAAATATGTATTCCAAAAATCGATCTCCTGCAGCAGGGAAGCTTCAGCTACTGCCTGCAGGCGAGTGTCGATCGTCAGGTATACATTATTTCCTGGAACCGTGGGGATGGGGGGTTCAAGGTTGCGAAGTTCCTGACCGGCTACATCAACCTGCACAACGCGCAGACCATTCCTGCCGGCAAGAATATCCTGCAGGGAGGCTTCCACACCCGAATAACCGATCTTGTCACGATTGGGGATAAACCCTTGCGCGCTCATTTCTTTTTCCAGTGATGCAGGAATTGGACCAAGAAACCCGATCAGGCTCGATGTCAACGAACTCGTTGGGTAATCACGAATCGGGTCGATTTCCACTTTCACACCCGGCCAGTCGACAGCTTTTTCCTGCACCATCCGTGCAGTTTCTTCGGGAATATTACATTTGACTTTTACAGAGCTGTATGGGGCAAGGGTATCCTGCAGCGCCACAAGCTGCCCAATTCCGGGTCCAGGAACACAAGCCGCAAACAGTTTGGCCTCCGCCAGGGATTCATCAGTCACAGGGCCGCCGACGGGCACATCGATCAAATCGGATAGCTCGCGATAGATCCTTTGAATATCGGAATCATCGTCAGGCAGATCTGCCGGTGTGATCACGACATTATAGGATGCAAGGTTACGTGCAAGTATGTACCCGTTGCGGTCATAAATAATACCTCGCGGGGCAGGCATACTGACCTGGTTTGTGTAATTATCAACCGCGCTGACTGTCCATGCCCCCCCCTCAAACACCTGCAGGTTGACAAGCCTGACCAATAACCCGATTAAGGCGAATGCAACAACAATGTAAACTGAAATCAGCCGCCAGGGTTCAAAACGACCGGGCCGGGACATGGGACCTGAGCTCATTCGTACTCCTCGGCAGGATAAACCCATTGCGCAAGATCGCGCATAAAAGTGAAGATCGGGATGGAAAATAACATATTAAGCAATAAACTGGGCAGGGTAATTAATCCTATCACATCCCCAATCAGTAAAGGTGTGCCAAGTACTAACAAAACAACATAGGATAACAATTGCATGAACAGGGTTCCAATAAAAATAACACTAAACATCGCCAGAAGCGGTGCCTGCCAGACGCGTTTTTGCAGGGTTTGTGCGGTATAAATTACTGCAAAATAACCGATAACCAAAACGATCCAGGGCATTTTGGTAACAAATGCAAGCAATGCACAGGCAAGTACAGCCCAATGCCATGCAGATTTCACCCGTTTCTGCAGTGCCCAGGCGCCCAGCATAAGCAGTGGCAGATCCGCATAACCTGAAATCAATCGAATTTGACTGACAACCGCAGATTGAAGAATGACCGCCAGCAAAAGTAAGGGGAAGGCAACAATATTTCGCATGTCAAATAATTTCAGATGCGGGATTATTAAGGCACAAGCGGTGTGATGTCTACAGCCCGGAAGTTGGTGATAACAAGAACGATCTCCAGTCGTGAAAAATCCACTGCGGGCTGAACCGTTGCCTGCTGGAATAATTCAAACTCAAGACTGCGCATTGTAACCACCTGCCCAATGATCAGGTCGGATGGATATCCTCCGCCCAAACCTGAAGTCAGGATAAGGTCGCCGGGTTCAACAGACACATCCTGCGAGATCATATCCAAAGACACATCGCCGGTGACCGATCCAAGTAAAACGGCATTCGTCTGCACATTTTGAAGGTATACATTTATTGCAGACGCGGGATCGGTGACAAGCTGAATGCGGGCAGCGTCTGCAATTACCGAATCAACGCGGCCGACCAGACCTTGATTGGTCACAACAGGCATGCCGCGGCGAATATCATCGTTTGAACCACGGTTGATAATGACGTAATGTAAAAATGGGCTTGGGTCGCGGCCAATGACAGCCGCAGCTTTATAGGTACTTTCTGGATTCGATCGGGAGAAATCCACCAGAGCAGCAAGGATTTCGGTCTCATTTACACGCTGCTGTAATTCGATCACCTGCGCCTGCAGTTGAGATACCTGGGCTTCCAATTCAACATTACGGGTACGTAATGAAACGATATCACGCGGCGCAGTGAAAAAATCCTGGATGCCCAATGATCGTGAGGAGACCCATGTTTGAATTTCGATCAACATCGAGCTAAACTGATTGGAAGCCGGACCAAAAAAGCCACCAAGAGCCAAGGCGAGAATCCCGCCTATAACCAAGAAAACGATCGTCGTTTGTAAGGAGCGGGAGTTCATATACTTATTGCCCGGTGGGTTTGCATGGATTATCAGATAACAAAAAACTTGTCCGCCTGTATGATTTCAATTATTTTGGTGGGGGCGGAGTTTGTCAGGTTCAAGTTATCCTAAAATATGGCGTGTACTTCCGCGCTCAAGGCCTACCAGATATCGGCCAAGGAGATCAAATTCTTCAAAGATCATGGCAGCGCCTCGCGCAACACATGTGAGCGGGTCTTCAGCCACCCATACCCGTAGTTTTAATTCATCGGTTAAGCGGTCTGCAAGCCCTTGTAAAAGCGCTCCCCCTCCAGCGAGACAAATGCCAATATCCATTAGATCAGCCACAATTTCCGGCGGGATTTCATCGAGTGCGTCCCGAACCGTATCTATGATCACCTGGACTGAAGCGGAAATCGCTTCACGGATTTCAATGGAGGAGACCTCAATGGTTTCAGGCAGTCCGGTCACCAAATTCCGTCCGCGTACTTCCATCAACTTCTCCGGCTGTAACGGATAAGCGGAGCCAATTTGCCATTTGATCTGCTCGGCATTGCCCTCGCCGATCAACAGGTTATATTTATTACGAAGGTATTGGACGATATCCTGGTCCATTTCATCCCCAGCTACACGCAAGGATCGGGATGCAACCACACCGCTCATGGACAAAACAGCCACCTCGGTTGTTCCGCCGCCGATGTCAACCACCATCGAACCGCGAATCTCCCCAATGGGCAGACCGGCGCCCAGGGCGGCCGCGATAGGCTCCTCAATCAACATGGCTTGACGTGCGCCTGAAGCCATAACCGCATCGTAAACGGCACGTTTTTCCACTTCCGTCACACCGGTGGGCAAACCCACGATCACGCGTGGACGCGGCAACGGCACCATACTTTGTTCATGAACCTTGCCTATGAAATATTCAAGCATTACCTGGGTAACGTCAAATTCAGAGATAACACCATCACGAATAGGCCGGACCACCACCACATTGCTGGGTGTACGCCCGACCATCTCCTTGGCTTCAAGACCAATAGCCAGCGGTTGACGTAATTTTTTGTCAACCGCCACCCATGACGGCTCATTAATAACAACCCCCTTACCGCGGACAT
>CAYLOW010000208.1:0-7646 GCA_964385315.1 uncultured Anaerolinea sp.
CCAGCCCGTAATATGCGCGAATGGCATTGCTTCTCCTTTATTTGTTGAAGCGGCTTAAAATTAGTGTTGCATTGTGCCCGCCAAAACCAAACGAATTGGACATGACATTTCTCGGCTCGGCTTTGCGCGGCAGGTTGGGAATGTAATCCAGGTCACAGACGGGATCAGGGGTTTCATAATTCATGGTGGGCGGCAGGATGTTCTCCATGATAACCATCGAGCAAATCACAGCCTCCAATGCGCCGGATGCCCCTAGTAAATGCCCCGTCATGGATTTTGTGGAGGAGACTGGAATTTTATATGCCTGGGCGCCAAACAGAGTTTTGATGGCCGTGGTTTCACTTTTATCATTTAAATAAGTGGATGTGCCGTGGGCATTGATGTAATCAATTTCATCAAGAGTCAGGCCGGCGTTTTCAGCCGCGAGCCGCATGGAATTGACCGCGCCAGCGCCATCTTCGGCTGGTGCAGAAATATGGTGCGCGTCGTCTGTTGTTCCGTAGCCTTTGAACTCGCAAAGGATGTTTGCACCGCGCGCCTGGGCATACTCAAGCGACTCAAGAATTAATATCCCAGCGCCTTCCCCCATCACAAACCCGTCGCGATTCTTGTCAAAAGGGCGTGAGGCTTTTTGTGGATCATCGTTACGCGTGGATAAGGCTGTCATTACATTCATGCCTGCCATGGCTATCGCATTTACTGCCGCCTCAGACGCCCCGGCGATCATCACGTCAGCGCCGTTGCGCCGGATCATTTCAGCGGCTTCACCCAGCGCGTTTGTGCCGGATGCGCAGGCAGTTGCAAGTGACATGTTGGGTCCCCGCGCCCCAACACGGATGGCAATATTGCCAGCCGCGCCATCTGAGATCATCATCGGTATCAGAAACGGGCTCACACGATCCGGACCGCGCTGTTTCATTACTTCATATTGTTCGATCAATGTATTGATTCCGCCGATGCCCGTACCAATTAAAATGCCCACGTGATCGCGGTTTGATTCATCGATTATTAGATTGGAATGCGACAGAGCTTCCAAAGCAGCGGCGGAAGCGAACTGGGTGAATCGATCCATTTTGCGGGCATCACGTGTGCCAAAAAGGGCAAGCGGGTCAAACCCTTTTACTTCTGCAGCAAACCGGGTTTTGTGTGCGCTCGCATCAAATGTTGTGATGGGTGCTGCACCGGATTTTCCAGCCATCAAAGCCTGCCAGGTATCTTTTACATTATTTCCGAGCGGGCTTACGCAGCCAAGTCCGGTGACTACTACACGTTTTCTCATTTTCGTTCTCCTATAAATTGGTTAATCCAGTACTATTGAATATATTAAGGTTTTTGGTCGGAACGCAAAATCGCCAGGATTTCTCCACGTGCTTGAATAGAATAAAATTATCCACCTTATAGGGTAATTTTTACATTTACTGCACTCAGGAAAAAATATATTTTTGCATTCTCATATTAAATTAATGGATATGAATCATTTAATATAAAAGGGACAAGTTTCAGCCTTGTCCCTTTTATATAATAACACTTGTGGTGCCCGGAAGACACGCAGAAAATTCTATATTATTCTTAGAGTATCCCAGGCTTGTTGAATGTGTAATCGATCGTGTTCTGCTATAAATCCGATCACCTCAAGGAAGTTGGTTGGTCCAAAGATCGCGTGGCGTGCTTTCCGATCCCATGCCGGAGCCTCCCTTGTGATCGATTTGATCATTCCCAGGATTTTAAATCTTGCCGCGTTGAATTCTTTTAATGCCACGGTGCAGTCCTCGTGCAGGTAATCCCTTTGATTTGCCCATACACTTGTATCCGGGCGAGGGATGAATGGCTCATCCTGTTCTTTGAATAAATCAATTTGCATCTGGTGGATTTCGCGATCAGTGTCACGCATGTGGCTCACAATTTCCTTTAGACACCATTGATCAGCCTTTGGTTTATGTGAGCAGGCAGATCGATCCATTTTACTGAAAAAGCTGTTAATTATCGCAGGGGTGGCAGATAAAATACCAAGAACAGAGTTAACTGATTTGAAAGATGGTGAAAGGGTCGCGGGATCAGCGGCTTCAATCCACCGGCGTAAGTCAGATAGATTGCCCCATCCAAGAGATTCAAATCCCGGGGGGGGAGTTGAATCGTCGCTGACGTGGTATGTTCCCAGGCCAAGCTTTTTTGCCGGTTGGATGTCGCGTTCCAGGTCATTTCCAACCATCAGTACGGGGCCATCGGGGAATCCCATGCGCCCGAGCACTTCGGCGTAGTAGGCAGGGTGCGTTTTAGTAAAGTGAAAATGTTCGAAAGACGACACGAGTTCAAATTGCTCAGGTTCAAAGCCAGCCCAGCGCAGTCGTTGATGGGTGGCTTTACGCGGAAAAAGCGGGTCAGTGGCGATGGCAAGTCGGAATCCCTGTGCGATGGCCCAGTCTACAAAAGGTTTTGCCTCGGGTTTGGGGGTGGTTACTGCACCCAGGGTGGGAAAAATCTTGTCGTAAAAATTTTCGATATCATTCGCAATTATTTCGGTTTGAGAATTTATTTGTGGATAAAAAACTGCATTGAAAACTTGTTCCAAAGTTCGGGAAAAATCATCACTTATCATCATCTGTTTTGTACCGGCTGTCAACGCGCGCAGCATCAAGTCAGGTGCAACGTGGGGCGCGAGCGCCCGTGCCAGCGCCTGAAAATAAGCAGGGATGAATGAATTGACATTGGTGTTGAGCAGGGTGTCGTCGAGGTCGAGCAGGAGCGTCAGTGTCATATTTTTGACTCCCCCCGGAGTCTGGGTTATTCTTTGATCTCAAATTTGAATGGCAGGTCGTGACACTCCCCGCAGCCGACCTGTGGCTCGTTTACTTCTCGTTTTGTTTTTTCACAAAATGCGGTTACCTGAACCCGCTTTTGAAAAAAAGTAAAGACAGAACGGTTGACTACAGCATGCAACTGCATGTGCGTGCATGAATTAGCGCGGGCAATATCTGGCACAGGACAAGTCGCACATAAATTGGGCGACCAATCCTGTCCATTAATTTTTAAAAGGCGACATTCCTCGATATTGCGGCCGCGATAATAGTCGCCAAAGAAGTGCGGGCATTCACGCCCGGCGGGGGTTTTCATCGTGCGTGTTATACGCGGGTCAGATACTCGCCTGTGCGGGTGTCCACGCGGATGGTGTCGCCTACGACGACAAAATTGGGGCATTGTACCCGTATCCCGGTTTCGGTGGTGACTTTCTTGGTTACACCTGTGGCGGTATCGCCGCGGATCGCCATGTCAGCTTCAACAACTTTCAAATCCACCGAGGTTGGCATTTCCACATCAATGGGTTCACCTTTGTAGTAGGTGAGCTTTACTTCCATGCCTTCCTTCAGATACTTGGCACTTTCGCCCAGGGATTCCCTTTTGATGCCGGGCTGTTCAAATGTCACGTTATCCATGAAATAATAGAGGTCACCGTCATTGTACAGGTAAGAAACATTGGCGAAATCAAGGCTCACGTCCTGCACAGACAACCCGGAGTTGAAGGTGCGCTCTATGGTTGCCCCCGTTAATAAGTTGCGGGCTTTGATCTTAATATTGGCGTTGCCGCGTCCTGTTTTGTTGTGGCTGTAATCCAGCACCTTTAACAGGTTACCGTCCAATTCAAATGTTACACCTTTGCGAAGTTCATTTACATCTATCATGCTTGCACTTTCCTTATTTGTTTGATTTTTTTAGCGGGCGGATTATACCAATGAGTTGCGGGTCATGGCTAGGTTGCTGGCTAAGTTTGAGGCCGGACCGGGCTAATGCGAAATCTCAGACCCCGGGTCATCTGTCAGTAATTGTACGGCGTGCGGGAGTACAGGCAATATTGTCTGTAAGTTTTCCACTGCCCCCCTGGGGCTGCCGGGCAGATTGACGATGAGTGTGTGTTTGCGGATTCCTGCGATGGCACGGGAGAGCATGGCATGCGGAGTCTTTTTCATACTTTCAGCACGCATAATTTCTGCCAGACCGGGGGCTTCCCGTTCTATGATTGCGCGTGTAGCTTCAGGCGTAATATCTCGCGGGGCGAAGCCTGTACCGCCCGTGGTAAGGATGACATCCATTTCGCCGCTGTCTGCCCATTCGCTTAGGGTATTGCGAATGATGGATTCTTCGTCGGGCAGGATCTCCTGTTTGAAGACTGACCAGTTTTGAGAGAGGATTAAGTCCACCAGGGCAGGCCCCGAAGCATCAGCGCGTATCCCTTTCGCAGACCTGTCAGAAAGGGTCAGTATTCCAAATCGGAGGCTCATGGGAATTCCTTGCCGAAGATGCGGTCTTTCATCTCGACCCAACCCCGATTTTCATAGAAATTGATCGCCCGTTCATTCTCCGCGACGACCAGCAGGTAACATTTTACGCAGCCCTTGGCCTGCAGCCGTTTTTCCACTTCACCAAGCAGCAAATCGCCTACGCCCTGTTTGCGGAAATCCTGCCGGACCGCAAGGTGGTATATCATCCCGCGCCGTCCGTCGTACCCTCCGATGATGCTGCCAATAATTTCTTTGTTTGATTCTGCCACCAGGAACAAGTCGGGATCGCGTTGGATTTTTTTCTCTATTTCTTCGATCGAGTCTGACCGGCCCACCTTGACTCCCATTTCAATATTTTCCCACAAACTCAATGTGGGCGGGTAGTCTTCCGGAAAATGAAATTCGCGGATATTCATTGAATTAAACGGTGTTAATCGTTTGTCTCAATAAGGTGATCAATTCATCGGGCATGTACGGTTTTTGTAAAAAGCCGTTTGCGCCGCGGTTGATACACTCTTCCTTGGCATTTAAACCTGAAGACATGACGATGCGTGTCCGCGACATGTCTTCGGATTTTCTAATGGTATCCAGGATGTCCAAACCGCTTTGATTTAAAAGATGCACGTCCATTAGAAGCACATCGGGATTTTCAACGCGTACGGCGGCGGGGATATCATCATCTGCCTGCAATGCCACAACACTAAATCCCTCCATTGTTAACAGGGTCGTTAACAAGGAGACCATTGTTACATCATCTTCTGCGAGCAGTACTTTTGACTTTGTCATTCTTTTTTGCTCTCGATGTAGTGGATTTCTTCTTGACGGGTTTTTTGAGCGGAATTTTCACAGGCTTCGCTTTTTCAAGGGCGGCATTGATCACATCCTCCACGGTTTCTGCGAAGATGAATTTCATGGAGTTTCTAATTTCCTCAGGCACGTCATCAATATCCTGCTCGTTTCGTTTTGGAAGAATTACCGTTGTCAGCCCGTTGCGATGCGCTGCCAGTACTTTTTCTTTAACGCCGCCAATTGCCAAAACCTGACCTCTTAAAGTGATTTCACCGGTCATTCCGATCTGCGGCTTGACTTTGCGCCCGGAAATCAATGATACCAAACACGTTGCCATGGTGACTCCGGCTGAGGGGCCATCCTTCGGCTGTGCCCCGGAGGGGATATGCATGTGGATGTCAAATTTGTTGAAAAACTCGCCCGGTATTTTTAGGGAGGAGGCGCGTGAGCGAATGTAGGATAAAGCCGCGCGTGCCGATTCCTGCATTACATTGCCGATCGAGCCTGTCAATTGGAACCCGTGTCCTCCCGGCATGGCAGTGGCTTCAATAAAGAGGATGTCTCCGCCGAAGGACGTCCATGCCAAACCTGGTACTACGCCAGGAATGGAGATCCGTTTGTTAAGTTCTTCTGGCCCAAAGAAGATGGGATGGTCAAGATATTCATCCAGCAGGTCAGGTGTGATATCCGGTTTTTCGAATATGCCTTCTGCGATCTTGGTGCCGACTTTGCGGCAAACTGCCCCAATCTTACGTTCCAGGTTACGCACACCTGCTTCGCGCGTGTATTGGCGGATGATCATCTTTAAAGCATCGTCTGTAAACGAGATTTCCGCATCGTGCAGGCTGTTTTCACGGATCTGGCGTGGAATTAGATAACCTCGTGCAATTGCCAGTTTTTCATTTTCGGTATATCCCGAAAGGAATATCAACTCCATGCGGTCAAGCAGGGGGCGGGGAATCGTCTCCAAGGTGTTTGCGGTGGTGATGAAGAATACCTGTGAAAGATCATAAGCGACTTCGAGATAATTATCCCGAAACTCACTGTTCTGTTCCGGGTCGAGTACTTCCAGCAGGGCAGAGGCGGGGTCACCGTGGAAATCATATGTCAGTTTATCCACTTCATCGAGCATAAAAACAGGATTCTTGGAATCCACACGGCGCAGGGATTGAAGGATGCGCCCCGGCATCGCACCGATATACGTGCGGCGGTGCCCCCGAATTTCGGCCTCATCACGCACTCCGCCGAGTGAGGCCCGAATGAATTTGCGTTCCATCGCCCGCGCTATAGACTGACCCAGCGAGGTCTTTCCTACGCCTGGAGGTCCCACAAAGCACAGGATCACACCTTCGCGCTCATGACGTATGAAATCATCCGAGGGCTTTTTCTCTTCATCCTTGCGGTCAAGACGCAGTTTGCGAATGGCAAGAAACTCAAGGATGCGGTCTTTGACATCTTCAAGGCCAAAATGATCTTTGTTCAGGATTTCGCGTGCGTGCGAAATGTCAAGGTTGTCCTTTGTTGAGGTTGACCAAGGCAGGGTAACCAGCCAGTCGAGGTAGGTACGGATGACCCCGTACTCCGCCGCCGCGGTAGGAAGGCGCGATAACCGATCCAGCTCCCGTTTGGCCTGTTTATCCGCTTCTTCGGGCATTTTCGCATCTTCGATCTTTTTACGGAATTCCTCTGTCTCAACAGATTGCTCATCCTTGTCTCCCAGCTCGCGCTGGATGGCTTTCATCTGTTCACGCAGGAAATATTCACGTTGAACTTTTTCGATCTCACCGCGTGCTTCGTTTTGGACCTTCTGTCCAATTTGGAGGACTTCCGATTCTCGTACCAGCAACCCGATCAATTTCTTTAATTTCTCATACACAGAATCCAACTCAAGGATCTGTTGCGCATCTTTCAACTCGATTCGCTGGAAATTCGCGATGGTGTAAACGGTCTGAAGCGGGTCCTCCAGAGATGTAATCGAGTTTGCCAGCTCATCGGGAAACGAGGGGATCATTTGTGTGATCTGTTGGAACTGGTCGCGGGCGTTGCGGGCCAGTGCACTGGTTTCAATGTCGTTTTCCACTGTTTCAGGGATCAGATGAATGTGAGCCTTTAAATAAGGCTCCTCGGTTGTGAATTCACCCAGCCGAAAACGATCCATCCCTTGAACCAGTAAACGTACGGTTCCATCCGGAGCGCGTAATAAACGATGCACAGTTGCGATGGTGCCGATCTGGTACAGTTCATTCGGGCCGGGTGTCTCCTGTTCCGGGTCAAGCGCTGCGACCAGCCCGACGAGTTTGTCACCGCCGACGACGTCATCCACCAGTTTGATCGACCGTGCCTGCCCAACTGTAAGCGGCACAGCGGTGTTGGGATAAACTACAACCCCGCGTAAAGGTAGAATGGGGAGTACATCAGGAAACTTTTGTACTTCGTTTTTCGTGTCGTCTCCCGCTGTCGATGCAGCATCGTCACTTTTTGGGGGATGAGAATATACTGATGACATGATCATTTTGATCAATTCATTATCAGTATCTCCAATAGATTGGAGAAGTTCATTAATACCAGATTGCCAACGTTCAG
>CAYLOW010000209.1:0-1791 GCA_964385315.1 uncultured Anaerolinea sp.
CAAATCGGTTGCGCCAGGCGGGAGCAGCATCTTTGGATCGGTACTCGAAAGAGACACCGCGGATGATGAGTCCCACGAGCAATAGGAAAAGGGCAAGGTAGAAGCCGCTGAACATGGTGGCATACCAATTTGGGAAAGCAGCAAACGTTGCGCCACCAGCGGTGAGCAGCCAGACTTCATTGCCATCCCAAGTGGATCCAATTGAGTTGATAATGGCACGACGTTCTTCATCTTTTTTCCCGAGAAAGGGTAGGAGCATGCCCACCCCAAAATCGAAACCTTCAAGGAAGAAGAAGCCGATCCACAGGACTGCAATTAAAATGAACCAAAGGATTTGTAAAAATTCGTAAGACATGTGTTGTTCCTCCGTGATTAATCTTGCGAGCCAATGGGAGCAGGAGCGACGTCAACTGATTCGTGCATGGCTGCGTCAGGACCGGCAATGGCATATTTCTTCATCAGGTACACCATGGCAACTGCCAGTGAACCATAAACGACAGTGTAGCCAATTAAGGATATAAGCAGATCAACAGGGGTTAGATTTGGGGATACTGCATCCTGAACTTTGAGGAGGCCATAGACTATCCAAGGTTGACGGCCCATTTCGGTCAGGATCCAACCGCTGGCATTGGCGGCATATGGCAGAACAAGGGCACCGAAGGGGACAAACTTCATCCATTTTGCATTTTCATAGTCTTTGAGACGCGTGGCATAAAGGAACCAGGCTGATGCACCTATCATAAGGAGGCCAAAAGCCATCATGATGCGGAATGTCCAATATGTAACCACCATAAGAGGAATATAATCGCCAGGTCCATATTTAGCTTCATATTGAGTCTGCAGATCTTTCACTCCTTCGACTTTACACGTGAAGTTGTTGCACGCAAGGAAACTCATTACATAAGGAATACGTATTGACCAGACTTCCGCCTTGCCACTTAAGTCTCCCACAGTGATCAAGGAGAAGGATGCGGGCTGTTCTGACTCCCAAATGGCCTCCAGAGCGGCTAATTTCATCGGTTGTACCTCCCCCATAAATTGTCCCATTGTATGCCCGCCGAGAAATACAAGAACGCTGGCAACCAAACCCACTATTGCGCCAAGGTGGAAAGATCTCTTGAACAAAAGGACATTTTGTTTGCGGATTAGGTGATAGGCACTCACAGCTAAAATTAAGAAAGCGGCCATCGCCAGACCATCAGCGAGGGTGTGCCAAATAAAAATCCAAGCTTTGGGGTTGCCAATCAGTGCGAAGAAGTTGACGAGTTCGAGACGTCCGTTTGCTTCATTTAGAACAAAAGAGTTCGCCGGAGGGGCCTGCATAAATCCATTGGCAATCAAAATCCAAACAGCAGAAAGGTTTGATCCCAGGGCTGCAAGCCAGATCGAAGCGAGGTGTACTTTTTTCGATACCTTGCCTTCACCGAAAATCCAAATGCCAATGAATGTAGATTCCATGAAGAAAGCCACCAAGGCTTCAACTGCAAGGGGAGCACCAAAAATATCGCCCACATAGCGGGAATATTCCGACCAGTTCATGCCGAATTGGAATTCCTGGACAATACCTGTTACTACACCAATGGCAAAATTGATCAGGAATAATTTTCCCCAGAATTTCGCCATTTTATGCCAAGTCTCATCCTTTGTTTGATAATAGCGGGTCTGGAAAAACGCAACGAACCATCCCATTCCTAATGTCAGTGGGACGAAGAGCCAGTGGTAGATGGTAGTTAAGGCAAATTGCAATCGTGATAGTATGATTGGATCCATATTTTATTCTCCAAAAGTGAA
>CAYLOW010000209.1:1891-7612 GCA_964385315.1 uncultured Anaerolinea sp.
ATCATGATTTCTCAAACGAATATTCGCCTTTCCCTTCCTTCCAAAGGACGTCTGCAAGATGATGCCATGGCTTTTCTAGCCGAGTCCGGGCTATCGGTGCAAAAACTCAACCCACGTCAATACCAGGCAAAGATGCCCGCCCTGCCTGATCTAAGTATCATCTTCCAGCGCCCAGGAGACATTGTTGTGAGTGTCCGGCAAGGTAGTATTGACTTTGGTATTACTGGTATTGATGTAATTGGCGAAAAAAGGGGTGATAATGGCGAGATCATTGTATTACATGATGCTCTGGGCTTTGGCCACTGTTCGTTGGTATTGGCAGTTCCAGAAAGCTGGAGCGAAGTGACTACCGTTGAATCTCTAAAGGTTTATGCCAAAAGCCTTGGCCATACACTGCGGGTAGCAACCAAATTTCCTGTGCTGACGGAAGCCTTTCTAAATCGACAAAAAATTACACATACGTTGATAACTGCAGAGGGGACTCTTGAAACAGCACCCACGATCGGCTATGCTGATATCATTTCCGACCTTGTATCCTCTGGGCAGACCCTGCAAGATAATCGTTTGCGCCCATTAAGCGATGGGGTCATTAAGGTTTCGCAGGCTGCGTTGATTGCAAATCGAAAAACCCTTGAAACCAACCCGAAAGCGTTGGATACGGCACGGCGTTTACTCGAATATATTGAGGCGCATATGCGTGCAAAAGAAAATTTTCTTATCATTGCAAACATGCGCGGGGACAATCCAGGCGTGATCGCGGATAAATTACTTACCCAGACTTTAGTCGGTGGATTGCAGGGCCCCACAATCAGTCCGATATTTACCAGGGAGGAGAATCAGAGTTGGTACTCGGTGACTATTGTCGTTAAGCGGGATTATCTTCCGCAAGCTATCGGAGAATTACGGAAAATTGGGGGGAGTGGCATTATTGTCTCGCCAGTAACTTATATTTTTGAAGAGGAGCCGCCTCGATACACCGCGATGCTGGCGCAATTGAAAATATAACCCGCTTAGATTTAGAAAATTCCCGGGAAAATCTTAAAGGTTTAATGCTATTTAATATTTCTGGAGTTTCATATGAATATTCGAAATCACCTGAAATCGCTACCACCATACACTCCAATTGAACCGTTTGAAGTACTATCTGCACGCCTGGAGCGTGCTCCTCAGCAAATTGTAAAACTGGACGCCAACGAAAATCCATATGGAATTTTGCCCGCGGTCCGCACCGCTCTGGCAAATATGGATTTTCCACATATTTACCCCGACCCTGAGAGCCGCGCTCTAAGAAAATCATTGTCAGATTTTACAGGGGTGGACGCGGAACATCTGCTGGCTGGATCGGGTGCAGATGAGTTGTTGGATTTACTTATGCGGGTATTCCTCGATCCAGGCGAGTGCATTCTGTCCTGTCCACCCACGTTTGGGATGTACCCCTTCGATGCAAGGTTAAACGCTGCGGGTTGTGTTGAAGTCGCGCGCAATGCGGATTTCTCGCTGGATGTTCCGTCGATCATCAAAGCTGTTAATGAATTCAAGCCCAAGTTGTTATTTATCGCATCACCGAATAACCCGGACGGCTCATTAATTGATCCCAGGGTGCTGGAAAAATTGCTCTCCCAAGAAGTATTGGTTGTCCTTGATGAAGCTTATATTGAATTCGCAGGAGAAAACCTTGGATCCGATCTGAGCTTTATCCGGGAGGTGCCAAATCGTGAGAATTTAATTGTTTTACGGACTTTCAGCAAATGGGCTGGCTTGGCTGGCTTGCGTGTAGGTTATGGGGCATTCCCCAAGTGGCTCATGCCAATTCTTTGGAAATCCAAACAACCGTATAATGTCAATGTTGCGGCAAGCATTGCCGGGCAGGCCTCCTTGCAGCATGTTGTGGAGTTGAAGGAATTGGTGGAGAAAATAAAGGGTGAGCGGAGGCGATTAATTTCTGAATTAGGGAAAATTACTTATTTGGAACCATACCCGACTCAATCGAACTTCATTTTGTGTAAAGTGCATGGCCGGGATGCTGCAGAACTTAAATCCCGCCTGGCTAATGAATATGGGATTTTCATCCGTTATTTTAACACGCAAAGATTACATGATCATATCCGGATCAGTGTTGGCAGACCACAAGATACCGTTGCCCTTTTGGAGGCGTTAACGGGCATGAGGGCTTAGCTGCGTTAATAATGCAATAATTAAAGGAGAAAAAATGCGAACAGCAGAGATATCCAGGCAAACGAATGAGACTAAGATTCGAATTCAATTGGATTTGGACGGAACAGGAAAGTATAACGTTTCCACTGGTATTGGATTTCTTGACCATATGCTGGCACAACTTGCGGTGCATGGGCTGCTTGATCTCACGCTTCAAGCCGAAGGCGACTTGGATGTTGACGTTCATCATACTGTTGAAGATGTCGCTCTAGCCCTGGGTCAGGCAGTAGACAAAGCTTTGGGTGACCGGGCAGGTATTTTTCGCGTAGGCAATTGTTATGTCCCGATGGATGAAGCGCTGGCGCATGTCACAATAGATTATTCAGGGCGTCCATATGCAGTTTTTCATGGGAATTGGCATTCACCTTATGTTGGAAATATTCCGACGACGTTATTTCCGCACTTCTTTGAATCGTTTGCTGTAACTGCCCGGTGTAATTTGCATGCGCGAATTTTATACGGGAGTGATGACCACCACCAGGCTGAAGCATTGTTCAAGGCATTGGCACGCGCGTCAGATGCGGCGACTCAACTTGACCCGCGCCGTGGAGGAAATATTCCATCTACAAAAGGTTCGATTTAAAAAGAATGATGATATTGAGATCCTGAATCAAACTTCTAAAATTGTCAGAGGAAATGAAATGCATGAAGTTATTTTGATAGATGCAGGCACAGGCAATTTACGTTCTGTGCAAAAAGCATTGGAAAAAGTTGGGGCAAGTGTGACCCGGACAGATGACCCCCAAGTTGTGAGAGGGGTTCCTTCTGGAACACGGATTGTCCTACCAGGGGTAGGGGCGTTTGGAGATTTTATGTCTGGACTACGGGCAAAGAATTTGGACACTGCGATAAAGGAAGTTGCCGCATGCGGTATTCCTTTTCTCGGAATTTGCGTTGGAATGCAAGCCTTATTTGATTCTGGCGAGGAGCTTGGAGAACATACAGGGTTGGGTTTATTGAGCGGGCGGGTTTTGCGTTTTCCGGGAAATCCTGCAGTGAAAATTCCGCACACCGGTTGGAATCAACTTGAAATAAAGGAAAATTCCAAACTATTTTCCAAGTTAAATGACAACCCTTATGTTTATTTCAATCATTCCTATTATTGCCAGGTTGAGGATTCTTCCGATGTGACGGCGGAGGTGGAATATGGAATGCGGTATGCCTGCTCAGTTAAACATGCAAATATTTATGGAGTGCAATTTCATCCTGAGAAGAGCCAGCTGGTCGGATTGGAGATATTAAGAAATTTTTTGGAGGTGGTATGAGTTTTGTTGTATACCCAGCAATTGATTTACTCAGAGGCAAGGTGGTGCGGTTGAAGGAAGGTGACCCGGCACGACTGACTTCGTATAGCGACGACCCCGCTCGAACTGCACGCAGCTGGCTGGAGATGGGGGCGAAGTGGCTTCATGTCGTTAACCTCGATGGAGCTTTTGGTGAAGTGGACGATTCCAACCAACTGGCGCTGCATTCCATTTTGAAGATTGCCGAGGAGTTCGGCGCAAGTGTCCAATTTGGAGGGGGAATTCGCTCACAGGCATCGGTATCGAGGGTGTTGGATTTTGGTGTGACTCGCGCAATCCTTGGTACGGTTGCGATCGAAAATCCCGATGTCGTTGCAGCTGCACTGGGCCGTTTTGGCTCGGCGCAAATTGCTGTAGGCATTGATGCTCGGGATGGTTTGGTTCGTGTTCGTGGGTGGAAGGATAACAGCGGGATATCTGCAATTGATCTTACACTTCAAATGAAGTCATTTGGATTGAGCACGGCAATATTTACTGATGTAGGTCGGGACGGTTTGGGGATCGGGCTGAATATCCCTGTGACCCTCGATTTAGCAGAACGAACTGGCCTTGATGTTATTGCTTCGGGTGGTGTACATGCAATCGGTGATGTCATCGCAGCAAAAGAGGCCGGCCTGGCTGGCGTGATCCTTGGCCGTGCCTTGTATGAAGGAACAATTGATTTGGATAAAGCGTTAAAAATTCCCTCCCTATAATTTTCCACACAATCCTTATAAGGTTATTCGTAGATAATATTGCTTATTTGATTTTGGAGGTTTATGTTAACAAAACGGATTATCCCGTGCCTGGATATCAGAGATGGGCGGGTGGTTAAGGGCGTGAATTTTGTAAATCTGCGAGATGCCGGCGATCCTGTGGAGCAAGCGAGATTATACGACGAGCAAGGTGCAGATGAATTGGTTTTTCTTGATATTTCAGCGACACATGAAGGACGTAAAACCACGTTAGAGTTGGTCAGCCGTGTGGCCGAGACGGTCTTCATGCCGCTGACGGTTGGCGGAGGCATCCGTGAGGTAAATGACATGCGGAACCTTTTGCTCTCCGGTGCGGATAAGATAAGCGTAAATTCAGCAGCAGTTAAACGACCTGAATTATTGACCGAAGGTGCAATGCGATTTGGATCACAATGTATCGTTCTGGCTATTGATGCCCGCAAGAATCCCACCGGTTGGGAAGTATATATAAATGGCGGGCGGACGCCCACAGGGATTGATGCCATTGAATGGGCGATGCGTGGTGTGAAGTTGGGCGCCGGCGAAATTTTACTGACAAGCATGGACACAGATGGTACGCTTGCAGGTTATGATTTACCCCTTACGCGTTTAATTGCTGAGTCTGTATCGGTGCCGGTCATTGCTTCGGGCGGTGCAGGATTTACTTCTCATTTTGTGGATGTCCTGACGGAAGGGAAAGCCGATGCCGCGCTCGCCGCATCATTATTTCATGATGGGAAGTTGAAAATACCAGAATTAAAAAAAGAGCTGCAGGGCTTGGGCATACCGGTGAGAATATAATGTATGAAGGGAAAAATATGCAACATAAACTAAAATACGACTTCAGTGGTCTTATTCCAGCCATTATACAGGATGCCAGGACGAATGAAGTCCTTATGATGGCATATATGAGCCCAGAGTCTCTGAATAAAACCATGGAAACGGGCGAAACGTGGTTTTGGTCACGCAGCCGCAACGAATTGTGGCACAAAGGCGGGACATCGGGAAATATTCAAAAAGTGGTCGAGATCCTTGTTGATTGTGATGCAGATACCCTATTGGTTCGTGTCCTGTCTGCAGGTCCTGCCTGCCATACGGGAAACCAAAGCTGTTTTTATAGGGGAATAGCTGAATAAATTCAAGGCCACATTACAGGAGAAATACAATGAGTATTCAATGGTTATTTGATATTATCAATGATCGAAAGCAAAAACCGTCTGAAAAATCTTATACGTCTAGCCTTTTCAGGGAGGGATTGCCGAAGATCGCGCAAAAAGTTGGTGAAGAAGGGACGGAAGTTGTGATCGCTTCACTGACTCAAAGTGACCAACGGCTCATTGAAGAAGTAGCAGATTTGACATACCACACCCTGGTCTTGCTCGCTGCACGAGGGTTGACTCCCACGGATGTCGCGGCCGAATTACAGAAGCGCCATAAATGATAAAAATAATTTTGTTGGATATTGATGGAGTGCTCGTGCATCCTGGTGG
>CAYLOW010000210.1:0-7603 GCA_964385315.1 uncultured Anaerolinea sp.
CTGTCCCAAAAATCGGTTTTGGCACCTGGAGGATTGGAGGCGAAGTATCCCCTGACCCGAAGGCCGATACTGCGTCGATGATCGCTTTACGCTTTGCGCTGGAAGCCGGTTATACCCACTTCGATACTGCTGAATATTATGCCGGGGGGCATGCCGAGGAACTTTTGGGCCAGGCTGTCAGTGAGACGAAAACAAAAAGAGAAAATTTATTCATCACATCGAAGGTTTCCCCTGAACATCTTAACCATGATACCTTGATCAAATCCTGTGAGAACAGTCTGCGCCGCCTTGGTATGGATTACATTGACCTGTACCTCATTCATTGGCCGCGGGTGGGGATGAATCTCAAAGAAGCATTCCGGGCTTTGAATAAACTTGTGCATGGGGGGAAGGTCAGGTATTTGGGGGTGAGTAACTTCAAGCTCAAATTTCTCAAAGAATCGCAGGGGTATTCCGAGTTTCCCCTTCTCACCAATCAGATCCCGTACAGTCTGCCTAATCACACATACATAGATAATGGTGTTATAGAATATTGCCAGCAGAATGAGATTCTAGTCACAGCCTATTCGCCTGTGAAGTTTCGCAACATCCGCGTTAACAAGGTTTTGGCGGAATTGGCCAAGGCACATTCTGTCACTCCATATCAGATCGCACTGGCATGGCTTGTGATCCAGCCACGAGTAATAACAATTCCCATGTCATTTAATCCTGAGCACATCCTGGAAAATTACAATGCGGCGGATATTAAATTGAGCACGGAAGAGATCTCAAAACTCGGTGCTGCGTATAACCAAAGCGATTGATTATGCAAGTCACACCAGAAATTAGGATCATTGAAGAGACTAAGACCAAGCTCGAACCGCTCTACCGTATCCTTATTCATAACGACGATGTTACGCCGATGGATTTTGTTGTGAATGTGCTGACCTCGATTTTTGTTCTCGCCCAACCCGATGCCTTGGAAGTCATGCTAATCGCGCATTACAAAGGGGCAGCGTATGTTCAAACCCTACCGAAAACTGAAGCGCAGAAACGGATCAACAAGGCACACTTTGCGGCAGGTCTGGATGGTTATCCTTTGCATTTTTCGATGGAGCCTGAATAGTTTCCCAATTTATATCTGTATTTTTTAACGAAACCAAATTGTCGAGCTGGTATTTCACTATTTGCGCGGAAACTGTTAGTAGGATATAGTTGCACGGATTTATTTAAATAACCGGAGAAGGTTTTTATGGCAGGCATGACCCGAGGAAAAGGATTACTTGAACCCATGCTCGCAGATTTGCGCGCAAATCAAGCGAACAAACTCATCCCCTCAATGTTACGTACAGGACGCATACTTGATATCGGTTGCGGCACCTACCCCTATTTTTTGGCACATACTTCCTTCGCGGAAAAATTCGCGATAGACCAGCTTCCGCTCCCATCGCACACGGCATCTGATCTTAAGATCGAAAGTTTTATGCTTGACCTCGAAATTGAGCCGCATTTGCCATTTGAAGATCACTTTTTTGAATCAGTCACACTACTTGCTGTTGTTGAACACCTTGACCCCGCGCTCATGGCGCTGCTTTTCCAGGAAGTATATCGTGTGTTAAAACCTGGCGGTATTGTAGTCCTTACTACGCCCGCGGCCTGGTCGGACGGACTGCTAAAATTCATGGCACGCATTAACCTCGTGAGCGCGGAGGAAATTCACGAACATGCCTATGCTTATACCCTTCCGCTTCTCGGCTGGTATTTCGGTCAGGCGGGTTTTGAAATGAAAAAGATAAAATTCGGCTATTTCGAATTCATCCTCAACATGTGGGCGACGGCGCAAAAATAGATTTGGACGGATTGCGAACTCTTACACAAATCAATCTTGACGATCTTGTCTCGTCTTTTGGATGGCAGGATCAGTATTTGTCTGCAAGCATACTACGGAGATTCTTTCATCAGCCTGCTCAGACCTTTGCAAAATTCATGGTGGATTTTGACACGGAACTGGGTAAGCGTGGACTTGTGGGCGCTTCTCAAACCGCCCTTGGACATTATGTCGATGATGTGCGGGTCTTTGGCCTGGACCGTGTGCCTGATTCTGCTTTTCTGGCATTATCCAACCATCCTGGAATGACAGATACCCTTGCATTGTTTGCTGCGCTCAAAAGATCTGCTTTGAAGGTTATCGCCCTTGATCGTCCTTTTCTAATGGCTCTGCCCAATATGAGCAGACAGCTTTTCTTTGTCAACGATGAGCCCGCTTTGCGTATGAAATTGGTACGCCAGGTCAGTGCCCATTTGCGTAATGGGGGGACAGTCTTGACCTTTCCCGCAGGCGAAATAGAACCTGACCCAAACATATACCCCGGGGCGACGGAATCTCTGAAAACCTGGACCGACAGTGTGGGCGTTTTGGTCCGTCTGGCACCTGAAACGGTTATCTTACCTGTGCTGGTGCGAAATGTGATTTGGGATAAAACCGCCAACCATCGGTTGCTAAAAATAAAAAAGACACGGAAGGAAAGGGAAAAATTGGCCGCAGCCCTGCAATTGCTGGCGATGGTGGTGTGGCATATCAAGCCTGTGATCGTCACTGTGCAAATTGGAAATGTGGTTGACCCAAAAATACTTGGCACAACTGACACGCAGATACTCCATCAAGCCGTGCTGAAAGAGATGAAATTTCTTATAGAAAACCCGCCCCAAGGTGATGGGGTGAGCGTACTATGAAAAAGACGCTTTGGGAAAAGGTGCGTTCCGTCTTAATTTATTCCCTGCTTTTTATTTTGCTTTACCTTGCCTTGCGCGACGCCCCATTGCATGATATCTGGGGGATGCTTAGCAACTTGAAAATTTGGCAAATCCTCATCCTGCTTGTTTGGAATACTTCCATTTATTTTCTCATCACGTTACGCTGGTGGTTGATTGCCCAGGCCGAAAAAAAAGATGTTTCTTTTTTCCCTTTACTCCTCATTCGTGTGGCTGTGTTTGGTGTCAGTTATTTCACGCTTGGGCCGCAGGTGGGTGGGGAGCCGCTTCAAGTCATATATTTGCAGCGTAACTATGGTATGACCTACGTCCGTGCTGTATCGACTGTTGTGATGGATAAATTGCTCGAGTTTCTGGCTGGTTTTATTTTGCTTGGTTTTGGGCTGGCAGCTGTGACTCAAGCGGGCATTTTTTCAGGGAGTGGAAATGGTTTGTGGGCGGCTTTGGCCGGATTGATACTCCTGCTTATGATACCTCCTGTTCACATTGCCCTAATGTATCACGGCACATATCCTGTATCGGCTGTATTGCGAAAATTCTCGAACAATAAATTTGTGCGTTTTGTTGCGGCATCGGAACGAATGGCCGGAACATTTTGCCGCCGCCATCCGCGAATTTTAGCCCTGGCAATTATTTCCTCCCTGCTCGCAGCATTTGGCATGCTGATCGAATATCGCTTCATCACGATATTTCTGGGTATTGACCTGCCCTTCTGGCAAACCAGCGCGGCATGGACGGCTGGCTGGTTGTCATTCCTGCTGCCATTACCAGGCGGGTTGGGAGCGCTTGAAGCCAGTCAGGTTTTTGCGTTGGGAGCATTTGGTATCCCGGCAGTGTCTGCGATCGGTGTGACCCTGCTTATTCGTGCCCGTGATCTCCTGATCGGTGGACTTGGTTTATTGATCGCGGGCCGCGGGATTAAAAAGTAGAAAGGCATCATGGAATATTCCTTCCCTCATTACCTTCTCTCCAAGCAAAGTGTCGACGATCGTGCCCTTAACCGAAATGTCCTTGATGTTTTGAGGGCCAATTTACCTGTTGTTCCGATTCGAATTATCGAAGTAGGCGCAGGGATCGGGACGATGCTAACGCGGCTACTCCGCTGGCATGTGGTTACGGTTGCGGACTACATTCTTGTGGACGAGATGGCAGAGAATATGGAAATGGCACGAGAGTGGATTCCCCGTTGGGCTGTCGAATCAGGTCTTGGTGTGGAGAAAATTGAACAGGATCTTCTTCGGGTGTTTGATAAAACCCGTGATGTCCGCATCCATTTTGAGCACGCAGATGTTTTCGATTTCATCCCCAAAAATAAAGAGCCTGCAGATTTATTAATTGCCCACGCCTTTCTAGATTTGCTGCCAATGCCAGAAAGTATGCCGAGGCTGTTGGCGCTGACAAAGCATTTAGCGTGGTTTACGGTTAACTTCGATGGCGTGACATCACTCGAGCCGTCGATTGATGCGGTGTTGGATGAGAAAATTGAGCGACTGTATCATTTAACAATGGATATGCGGGCGACTGGCGGCGACAGCCGCGCGGGGCGACATTTGTTTGGCCACTTGCTGAAGGCGGGCGCGGAAGTTCTGGCTGCGGGTGCATCGGATTGGGTGGTTCACCCTTTGAACGGAAAATATCCAGCGGATGAGGAATATTTTTTACATTTTATTTTGCATTTCTTTGAAGAGTCGCTTATGGGGTGTAAAGAATTGGATGAGGCTGTTTTTACGGATTGGTTAAAGAAACGCCGCGTTCAAATTAAACACGGCGAGTTGGTGTATATTGCCCATCAGATGGACTTTTTAGCAAGAATTTAATCCGCCGGAGAGCCAGCAAGCGTTGGTTCGTCACCATTATATTTTATCAAATGGGGCCATTTCCAGATAATAAGGAATGTACCGAGCACGCAGCCAATTCCTCCACTGATGACCGCAAACGGTGCGCCAAATATCTGCGCGACTGAACCAGCCTCGATCTCCCCGAGCTGAGGTCCACCCTGAAAGAAAATTTGATTTACGCTGGTCATTCGTCCCCGAATGTGATCGGGGGTTTGCAGTTGACGGACGGTATTGCGGATAATGGTGCTGACTCCATCTGCCGCGCCTGTGGTCGCGATGGCAAACCATGCCACGATGAAGGAAGTTGTCATACCAAATACGATGGTAGCAAACCCAAAAACCACGACGGCGCTTAAAAATAGTACACCCTGTTTTCGAAGTTCCCTGATCTGCGAGATGATTAACGCGGCAAGGACAGCCCCCACTGCTGGGGCAGCAGAAAGGTAGCCATATTCAACAACGCCAACCTTCAACACATCTTTTGCAATGATAGGCATAAGTGTATTTGCTGAAGCGAAGAAGGTAGCCACAAAATCCAAGAACATGGTTGAAAGAATGATCGGTTTGTTGAAGATAAAATTAATTCCTTCGCGGATCGCTTCCATGCTGACTCCTGTGCTCTTTTCGGCAAAACTCTGCGGCACATGCCCGATTAAGAACAATGCGACTAGAACAGCTGCGAATGAAATTGCGTTGAAGTAATATACGGCTTCCTGTCCCGCGTAGGCAATAACAAACCCGCTTAGCGCAGGCCCCAGCACAGAGCCAATTTGAAATGAAGTAAAGGTCATGCTGAATGCATTGGGCAGGTCTTTCTTCGGGAGCAAATTTGGAATTAATGCCTGACGTGAGGGACCGTCGAATGCAACTGCAATTGCCTGGATCGCAGTGATGAAGTATATATGCCAGATTGTGACGTGCCCAAATTGGGTGAGAACGCCGAGTGCCATTGCGAGCAACGCCGCAATGCTTTGAGTCACGAACAGCACCTTTCGCCGGTCAACCGAATCAGCCAGTGCACCGCCGACCAGGGAAAAGATGATTACAGGCAGGATGCGGGCTAATCCAATGCCGCCAAGGGCTATGGGATTTTTGTTCAGTTGATTAATATGCCAAAATAAAGCCCAGAGTTGCATCTGGGTTCCTGTTATTGAGATCAGTTGTCCTAGCCAAAGGTAGAAGAATTTTTTGTGCTTTAGCGAGGGTGGAATATGTAATCCCATTTTTATGTTCCCCAATCACGCAGATATAAAAAGTCGTAGCCTATGGTGCGGTTGCTGACTTTGGCAATTGGTGGCAGCATCCGTTTGAACTGGTTGCGTCGGATGCGTGTAGTGACTGCATTGACAAATTTTTCATCAAATCCATCTTCAACTGCTTCCTGAGGTGAATAACGCTGGTCAACAAGAAGATAGAGCAGTCTATCCACATCTTGATATGTGAAGCCAAGTTCATTCTCATCAGTCTGACCTTCCCACAGATCGGCGGATGGTGCCTTGTCTATGATGGGGGAGGGAATATTCATTGCGCGAGAGAGTTGGCGCACCTGAGTCTTGTACAAATCCCCGATGGGATTCATTGCACTGGCGGAATCGCCGTACAGGGTACTGTATCCAAGAAGAATTTCGGTCTTGTTGCTGGTTCCGATCACCAGACCTTTGAAGACTTCACTTTGATCATATATAATGATCATGCGTTCGCGTGCCATGATATTTCCCATGCGCATTTTGGAGATTTGCGGATCGAGTTTGAAGAGCGGCTCAACCATGGCGGTTATCTCAATGGTTTTATTTGGTATGCCAAGTCGGTCGATCAGCAATTTCGCGTGGTCAAGGGAATCGAGGCTGGAGGCTTTGTGCGGCATCCGCACCGCAAGGACATTTTCAGCGCCGAGCGCTTCAACCGCGAGCGCGCAGGAAAGCGCAGAGTCAATTCCGCCTGAAAGCCCAATGACCGCGCGGGACATCCCCACACGGGTTATTTCGGATTTTATGAATCCCACCAGAATCTCACGGGCAAGATCTGTGTTTATGGATAAATTAGTGTCAGCCACGGGATAGTATCCTGTCCAATTCGTTTCTAACAAGCGCTGTTCGCTCGTCGCGCAGCAGCGGCAGGCGGGCACGGGTGCGGCGAAGTTGATTCAAATCCATTTGGGCAAAGGTCAAGGCTTCCTCGTTGTAGGGACCGACCGCAACCTCTTCTCCATTTGGATCAAATAGGGCTGCGCCACCCCAGAAGTGCAGACCGTCTTCGTATCCCACGCGGTTGGCATGCGCGACAAAAGATGTGAACATGCTGGCATAAGCTTTGATGACCCGTTCCACCCAATGCGCGGATTCAAGTTTCTCCCTGTCATTCAACCCACGGCCAGGTGAGGCGGAGGAAAAGAGCATGATGTCTGCTCCGTCAAGCCAAAGCAGGTAGGGAGGAGAAGCGTGCCAGAAGTCCTCACAGATCAACATGCCCATACGCCCAAAACGCGTATCGAAAGCGCGCACTGAATCACCCCAGGCGAAGAAACGCCCTTCATCGAACAGCCCGTAAGTGGGCAGGTAAACCTTATGATGTACGTGAAGAACCTTTCCGCCCGAAATATAGGCGGATGCAATGTAAAATCGATGGCGGGAATCTTCATCCACAAAACCAACGACCAGGTCAAGATCGTGAGAGGCTTGGAACAAATGCTTGAAGACGGGGTCGTCCTCTGTTGGTTTGTGGGCGACCGAAGCGACCAAGTCCTGTAAAACGTAACCGGTGAGCGAAAGTTCAGGAAAGACAAGCAAATCTGCCCTTTCTGATTTTGCCTGTTGGATAAAATCCATGTGCTTGGCGAGATTGGCTTCCACATCTCCCAATTTTGTATTAATTTGCGCAAGGGCAAGGTTGAGTTTCATTGCGCGAATCTTACCACCAAAAATAAAAGCTCCCAGGTCTTTAAGATCTGGAAGCTTTTCCTGCGGGGAGGGGGGGATTCGAACCCCCGGTGGACCGGAGCCCACAATAGTTTTCGA
>CAYLOW010000211.1:0-7586 GCA_964385315.1 uncultured Anaerolinea sp.
GAACAAGCCGGAACACATTTCGACCCTGAAGTGGTAAATGTCTTTTTGAAGCATGCTATTTAAATGAGAAATACAGGGGTCACCTGTCCACTTCCCCATCCGCGGGTTTTTTGACAAGAATTTCGCCAGTCATTATTAGACAAGGTTTATGGATTAAGGTTGTAATCGTCTCAACTGTAATAAAATGTATCAAATATCGCTTGATATCCATCCTGTTATCAAAAATGACCAAAAAGTAACAAATAATGCCCTTTAAGGGCTCAAAATTCAACTCATCGTTAGCTTATCAAAAATTTACTCACCGCGGGTTTTATCCCAATCGGGATAGCAGGATGTGGTTTTGGGCAAGTGACGATAAAAAACCGACCTTCGAAGGTGTTTTTTTGTATTTCGGTTTTTGTAAGATATGGTGGAAATTCAGCTTGGGATCATAACGCTTTTTAAAGTTGTTGTATAACCGCTCAAACCCGGGCAGATGAGACAAGTAACCAGCACAGCCCATTCAATTGATTACAACCTACATTCTGTTTGAGATTTGTCCCTGTGCTGGCTACTTAGGCCATTGCTTCATCCGTTAGATTTTTTGGGATTTGAGGCAGGGATTTCGTCAGACGATTCTCCTTTTCAGTCCAAGTTGGGCTCGGTTTATTTTACAAATACGTATTTGCCCATTTTGCAGCTCCCGGAAAATTATGATGGTAATATAGTAAGAAAATACTCTTTTACCGCCCAATTCCGGTCGGATAAGCCTAGTAGCGCGCAAAGGCTTGCAGGCTCGGCAGGTAATCGTATTAGCCAATTTTGTCAGAATTAAACGATAATGGTTTTTCACTTGGATTAATCAGGATTCCTGGAGCGTTCGATGAACCATAGGGATGACATTCAATTAAGGAACCCGTTACCATCCAGTGGACGCTGGAAAGGCCTGGGGGCACTGCTTGTTGCGGCGTTTCTCATCCTGATGATATTTCTCAACGCGAGGAACTCTTCCGCGGTATTTGAATCTCCCATTTTATTGGCATTGCTGAATACCGTTTTCCTGTGTGTCCTTCCGCTTGCCATTGCATATATGGCGGCAAAGAGTCACCATGCTACAGGCATTCTCGCTTTCCTGTATGCAGGATGCGGACTTGCATTTTTCGGTATCAGCAGTCTCTATGCAGGTTGGGTCATGCCGCTGGCCGGCAATCCAAATCCCACTGTCACTTTGCATAATCTCGGAAGCCTGTTCGCGGGCATCTGTCAGTTCCTCGGCGCGCACTTTTTCCTTCAAGAATTGACGGGCATTTCAGAAACAAAGCCTCGCCGCGTTCAACGTTACTGGATTCTCTACGCGGGAATCTTCGTTCTGGTATCCTTCACAGCGCTTCTGGCATTCCGCGGAAACCTGCCCGTCTTTTTTGACCCGTTTACAGGAGCAAGTCCGTTGCGCCAGCTTGTTTTGGGCACAGCTATCGCCCTGTTCGCAGTATCTGGATTAGTGTTTTTAGAAATCCACGTCACAACAAAAACGGAATTTGCCTATTGGTATGGACTGGCGTTATGGTTGATCGCCATCGGTTTAACCTGTGTCCTCCTTCAACGAAACGTGGGAAGCATGATTGGCTGGACTGGCAGGGTGGCGCAATATCTTGGCAGTTTATATTTCATTCTTGCTTTCCTGTGGGGAAAACGAGAAATGCCTGTGACAGACTCAACATTCAACGCCAAAGCATACCAGGCGCTTTGGCCCTACCTGGAAATGAGGGTCGGAGAGCGAACCGCCGCGTTGATTCAAGCCAACGAAGCGATGCAAAAAGAGATCACAGAACGCGGACAGGCGGAAGAGGCATTGCGCGCAAGCGAAGCAAAATATCGGCGTTTGTTTGAGGATGCCGCAATAGGGGTTTTCCATTCCACTTTTGAGGGGCGCTTCATGGATGTCAATCCGGCGCTTGCGCGTATGTTGGGATACGAGTCGCCTCGGGAAGTCATCGAAGCTATCACCAATATCTCCGAACAGGTTTATGTTGACCCGCCACAGCGCGACAATGTCGTTACCGCTGCGCTGGAAAGGGGCGAGGCTGTCATCACGGAAAATCGCTATCGCCGGAAGGACGGCTCGATTTGGATCGGGAATCTTATTCTGCGCCATGTCATGGACGCTGACGGCAAACCGCAATACCTGGAAGGATTTGTTGAAAACATCACCGAGCGAATACAGGCGGAGGAAGCCCTGCGGGAAAACGAAAAAAAACTGCGCATTCTTTTTGAAACGATGACCGAGGGCATTGCACTGAACGAAATCGTTTATGACGAACACGGGGAAATGGTTGACTATCGTATCTTGAGTGTGAATTCGGCCTTTTATTCCATAGCTGATTATAGGGACAAAAATGTCATCGGTGGTTTTGCCACACAACTTTATGGCATGTCACAGGAATTTATCACTGAATTCTGGAAACAGCATAAGCAAAAGAATTCCGTGGCGCATACTGAAATGGACAGCCCCACCAGCGACAAACGTTTCTTCATTTCCACCTCGCCATTTGTCAACGACAGGTTTGTAACTTCTTTTATTGACATCACGGAACGAAAACGCGCAGAAGAAAATTTACTGGCAAGCGAAGCCAGCCTGAAATTCTCCCAACAGGTGGCGCATGTTGGCCACTGGACGTGGGATACCGTCACCAACCGTATCACCTGGTCCGATGAAATGAAGCGAATCTTTGGCCTGGACCCGGACACCTTCGACGGCGACATGGACAAGGTTATCGCTCAAGCCATTCATCCCGATGACCTGGAAAAAGTAAACGCGTCCAATGCATCAGTATTGACCGAGCAAAAACCGGTGCCGCTTGAATACCGCGTAATATGGCCCGATGGGTCAGTGCACATCATTTGGGCGGAGGCAGGCGAAAAGATTTTCGACGCAAAGGGAAAGATCACCAAATTAAACGGGATCGTGCAGGACATTACTCAGCGAAGACATTACGAAATCCAAATCGAGAGGCAACTGAAGCGCCTGAGTACCCTGCGCACCATTGAAACCGCCATCAGTTCCAGTTTTGACCCGCTTATTACGCTTGATATTTTTTTGAAAGAAGTCACCGCCCAACTGAAAATAGATGCCGCGTCCGTGCTTCTGGTTAACCCGCTCACAAAGACGCTTGATTATATGTCCAGCAGTGGCTTTCGTTCCTCTGCCATCCGTAATACCAAGTTAAGCCTGGGGCAGGGCTTCGCGGGGCGCGTCCTGCTTGAACGTCGTACCATTCATATCCCGGACCTGGAGAAAGAAAAGAGTTCACTAGTGAATGCTCTCTTACTGGAAGGAGAAAACTTCACTGCCTATATCGGTGTGCCCCTCATCGCCAAAGGCGAGATCGTGGGCGTGATGGAAGTCTTTCACCGCACCCTGCTTGACCCCGAGTTTGAGTGGTTGGATTTTCTGGAGATCCTTGCCGGTCAAGCCGCCATCGCCATTGAAAACGCACAACTATTCGAAAATCTCAAGCGAGCCAATATTGACCTGACCCTTGCATACGATGCCACCATCGAAGGCTGGTCACGCGCCATGGATTTGCGTGACAAGGAGACTGAAGGCCATACTCAGCGCGTCACCAAAATAACCGTGCAACTGGCCGAAAAAATGGGCATCCCCCAACCGGAGTTGATCCATGTTCGCCGCGGGGCACTTCTGCACGATATTGGAAAACTAGGAGTTCCCGACCATATCCTGTTCAAACCAGACAAACTTACCGAAGAGGAATGGGGCATCATGCGCCAGCATACCACCTATGCTTTTAATATGCTGTTTCCGATCACTTATTTGCGAGCCGCACTGGATATTCCATTTTGCCACCATGAAAGATGGGACGGCAGCGGATATCCGCGCGGTTTGAAGGGCGAACAGATTCCACTGGCTGCTCGTCTCTTTGCCGTTGTAGATGTATGGGATGCCCTGATCTCAGACCGGCCATATCGTGCGGCATGGTCAAAGGAAAAGGCACTGGCCCACATCGAAGAACAAAGCGGGAAGCATTTTGACCCGGCAGTCATAGAGATGGCGTTGTCGTATCTCAAAGAATATGATACTGAGAATGAAAAATAATGCAACTGCCTTCATTTTGTCACACACATATGGCTGTACTGGCCACTTCCTCATCCGCCGGTTATTTGATGGGAATTTCGCCGGTCGATGGCTGATTTTTTCGACTTGCTTATGAAATAAGATTGTTTTCGTCGCGCCCAGTTCATGCGCTGCCATATGTGCCACTTCCGCGGCTTGTCCTGCTGCATAAGCCGCATTCCTCGCAGCCCCGCTCAGAACTCTGGAGCCCCCCGCAACTGCCCTTCCCCTCCGTGTTCGACGGCTTTGGTTTCTTAGTCACCAAATCCCTTGATGTCCATCGGCGATTTAAAAACTGTCGCTGCTGAGATTGCTTTTTTCTCTTCTTCTGTCAGCTCATCAATATTGATGGTGGGAGGAATGTGCATCAGGACAATATTCTCCGGCTTCCCGCATTTATCCACCATCCTGCTGTCTGGGCCGTAAAGCCTCATAAATGCTCCAATCCCTAGAAATGCGACATCAATTTTCCCATCGTCCAAGGGATTCGTTTTCCCTCCAATACCGCTATACGCCCAATCACCGCCATGGAAAATCTTTTTGTGGTCAATTTCGATTGTAAAACCAAGATTTTGCACATTCTCATGCTTGTTGAATTTCTGTTTGGTTTCTTCGTTCTCGATATAGTACATCGAGTGGTTCAATCTCCATACTTTTATACCCACATTCTTTACGTTGATCGATTGACTTCCCATTTCAAATTCAGGTGTGATTTCCCTGACCCGTGAGCGAAGCTTTTCAAATCTCATATCTTTTTCCAGTTCCAGCCTTACCAGTTCCGGGCAGATCAGTATGCCCGCCTCGTTACTAACAAGATGGTTTAAGACGATATCTGCATTGAAATGATCGATATGTGAATGACTGATCAAGATCAGATCAATTTGATCAAATGGTTCAGTGCACATCTCCATTTTCTCAATGACTTCTTCGGAAGGGACAACACACCAATCTGATTCAAATCTTCCAAACAAGGCATCGATCAGGATTTTTTTATTTGAGGCTTTGATTAAGAAACCATCATTGGCGATGTATATGATTTCCATGTGTTTATCCTTTGTTTGAGTGGCTCAGGTTTGCCTTCAAAAGTGCCTCCCAAAGGTGGGTGTTCCCGAGGGCGCTCCCCTGGGATCATGCACGAAGCGACTCAAGCGTCCTGTGAATGCGAATGTGTCAGGGGAATACATAAGCATGTTCGTTCATGAAAGTCTCAATTTCGGAACGGGTAAACACATAGTCGGCAGGCCTGGCGTTCATACTATTGGAGACGCCTAAATTGCCAATTGTATCGCCGTTGAGTGTGACCGAAGCGGTTTGCACAGAGGTATTCGCAAACACCGTCATAAGGATCTGCATACGTGCAGCAATAAGCGTGACATCACCAACTCCAAAATATTCACCCTGTAAAACCACGTTTGCATGACCATCGCCAAAAGTAACATCGCTAATTTCCAAATTACTGCCTATCCAACCGTTTCTACTGTCATTTAGAACAGCTTCCATTGCTGTCTTAAGGTTAACAGCGGTATCGGGGCCATAGGGTATGTCAGAAAGTGTTGGTGCAAGGATGTAAGTATCCGGCATGACCACCACACTTCCTGCAGGGCGGGGATTTTCCGTGAGTGTCACAAAGTAGTAATAAACAATCCGCTCTGACGCCGGTATGGAAGGGTCTGTGAACATCTGCGGTATCGGTGAGGCTGGCGACATATCACGAGGAATAGGTGTTGTTGTAGGGGCTGATGTTTGTGTCTCAGAAACTGTTGGGCTAACCGTGGAAATGACAGTCTCTATGACCTCTATTGGACTGGTTGTGGGTGTTGATTTGAAACTGCTACAGGATGCCAGGAATCCTGGAGCAAGAAATAAGGGGATTAATATTTTGCATAAGATTTTCACTTTTCAACCGCCTTTGATGTTTTATAAGGAAGCCGCAAAATATGGGCACCATTGTCCACGGGAATTCGTTTCCCGGGTGTGCCCGTGACTAGCCTCCGGATTCAGGTTGTTGTGATGGATGGTATTCAATTTGCTGGCTTTTTCAGCGCGTGTTCTAGATCCTTTACACGATGATAGCTTGAGTGGCCATCAAGATCAAAAGGCCATTCCTGTCGATGCTCTCTGCCACTGAACCATTCTTCGGGTGCATCTTGAAGCGCAGCCAGCACATCCTGCTGAACCTGCCTGTGCCAGGTGAACACCTCCTGTGGGGAACGATCTCCCCAACGCTCATAGATAAGGTGGTTCCCATCTGTCTCATTGAGCCCTTTCTCCTCTAAAGGTACGGGTCGTTTCTTGATTTTTCTGACCATGTCAGCTTTCCAATGGGTAATATGCGCTAGTGTATCTTTCACCGTCCAGGGGTCTTTGGTCTCGGGTCTGGTTAGCAATCTATTCCACTCCTCATCGGTAAGCTTGTTAACCAGTTGATCCAGAAGTTCAAACTCCTGAATAATGCGTTTGATTACTTCCACGCGAGTATGACGCATAAAAATGAGCCTCCTGCATATTTTAACTCTACCCGATCTCACTGCATGTACCGCCAACGGATCCCGGATAGGCATCCTCCCGATTGGGCAGCTACAATGGTGCATGCGCAACGGTCAGCAATCGAATACGAACAAGCATATTTCGTTGCGCAGCTTTTGGTCCTCAAGCACGAGGATCCGGATTTCGTCCGGAAGTTGTGCCCGTTGCCATTGACATTCCAAACGTCCTCGTCTCGCTCTCTTTCATGGTGCCAGGTCGGGGAAATATTCGAAGACAATTCAAATTGTGATTTTCATTTGCCGCTGCATTTATTTGTGTACATATCGGCGGGCAACCCCAATATCATGCCTACCCTGCCATGAAATCATACCCATTGAGGACATAGTACCATACGACGACAAATGAAAAGATAACGAGGATATGCAGCAAAATGAAATCCACGCGATGAAACGCTTTTGTGATCACGGAACGGATCAAAAGGAATTGAATGGCAGGATACAGGAGCATGAACAGGAAAGAGGCTGCGCTGGTAAGTTTGGCACCAAAAGGGATGCTAAGCGCCACACCGAGAAGTGCGAATGGCCACCCAACCATGCCAATACCCTGCCAGAGGAGAACTTCGAGCAATGCAGAGAATGAATATCCGCCAAAAGGGGGTATTACAAATGGCACAAACGTACAGCATAGAAGGATATTAAAAGCTAACGATAGGCCAAGGCGGGAAAGAAGTTGACGTTTCATGGTGGGTAAATAACGCTATTTTAACGGAATTAAATTGAATCCATACACACTGTCTGGGAATGCGCCGGGTGCCGTCCGTGTGTTGCAAGCTGTATTACAGGCAATTTCGGCTGCTGCCCATTCAGATCAATCCTTGAATTTCACGGTAGCCATCATTTGTTCAAAGAGCGCTGTATCACTCGCTCTTATTGGTAGTGGTGCGTTTGAAAAGTAATTTAACATAGTCATGCTGATTTTTTCTCTGCCC
>CAYLOW010000212.1:0-7581 GCA_964385315.1 uncultured Anaerolinea sp.
GAGTGATCAACTTTCAGCCCCGGTTAAGTCTATTTGCGCGCGAGCGTGACCGAGGATTCCCCGTTGGCTGAGGTAATCGTCAGGGTATCGCCGTTCAGTTGAACAGGCAATTTCATATTGTCTGAAAAAATGCCCAGAACTGCGGACTCCTGCGCAGAAATTGCTTCGCAGAACATCATGGTCGACACGATCGAATTAAAGGCGATCGTATCAGCGCTTATGTCATAATTACCGCCAAACGAGTTACAGCCCACATTCCCGCCCATGTTTCCATTTGCTTCGAATTTGATGGAAGTATCAACATTTTGAACCGCAGGTGTCGGGTTGGATGCCGCTCCATAGGAAACAAGTTTCCACTCGCCGGTAATATCTGCGTTTTTGTTTGAGCACGCGGCAAGGACGAGCAGAACAAGTGTGATCATTAGAAAAATCTTTTTCATTTTCATCTCCGGAATTATAGTTTCATACCATTTGACGCTTATTTTCAAAATAAGTTCCATCCGCTTAATATTTTAACCTTTTCAGCACCTTTGTTCTACCAATGATAGAATTCTCCCCACACAGGAGAAAGGTTGTATGTCTTCAAATTCCATTATCGTTGAACAGATAAGCAAGACCTATCAGGTGCCTGAACGCGAAGCGGGGTTCAGCGCGGCAGTCCGCAGCTTCTTTAAACGAAAATATAAAGATGTTAAGGCTGTGCAGCAAGTCAGTTTTAACATAAGACCGGGAGAGATCGTTGGTTTTCTTGGACCCAATGGCGCGGGAAAAACCACCACACTTAAAATGCTTTCAGGGCTGCTGCATCCCTCGGGCGGCAAAGCCAGTGTGCTCGGTTTCACACCCTGGGAACTCAAACCTGATTATCTGCGCTCGATGACCCTCGTTATGGGGCAGCGCAACCGTCTCTCATGGGATATCCCGGCCGCGGATTCATTCCTGCTCAACCAGGCTGTTTATCGAATTCCTGATGACGAATACAAAAAAACATTTAAAGAATTGGATGAACTGCTGGAACTCGAGCCATTGATAAAAAAACCTGTGCGCAACCTTTCACTCGGTGAACGCATGAAATGTGAGATCGCCGCCGGATTGCTTCACCGCCCAAAGGTTTTATTTCTCGATGAGCCCACCATTGGATTGGACATCACAGGCCAGGTACGCATCCGCGAGTTCTTGCGTGAGTATAACAAACGCACCGGCGCAACGATCCTGCTCACAAGTCATTACATGGCCGATGTGACCGCCCTGTGTGAGCGCATCATTATCATCCATCAGGGGCGTCTCAAATATGACGGCGGTATGACCGACCTCTCCCGCAGAATCGCGCCCTTCAAGTTGATCGGGGTCCTGCTCGCAGACGCCGACTCACATGACTTAAGCTCATATGGCACACAGATCCAAAACGAAGAGGATATGGATAAAAAATACATCCAGGTCAGGGCTGAGGATGTCACGCGCATCACATCCAGGATGCTGGCTGACCTGCCCATTCACGACATTACCATCACCGACCCGCCGATCGAGGATGTTATTGAACAGGCATTTACCCAATAGTCAATTCATTTCGGGTATAGGGCATCAACCGGTTCGCTGCAAGGCTGGAAAGGTTTAACTTCGTACGGCGCTTTGGAAGAAGGTGAAATTATGTTACGGATCATCAAACGACTTTGGCAGGTGAACTGGGCGGAGCAGTGGCAATACCGTGCCAACCTGATCATGTATTTACTTTATTGGCTGGTATCCCCCATCATTTACCTCGCCGTGTGGACCAGTATCGCCAACCAAAAAGGCAGCGTGAACGGATTCACCGCCAACGACTTCATCACCTACTACATGGTACTGTTGATCTGCGACCAGGTCACCAGCAATACCGTTATTTATAACTTTGGCTATAAGATACAGGATGGCAGCCTTTCAGGCGAGCTCATCCGCCCGATCCACCCCATGCTGATGAATGGATTGGTCAACAATATCGCCTTTAAAGCCCTGACCATCATGGGGCTGACTCCCATCTGGATCATCTTATACTTTCTATTCAAACCCGATTTCAGCAATACTTCCATGGCCGGCATTCTACTCGCCATCCCCGCCATGCTGATGGCATTCTGTATGGGCTTTTTGCTTTCAGCCGCCATCACCTCGCTCGCCTTTTGGACAACCCGCGTATATTCCATCCATGAATTTTATTTCGCGTTGATCCTGCTTTTCTCGGGGCAGTTTGTACCCCTCACCCTTATGCCGCAGGTCATTCAGGATATTGCCAGATACCTGCCTTTTCAACTTCTCATCTATTACCCCATCCAGCTGATCCTGGGAAAACTTTCCACGGAACAGATCATTCAAGGGTATGTGATGGCATTCATCTGGCTGGGGATTTCAATGATCCTGTTCAATTGGGTGTGGCGCAACGGTGTGAAACGCTTTTCGGCAGTGGGGGCATGAATCCATGCGCACCTTGAAATTGCTCCGATCATTTCTCAAAGTCAACATCCAGATGTCACTCGCCTACCGGGCGGATACGGTGGTCAGCATCCTGCTCAACCTGATGTGGCTCGGCTGGGAATTGCTCAGTCTCAACATCATTTTCAGCAACACCACTTCGATCGGCGGCTGGGGATTCGGTGAATTGATCGCCCTGCTGGGGGTCTTCCGCCTTGTCAACACGTTGATGGTTGCATTGATCTGGCCCAACACCGAAAAATTCAATCAAAGCATCCGCGACGGTTCGATGGATTACACCATCCTGCAGCCCGTCAACAGCCTGTTCCTGGTCACGTTCTCGCGCATCACCGTCTGGCGCATCTGGGACCTGATCCTGGCGATCGTCCTGATCGTAACCGGTATCAACATAACCGGCGGCATTACGGCCCCATTCAACATCCTTACTTTCATTCTGCTCGCCATTTCAGGCATGCTCATTATCTACAGCCTGTGGGTTGTGCTGATCGCGCTGACGTTCTGGTTCACCAAGTTTGACAATAATGTCACCATCCTGCAGGCCCTGCTCGAAGCGGGGCGTTATCCCGCCACGGTATATCCTTCCTGGTTAAGGGTGATCGTCACATTCGTTATCCCCATCGCCGTGGCGACGACCATCCCTGTGCAGGCCTTGCGCGGAGAACTGGAGCCAAACCGGATCCTTTTATTTATTCTCGTCAGCATCGTGAGCTTTTGGATCGCGTCAAAAGTATGGAAGCTGGGTCTCAAACGCTACAGCGGAGCCAGCAGCTAGAGAACTCCCTGCTTTTTCTTCCCCACATACACAGTCACCGCTTCGCGCATAAATACCGCAAGATCCGGGTACATGGCATCGAAGTTGGATCTGAACTTCGGGTCATCGTTGTACATGCCGGCAAGCCCAAGAAGTTGATCGAGATTCGGGGTCCAGAAGTAGTTCATGTGGCTGCGCCAGCGCTCGACGATCTCCTGAACCTCGGCGCTGGATGCGCCATTTGGCATGGCGGCGATCATATCCCGATAGATCAGGTTGCCTTCCTCCAGGATGGCCGCTTTCTTCGCCTCGGGGTAGGCCTTCCATTTGCGGTTGGATTCGCGCACCGTTTTCGGGTCATATTTTTGCTCGGCTTCCTGCGCGAGTTTTTCCTGCTCCTCTTCGCTAAAGCCCTTGAATAAGCCTTTTTGACTCATAAGTTTTTCTCCTTTGATATGTTGAATGGTATTGTCCACCGTGATCAATAATTGATCCAGGCGCGCCGCCTTTTTTTGCAGTGCCTCCCTGTGACTTTGCAATGCGCCTACCAGATCAAAATCACGGCGTCCCATGATCCTTTTGATCTCTTCCAGCGGAAAGTCCAATTCGCGGTAGAACAAAATTTGCTGCAACTTCAAAAGCGCATCCTCGCCATAGTAGCGGTAGCCATTCTCGCCGACCCGGGATGGCTTGAGGAGACCGATATCATCATAGTGATGCAGGGTGCGCGGGGTCACGCCTGCCATTTTGGAAAGTTGTTTTACAGTGAACATGGCACAAATATAAACCCTGACGTAACGTTAATGTCAAGGGTTTTCAGGTAACCGCAAGGACACCTCCCGGCGCTTCCCGCTGCGAAATTCCCAAATTCATGCAAAGTATCGATGCCGCAGCACCTGTGGTTTATAATCCCTCCTATGGACATCCTTTACAAAGACGAACAAATACTGATCATCAACAAACCCGCCGGGCTTTCGGTCCTCCCTGAAGGCTGGGAACCTGAAGCGCCGTATCTGGTAAAAACGCTGGAAGAAGAATATGAAAAGATCTGGGTCGTTCACCGACTCGATAAATACACCAGCGGTATCATTATTTTTGCTTTAACAGCAGACGCGCACCGCAGCCTTAACATTCAATTTGAAAAACATGAGACAGAAAAAGTCTATCGCGCCATCACCGTTGGCGCGCCGCCGTGGAAGGAAAGGGTCACAAAATTCCCGCTGCGGGTAAACGTGGGTCACAAACACCGGACCATGGTGGATAATAAAAACGGATTGCGCTCTGAGACCCAGTTCAAAGTCTTGAATTGGATTCAAATTTCCCCCGAACTGGCGGAAGGTACGGCATTGGTTGAAGCCCGCCCAATGACCGGCCGTACACATCAGATCAGAGTGCATGCCTACGCGCTGGGATACCCGCTGTTGGGTGATACCCTGTACAGCGCGCCTGAAACGAACATCATCAACCGCCCCGCTCTGCACGCGCACTCTTTAACCTTCAATCATCCGGTTTCAAGCGAACGGATTTCTTTTACCGCCCCATACCCCGCTGATTTTAAAAAGGCATTGGAGCGTTTAAAGTTAAACGTTCAACATTAAACGCTCCAATCAAACCGTGCATCAAAAATTAAGATATCTTTCTTGCTTCCATGTAGAAGCGTTTTTCGCGCGCCTCACCCATTGAGAAGGTTTTTCTCGGCAGGGCGCCGTCTAAAATAACCGTCTTGAACAGTTCAGATTTGTGCATGCCTGCCAGGTAAAATCCTGCGTTGCCGGCCTGCAATGCCAGGCGCTCAACCACATCTTCGCCGTGGACATAATCAATTTTTTCCGCGCCGCCGTTCTTAAGATAGGCATCGAGGAAGGCTTGAATGGTGCCAACAGCGAGATTCGATGACGCATGTGCGATCTCGATCACCCCAAACTTCTTCCCGCCGCCTACCAGACCAATGGCCTGCTTCCCGCCTTCAGCAAGTGTAGCGTCCACCCGTTCGGTCATTTCAGACCCGCTCGCCACCTCTGTGTAGGTCAGGTTGTCTCCAAAGGCCTTCTTCAACTCAACGAACAGATCCTTCTTCAAGCCGAACAATACGCGATGGATCGGCTCAAATTCAAGCCCATCATCGTGCACATTCTCAACCTCGACCAGCGCATAGCGGGAGGGATGGTCCATGCCGACCTGCGGCTTCATCCTTTCCCAGATGGCTTTGGCGGTTGCCAGTGAGTGATTGCCGTCGCCCATGGCAAAGAGTAAAACAGGCTGGTCGGCGCCAATGCCGTACTTCGCCGCAAAGGTTTCGGGTTTGGCAAGCCCGCGCAGGGCGGCAACAACCTGGTTCTCAAATTCTGCACTGACAGCGTAACCAGCCAGGTGGCCGCTGTCGAACATCAGGTCGAAGTCATATAACTTTTCGAGTTTTGATTTTGCCGCGCTTAAAGGTTCGATCACCGTGTGATCCGGATCATCGATCAGCACCAGGATATGCGGCAATTCCATCGCGGCGTTCTGGCGGATCTTGATGCGCGGAGGAAGGCGGTCAACGATGGTCCCCTCAGTGGCCCGGATCAGGCTGGATGAACCCTTGTTGTAATCGTAGCGTTCCAGGTCGAGGCACATGACCACACCCTTGCGGGTCTTTCCGGCAACAGTACGCTCAACATAGATAAATCCCTCACGCGGCTGGAGCACGCCTTCATCCATATACTTACGCATGGCTGTTTGTATGCTGAAAATGCGATCCTCCCCGCCGGGCTCTTCCAGATATACTTCAGGGAAGGTTAAATTCAACGTTGAGGGTGCATCGCCCACGACCTTCTCCACTTCACGCCAGTATTCAGGCTCGGAGGTAAACTGGTCACAGGCAATAACTGCCCATTTTTTCAGGTCTGTGCCAACTTTTGGCAAATACACTTCTGGAATTTGAATTCCGATATCGGAAATGATCTTCATGTGACCTCTATTCTGTCATGATGAAGGCGCTCAAACGAAATACCAATACTACCCAACGGCACATTGGTGTTAGGAAGCGCACCTTCCTGATAACGAAATTCTATTTCTTCGCGAACGCGATCAATTTGTCAGCCACTTCCGCGCCGACGCGTCCCTGGGCTTCCTTGGTGGCAGCGCCGATGTGCGGGGAGCCGATGACATTATCCAATTTGATCAGTTTCCAGTCTGTGGGGGGTTCCTCGGCGAATACATCCAACGCTGCGCCTGCGACCGTTCCATTGGTCAGGGCCTCATATAACGCATTCTCCTCAATGATGCCGCTGCGCGCACAGTTGATGATGCGCACACCCTTCTTCATTTTTCCAAATTGCTCCGCGCCGATCATATTGGTTGATTCTTTTGTCTTGGGCAGGTGCAGGCTGATATAGTCCGCTTGTGCCAGTAACTCATCGAATGTTACCAGCTTGATACCTGCAATTTCCTTCACGTAGGGGTCGTATGCGAGGACAGTCATGCCCATCACAACAGCGCGCTTGGCAACTTCCTTGCCAATATTGCCCACGCCGATCAAGCCGAGAGTTTTGCCGCCTATTTCATCCCCATTGAAGATCTTCTTCTCCCATTTTTCAGCTTTGATCGAGGCGGTCGCCTGGTAAAGGGAACGCGCCAGCATCAACATATAACCAATTGTCAACTCAGCCACCGAAGCGGAATTCGCCAGCGGCGTATTCATGACCGTTATCCCCTTTGATTTGGCATACTCATGATCGATCGTATCGAGTCCGGCACCGCCGCGCACGATCACTTTCAGGTTTGGGCAGACATCGATCAACGCCTGGCGCACTTTGGTGCGCGAGCGGACGACCATGCCATCGTAAGCGGGCAGGACACTGGGCAGTTCCTCAGGGGTGATGTCGTCACGTACATCCACGGTCAAGCCTGCGGCACGCATCTGCTCGATATATTCCTTCTCGGTCTTGTCGCAAATCAAAACTTTCATGGGGATTCTCCTTGTTGGGGTATAAATATAAATAACAGGAACCAACCCGTGAGGCGGTTTTTCCCTGTTGAAATAGGATGTGCTATTACGAATTCATTCTAACAATCAGGTATACCTTTGTCAACGACATGAGTCAGGTTGGAATCATGTCATATGTTCTTGTAAATTTGTCTGACAAGACGATATAATGAAGTGAAATTACAATAAAGCAAAAGAAATTTAAAGTCTAGACAAACCAGTCCACCTAATTAACCAGGAGAATCCAAATGTCTGATCTCAAACGCGCTTACAATTTCAACCCCGGTCCCGGCGCCCTGCCGTTGGAAGTTTTGCAACAGGCCCAGGCAGAATTGCTCGACTTCAAAGGTACGGGCATGTCTGTCATGGAAATCAGCCACCGCTCGAAGGAATTTGAAGC
>CAYLOW010000213.1:0-7539 GCA_964385315.1 uncultured Anaerolinea sp.
ACAAAAAAGAGCGAGACCGTCTGGTCTCGCTCTTTAGTTACAGAAATATTTCTGTCAGCTTAAGCGCAACCAACGGCAACCGGGGGGAGGCCGTTAAAATAATACGCAAAATAAAAGCGGGCAGTGGATAACATATTGGGGGCTATTCTATGCGTGTCCGGTGAATGCGTCAAGGGGCAAATCCAAATATGTTTTGATATTCTCAATTGCAGAAATTCTTATTGCAAATTCCGCAAAGGGCACGGAGAATGCGATAATTGTTTTTTCTGCATACGCATGGGGTTCAATCTCAATTGGAACAAAGCTCCGTTGGAAAAGCGGCTTAAGGATACGGTACAATGACTTCATCATGTCAAAGCAAACTCAGCTCAATTGGGATGTTATTATCGCGGGCGGCGGACCTGCGGGGTTCTTCGCTGCCATTCGTGCCGCGGAATTAAATCCGGGATCACAGGTGTTGATCATCGAAAAATCCAGCCAGACATTGGGCAAGATCCTAATCTCTGGCGGCGGGCGCTGCAATGTGACACACGCCTGCTTTGACCCCGCGCAATTGGCCAATTTTTATCCGCGTGGGGGCATGGCGTTACGCGGCGCATTCACCCGCTTTCAGCCAAAAGATACTGTCAAGTGGTTCGCAGAGCATGGTGTTAAGTTAAAAACCGAATCAGACAACCGCATGTTCCCTTCCACAAATTCATCTCAAACCATCGCGGAATGTCTGCGCGAAGCGGCACAAACTTCAGGAGTAAAGGTGCAGCCTGGCACAACACTTCTCAAGATTGAGAAAAGCCAAAAATTTGGGTTTAGGCTTGAAGTTCGGGAAGGTACGGAAGTCTTTCCTCTCCAAACAAAAAAATTACTGATCGCTACAGGCAGCGATCCTAAAATGCGGGAGATCCTCAAAGCGCTTGGACATTCGATTGAAGAACCTGTGCCTTCATTATTTACATTTAACGTGAAAGATAAAAGGATCGATGGGCTTGCAGGCGTGGCAGTTGAAGACGTTTCACTCAAAATGGATTCACTCACCCAGCGCGGTCCGATGCTCATTACCCACTGGGGCTTGAGCGGTCCTGCCGTATTGAAACTCTCTGCCTGGGGCGCCCGAATTCTCTTCGAAAAAAAATACCGTTCCCCGATCCACATCAACTGGCTCGGCGACTTTCGGTTGGATTCTGCACTGGAGGTATTGCAGCATAACAAGGATTGGCGGGAAAACGCGCGCAGGAAAGTGGCGGCACAGCCCGCCTTTTCGCAAATACCGATCCGGTTGTGGAAACAGTTAACCCAATTCATTGGTGATAAAAACTGGGGTGATGTTTCCAAAAATGAGTTAAGAAAACTTGCGGAAGAATTGACTGCGGGTGAATTCATGGTCACAGGCAAGGGAATATTCAAGGAAGAGTTCGTTACGTGCGGCGGTGTAAATTTAGACGAAGTGGACTTCAAAACCATGCAAAGCCGCATAGTTCCTGACTTGTTTTTCGCAGGTGAAGTGCTGGATATTGACGGTATTACAGGCGGGTTTAATTTTCAATCCTCGTGGACAACAGGCTGGTTGGCAGGCAGTGCAATTTCATCCTGAATGGGATATCAATAAGAATCGGATTTTTATAAATTCGAAGAACCCCCTTTAAAATATTTTCTATATTGACCCAATATCAATCCTCCCGTAAAATCTCCCCACTAATTTTTGAGAGGTATTTTATGACAAAGTATCGAATTTTTTATTGGAAACATATTCCCTCCTCCATCGTTGTTCAAGGTGAAGGAAAAACGATCAAAAAACAGCTTTCACAAAGAATCCAAAACGCAATTGACGCTTATGCAATGGCAACCGGACTGACTGGGACGGATGACTATGCCGCACAATTCAAACGCGGCGATTGGATCGAGCGTGATGGAGACCCCGAAATGGTTGCCGAGGCGCTGCTTGTTGAATTGGAAGCTGAATTTGCAAAAATAGAGATTCCACGCAGAGGGACATTAACCAAATAAATACAACGGGAATGATTTTGCACGCTTTGCCGTGGAAATAATATGACAAACAAACACAACATAATTTTACAGCCTTCGGGTCGCCGTGGACAAGTGGAGGAAGGTCAATCCATCCGCTCCGCCGCGCGTGATCTGGGGGTGGAGATAGAGTCCATTTGTGCCGAAAACGGCACTTGTGGTAAGTGCATGGTTTTAATAGAAGAGGGACGCTTCGAGAAATACAACATCGATTCAAAGCGCGAGAATCTCTCCCCTGTTACTCCTGCTGAAGCTGCATACTTCGCCCGCAGGCCCAAATTTTTAAGAGATAAAAAGTGGGAAGTAGGCCAGGTGCGTCTTTCCTGTCAATGTAAGGTGCGGGGAGATGTTCTGATCAATGTCCCCGAAGAAAGCCGCGGGAATAAACAGATCGTTCGTAAGAGCGCAACCCAGCGCGAGATCGAAATCAAACCATCCATTCGGAAATACTTGGTAATCATGACTCCACCTAATTTGGAACGACCCATTGCAGATTGGGAGCGTTTGGCAAAAGGACTGGAAACCTCCATGGGGCTTGTTCGCAGTGGCGAAGAGAATCTTCCACGCTGGTCGGATTTCACAGTGGACTATACCTGCATGAAGACAATGTCTGCCATAATGCGCGAAGCAAAATGGAAGGTAACCGTCTCGGTCTGGCAGGATAAGGAAGTTGTCCAGATACAGGCGGGGTATCACGAAGATAGCTATGGCGCTGCTGTTGATATCGGGTCAACGACTGTTGCGCTTTACCTGTGCAATTTGCGAACAGGCGGGATCCTCGCAGCTGAATCAGAAATGAATCCACAGATCGTGTATGGCGAAGACGTTATGTCTCGCATTCAATACACCATAGAGCATAAAGACGGGCTTGAAAAACTGCACAACGCCATTATCGCGACTTTGAATAAACTATTAAAACAGGCGGTAAAGACTGCCAATAAAATGGTTATCGAAGATGAGGGAGATTCTGCCGGTCAACCAGTCAGCGGGGGGATAAAAGTGGAGGATATTCTGGAAATGGTTCTGGTTGGGAATTCAACCATGCATCATCTATTGTTGAATTTAAATCCAAAGGACCTCGGACTAGCACCGTTTGTCCCTGTGATCCACAAGTCAGTGGATGTAAAAGCGCGCGAACTGGGTCTGCAAATCAGCCCTTCCGGTAATATCCATGTCCTGCCAACCATCGCCTCTTTCGTTGGAGCCGATACCAGTGGAATGATCATTGCCGAGGAACCCCATAAGCAGGATGAAAACTGGTTATTGATCGATGTTGGCACAAATGCCGAACTGGTATTGGGAAATCGAAAAAGGCTGCTGTGCACATCCACACCTACAGGGCCAGCTCTCGAAGGCGCACATGTGGAGTACGGAATGCGGGCCGCACCCGGGGCGATCGAACGGATAGAAATCGACGAAAAGACCCTGGAGCCAAGGTACAAAGTTATCGGCACGGACGGCTGGCATTCAAAAATGGTCAGGTCAAAGGGGCATGTCAAGGGAATTTGTGGTTCAGCCATCATTGACGGAGTAGCGGAATTATTCCGGACAGGCATCGTGGATTCCCGCGGCAAGTTCAAGACCAACCTGATTTCCGACCGCATCCGCCAGGGTGCAAGCGGCTGGGAGTATATTATTGCATGGGCAAATGAAACATCCATCGGGCGTGACATTCCCATGACCCAGCAGGATGTCAGGCAGATCCAACTCGCAAAGGCGGCGTTATTCGTTGCAGCCCGCACATTATTGAAACACTTCGGTTTGCAATCTCCTGATAAAATTATTCTTGCTGGCGGCTTTGGCAGTTATATTGACAAGGAAAAAGCCATGCTGATCGGGCTTATTCCTGACTGCGATTTGGATCATGTTTATGCTGTTGGAAATGCCGCGGGTGATGGTGCGCGCATCGCGTTGCTGAATATAGAGAAGCGCAACGAGATCGGGGCAGTAACACGCAAAGTGGAACGCTTTGAGCTGCCCACCGACCCCGAGTTCCAAAATCAATTCATGCTTGCCACCAGTTTCCCCCATATGAGCGAACCGTTTGATCACATTGCGCATTTGATCCCCCACCGTGAGAAGGATCCGATGGCAAAGAAATTCATATAATTTTATTGTAGGGGCGCTGGGAACAGATCAATGCCAACCCTGCGCACTACCCGAGGTAAATGATGAACAAATTTTTGGAAAGACTAAACTCCGGAGAAATCCTTGTCTCCGATGGAGCGACTGGTTCGAACCTGCAAAAAATGGGGCTTAAGGCGGGGCAGGCTCCGGAAGACTTGATTATAGACAACCCTGATATTTTGATGGAACTCGAAAGCAGGTTCGTCAAAGCAGGCTCGGATATTATTTTGACATGCACTTTTGGCGGCACCCGGATGCGTATGAAAGATTCAAAATATCAGGAACGCGCGCCCGAGTTGAACATCCGCGCGGTGGAACTGGCTCGCAAGGCCGCCTCTTCAGCGGGGCGAAGTGACGTATTGGTTGCCGGCTCAATGGGACCTGTCGGCGGTCTGATCAAGCCCTATGGCCCGCTTGAAGCCGAAGAGGTCAAAGCCACGTTTGCAGAACAGGCCAAAGCCCTTGCCGGGGGCGGTGCAGATCTGCTGGTCATTGAAACCATGTTCGCATTTGAAGAAACCAGTGCGGCGTTTGAAGGCGCCAGGTCCGTCTCCGACCTGCCGATTGTTGTTTCATTTAGTTACGACCGCGGCACCCGATCCATGATGGGGGTGAAGCCAAAAGATGTGATGAAACGTTACACAGATATGGGTGCGAATGTAATCGGCGCAAATTGCGGAACCACACTCGAAAACATGGAAGCCATTATTACCGAATACTCGAACACTGTGCCGAATTTTCCCCTCTGGGCAAAGCCCAATGCCGGGGTTCCACGCATGGACATCCAAACTGAACAAGCCATCTATGACATGACTCCCGTTGATATGGCGGACTTTGCGAAAAAATACGTCACACTTGGGGCCAAGATCATCGGCGGCTGCTGCGGATCAACCCCGGAGCATATAACGGCGATCGCCAAAGCCGTGAAATAGAATTGCGGCCTCAGTAATTTTTTACGGTGAACCATGCGTGAAGAGATACTCGATTTATTATCCGGAAAAAAGATTGGCTCACAACCTGCATTCAGCGGGTTAATTCACGTTACAGCCGAGGGATTACAGAGTGAAGGGCTGGTTTTCCACGAAACCCACAAAGATGCCCAGAAGATGGCAAAGGCCGCGGCAAGCACATTTAAGCTGGGCGGATTTCCATCTGCCAGCCTCCCATTGGATATGTACGTAGAAGCAGAAGCGCTGGGTTCTGAGATTAACTTCCGCGAGAACATGGAATTTGAGTTTCCGCTGGTGAGAAAAGCGGGATTTGGGTCTGTAAAGGAATTAACCAGTGCTCTCACTCAAATTCCGGAAATTTTTAAGCGGGGCAGAATAAAGCTGGTATGCGATGCGATTAGGCGATTAAAGGAAAACACAGGGAATGACGTGGTCATCAGCGGGATCATTCCGGGCCCCTACACATTGCTTTTACTCGTCGTGGATGCAGGGAAAATGTTCGTCGAAATGAAGAAGGAACCTACCGCAATCACAGAAGCGCTCCTTCATCTTTCATCCCTGCTTGCCCAGGTGGGTGTGGACTACCGCGACGCAGGCGCAGACTTTATCACCATACATGACATGGGAGGGTCTCCCGCTTTTATTGGACCAGCCAAATACGAGAATTTTGTCCTTCCTGCCGAAAGACTTTTGATCGAAAAACTACCCAAACCGCGTGTGTTATCTGTGTGCGGAAATATTACAAATTCACTACATTTGCTGGCGCAAACCGGTGCGGATGCCATCTCGATCGATCAGACAGTTGATCTTATTGTGGCCCGGCTGGCATTGAAGGATACATTGTTATTTGGAAATATTGACCCTGTGGAGGCTCTCTATCTGGGAGATACTGCCAAAATCGCTCAATCAGTTAACAATGTAAAAAAAGCTGGCTTGGATGCGGTCTGGCCCGGTTGTGATCTCATTGTCAAGACCCCTCTCCAAAATATCCGCTCCATGAAAAAAGCCTGACGAAATTCGTCAGGCTTTTTTATTTCGTCAACGGGTTATTTCACGCTCGCACAAAGTTCAATAAACTGGGCGCAAGTGGAGTTGGCTCCATCAGGTGACGGCACAGCTTTTGCCTCAGCTTCTCCGCCTTTTATAAAACATCCCAGGGGTTCAGTTCCATTCGCCTGAAAACCCAATGGCACCCGGCAGGTATTATCCAGGGCCGCAAGGTCCTTAATCGGATAGTTGGGATTGTCAGAATTGGCAGCACCGGCCTGTTCGGCAGTGTAATAGTCCTGGTAATATAAACTCGCGGGGTCGATGACGGAATGACTGGACAGCACACTCCACATGAAAGATTCTTTGCCATCCTTGAACATCTGCCTTTCAAATGCGATTTCAACTGCTGGGAGGGTGCGATCAGTCGTCTGACGTACCCACACCAGATCAGGATTACCTTTAGGGTAAATACCCCGGCTTAAATCAAAAATGGTTGTCTCAAATCCATCGCTCTTAAAGTCATCAGGACGGTTGATGATGTTCCCGCCCACATCACTATTGGCATCCAGATAAGCGGCAACGTTTCCGGCTGTAAACTCGGCAGTATATGGAGGATGAGTTGTCAGTAGAACTTCAGCACGTCCATCTGCATTGCGGTCAATTTCAACCCCGTAGAAACCTGTCAGGGATTTGGTGGCGGACTCGAGGTCAACCATAGAGATGTTTATGTAAAAGAATTTTTCGTCACTCGTGATCGAAAAATTCACAATATCGATGTCGGGTAAATAATCCATCTCAACCGAGGTAAAAGGCCGTTCAAACCGATTCTTGAAAAACTCGTCACCCGTCTTTACCTTTTTTGTATCAAAGAACAGCGAGTTTTCATTATCATGTGCGGTCGCGCGGTCACTTGTTCCGGTGGACGGAATTATGACATGTGTGACCGGCACGGCTTCTGTCTGTGGAGCCGCTGGCGGCTGTGTCGCGGACAGGGTTACCGGTATTATCAACGAAGCTTTACTTGCAATTATGGTTGGCTTTTCTGTTTTCGCAACAGTCGGAATTGGTATCTCGGGAGTGGCTTTACCACAAGCCTGAAGAAATATAATAACAAGCAATAATAAAGAAATTTTCTTTTTCATTTCCATATCCTCTTATCTAAAATCGAGTCCGGAATTCGATTCTATTGTACGGACAATTTTTCAGAAAAACTCAAATTTTTTATACTGGCTGTAAATATATCATTAACTGATGGACAAAGTGGAAGGCGAATTCCCCTGTTGAAAGCGATTCTGAATAACAAGTGTGAATTACAGTAATCTGTTTGACCAGTCTTACTAAAAGGCAGCCTGATAATGACCCGTAAAATGCGCTGAAAAGACCGGGATTTGTAATTAAGAGAGTGTCAAATATCATGGGCTAACAAACTGCATGACATGCGCGGCATAATTTG
>CAYLOW010000214.1:0-7525 GCA_964385315.1 uncultured Anaerolinea sp.
CACCAGTGGTGATGCCCCCGCGGACAGCTTTCTGCCAGCCCACGCGGAAGATCAAACCAAGGATGATCAGAACGATCATCACGATCACGGACGAGCCGAGGCTTAGGAACCAACCAACGGAAGTGGATAAGAATCCCATTTTACATTCTCCTTTTGTACATCTAATTATGGATCAAGCGATCCAGATTAAACTTTCTTGATTGCTTCGACAATCTTATCCAGGAGCACATCCTTCTCAGCCTGTGAGCCGATCAGGAACGGCATGCCCTGGAACACCGGCACATCATAGGTACGAAAGATCTTCATCATCGAAACGATCATGATAAGGTCTGTCCGGGAGAGGTACCCTTCGATATCTGCCATAAGGATTCGTTTGACTTCCACATCCGTGAAACCCTCCTTCGCCACTCGCTCCTTTATCGAATCCTCGGCAATCGTCGATGTGTTAATCCCTGCGCCACATGCAACTACAATCAATTTACTCATTTGCTTTCTTCCTCCATACACACAACATAGTCGACTATTTGAGCGAACAAGTGAAACATTGGCAGCAGGCTTCCTCCTTTTCGAAAACAGTCAAACATCTGTATCCTTAGCTTAGGCGGAGCTCACGCCTCAGCCAGGATTCAACCCCCTGCAGAGTAGCCTGGTCTCGAAGTTCAGTTAATTTTTCTGGCTGACCAAATAGCACAGCCAGATTTCTTAATGTTTGGATCTGTTCTTCCGGATCGCGGTTCGCAAGCATAAAGACTAGCATTACGTCCAGTCCTTCGTCTGGGTCTGCCATATTTTGAAATTTCACCGGCTGACGCATCACCGCCACACCCAATGCAGATCGGTTGACTCCCTCAGCGTCTGCATGCGGGAAAGCAATGCAGAACGGTTTGGTCGGCAATCCCGTTGGATGCTCCAATTCACGCGCCCAAGTCTGCATTCCATATTCAGCGTCAACCAATCCTTGCGCATGCATATTCCCAGCCAAAAGATCGATTACTTCTCTCGCGTCTTTCGCTTGTAGGTCAAATGCAATCAACGACTCGTTAAATTCCAGCACGGCTAATCTCCTATGATTTCTTCTGACCGTAACGGTTGTGGTAATAATCAAATGAAGCACGTGCTTGTTCTTCAGTCAAAGTGACAGGCGCACTAATCGTTCGTGCAATCGAATAAGTACGGGCGGCCTCTTCAAGTGTCACAGCACGTTCAACGGCATGCGCAAGTGTTTTACCAATTGTGATTGGTCCGTGATTACCAAGTAAGACGGCATAACCCTTGCCCATGACTTCAATTGGCAATGTGTGGAATTCAGGATCTTCCACGCTTAAGTAACGTGTCACAGGCACAGACTGACCAAACCAATCTGCCATGGTCTCGGTAATAACTGGGATTGATTGATACGCAACAGAAAACGCGGTTGCATACGGTGAGTGTGTATGAACAACCGCGTTCAATTCAGGCCGGGCACGCATAAAGCCAATCCAAAGGTTAAGCGCTACAGACGGACGATATTTGCCTTCGACCAAATTCATATCCATGTCAGTGACAATCATGTCGTCTGGTGTGAGACGTCCGTAATCCAACCCACTTGGCGTAACGACGACATATCCAGTTTGCGGATCGTGCGCGCAGACTGTGCCTCCAGCCATCCATACCAATCCGTACTTTGGCAGGAGAAGGGCTGTATCAAGAACGTGGGTGCGGAGATCATCAAGTATCATAATTTAGAGGGGATACTTTCCAAGTTCATGCCCGGCTTCAAAAAAAGCAAGCATGTTCTCGAGCGAAATATCATTGCTAAAGTTGTGCGCGGGTGCAAGGATATACCCTCCCCCTACGCCCATCTGCTCGATTCGTAAGCGCACTTCGCGGCGCACATCTTCGATCGTTCCATTATTGAGAACTGTTTTCACATCCACGCCGCCCTGAAAGGTGAGGTCTTTGCCAAAATCACGCTTCAATTCGACAGGGTCCATGCCCCGCAGATGACCTTCGATTGGATTCAGAATATCAAATCCAGTTTCGATCAAATCTGGAATGAACTTGCGGATTGCGCCATCATTGTGCAATAACACTTTTGCCTGCGGCGCTTTCTTCTTGATCATTTCAATTGATTTTTTATAGCGAGGCTTGAGGAACTTTGTATAAACATCAGGTCTGAACATTGGACCTGCATTCGTGCCATAATCATCAGCCATTTCAACAATCTGCACATACGGACCGACAACGCTCAGAAATGCATCGTAGAAACCATCCAGCACTTCGGCCAATTTACCCAGAAGGTGATCAAAGATGTGAGTATCCTGGATCGTCAATAGCAGGGCATTCTCCATGCCGACCAAAGCGCGAGTCATTTCCCACAGATTGCCATAGACAGGACGATGTGCGACGAGTGCATAATCAGTATTGTTGTAAAGATGTTCGATTTCTTCCTTCACCCCCACCAAGCGAACTGGATCATACGGGTCCGGCCATGGGTATTTATCGATTTTTTCGATCGTCAGATCCTTGCCAAGTGGCGCACCATGAAGATCGTAATAACCTGAAACCAGACGGTGAGTAATACCCCATTCATCCACAAACTCTTTGAACTCCCCTAACATCGAGTTTGCTATAAAGTTGCTTGGCGGGCGAATGTGAATAAAGCGGAAATCCGTGCCTAGTTTATCGAGAACTGGGTTGTAATCTGGCGTCGTGTAAAAACCAACCAATGTTCTGCGAGGTATATCCTGAACCCCAAAGTGATCACGCAGCAAAACATATCTTTGCTCCGTTAGGTGATTTGCAGACCCCCCCAGGGTGATCGGAACGCAGTCCGGCTCTTTATGATTTAAGGCGGTAACGACACGTTCGCGAGGCGTCATTGTTTCTGACATGGGTACACTCCGATTAACCTAAATTCACAAAAGTGAGTTTCTTTTCACATATGTGAGTTTATCATTTGAACACTGGTTTGTCAACAAGGTTACGCTTAATTTCAAGATTCGGGCTTAATCACCATCTTGACCACCTCCCCGGCGATCATCTTTTTCAGAGCCAGTTCCACCTGTTCCAATGGAAGTTCTCCATTTAACATTGGCTCAACATTAATCGCGCCCGATACGATCAGATCAAATGCCTCACGCGCATCTTCAACTTTCCCACCATGCATATTGAGCAGTGCGATCTCTCCATAATGGACACGCGCCGCATCTATTTCCACTTTCGTGCCCCCAGGCAAACCGCCAAACCACAATACCCGTCCTCCCCGGCGAACCACATCTACAGAGGTCTCCCATGCTTGCTTTGTGCCCGCGCATTCAATGACAACATCCGCCCCATACCCATCGGTCAACTCACGGACGGCAGTGATCGTATCAACATCCTTTGCATTCACTAGATGAGTTGCACCGAGCTTTTTTGCAACATTCAACCTTGCCAAACTATGACCGACTGCTATAACCTGACTTGCTCCAGCGAGCAATGCCAATTGCAAAAACATGAGACTAATCGGTCCTCCCGCCCCGATAATTGCCACTGTTTCCCCAGGCTGGATATCCACCTTATGCCAGCCATGCACCACGGTAACCAGTGGCTCAAGAAAAGCCGCGTGAGCATAAGGAATATGAGGCGGAATCTCAAATGTAGTCCGCTGCACTATGGACGCAGGGATAATCATGTACTCCGCAAAAGCGCCAAAATTGTAAACAAGGTTCGTACAAATATTCCCCTGTCCATGTTTGCAATAAAAACATTCGCCGCACTCAGCAAAAACATTTGCTGTGACTCGCATCCCTTCACGAAACCGTTCCACGCCTTCCCCAACTTTCACGACATCCCCCCCAAACTCATGACCAAAAATAAAAGGCGGCGGAAATTTCGGATGTCCACGGCGGTACGTTTTCACGTCTGTACCACAAGTGGTTGCCGCACGCACCCTTACCAAAATCTCTCCCGTCGCCGGTTCGGGAATAGAAACGGTGTGTAACTCGATTGTTTCAGGACCAAGATAAACTGCAGCGCGCATTTTCTTCTCCATCTTGCCTCCGTTGATAATTGACAAAGCAGTGAATCATCACTATAATTCACATATGTGATATTATACTCACAATTGTGAATTGGAGCAAATAAATGGTCAAACTACAACTGGCAATGGATACACTCGACAGCGATGTTGCAATGAAACTTGCAGCATCCACCGCGCCTTATGCGGATATTTTTGAAGCAGGTACACCGCTTATAAAATCCGTAGGGATAAGCATCGTCAAAAAATTGAAAGAATCCCATCCCCAAAAAATCATCCTTGCCGATCTAAAGTCAAGCGATGTAGGAGCTTATGAAGCCAACATGGCATTCACCGCAGGCGCCGATATAGTCACCACGCAGGGAATCACCACCCTGGCAACCATTCGGGAGGTTCAAGGCGAAGCGGATAAATGGAAACGTCGTGCAGAAGTGGATATGACTGGTGTCAAAGACCCGGTTGCGCGAGCAAAAGAAATCAAGGAATCAGGCGTGAGTCTCGTGCTTTACCATCGTAGTATTGATGAAGAACTTACACAAGGCGCGTTATGGGATGAAAGGGCAGTGAACACCGTACGCGAAATGTGCAATCTCGGTCTTGATGTAGCCATCGCCGGCGGCATTCACTATGACATCCTCCCTCTCTTAAGAGGTGTACCTATTTACGGAATTGTAATTGGTCGCGGCATAACTGCTCAATCTAACCCCGCACAGGTTGCAGAAAAAATTACTCAACGCATTCGCGAAATCTGGCCTGCTTAAAGTGATACATATCAGCGCATCTCTTCTTGCTGCTGATTACGCTCGTTTGGGCGAGGAAGTACAGCGCGCTGAAAAAGCCGGTGTCGACTCGTTTCACTTTGACATAATGGACGGTCATTACGTACCGAACTTGGCGCTCACTCCGGATCATTTGAAGGCCCTACGCCCGTATTCACACCTGGCATTTTACGCACACCTTGAACTTGCAAATCCGGATAATGTCCTATCCATGCTCAATTTTGTGCAAGCGGATATGATTATTGTTCAATGGAATACACTTACGGATCCGGCTCAGACATTTGGCAGGATCCGTTCACAAAATATAAAGGTCGGATTAGGACTTAATCCTGATGATGCTTATGAAGAAGCCACACGCTTCTTTCCAGACATTGACCTGCTTCTGCTTCTGGGAGTTTATCCTGGCTTCGGCGGGCAGATTATGCAACCCGGTACGATGGGAAAGATCACCCGCGCACGGCGTCTGGCAGATAGTACGGAGCATCAAATAGCCATCGCAGTGGATGGGGGTGTCAAGCCTGAAAACGCCGCCCAACTTGTGGAAGCAGGGGCAGACGTTCTGATCATGGGAACGGCATTGTTTCAATCTGTTGATATGGCAGGGAAGGTAAAATCAATCAGGGAGTCAACCGCAAAGTCACAGCGCCGCTGACAGTCCTGATCTTCAGTGCTCCATCACCAGTGTCAATTTTTCCATCACAGGAGCGAGTGGATGAGGATATGTCGGGCAACATGCAAGTCACATCACCACTTGTGGAACGCACTTGAAGACTCACGGCTGAGTCCTGCTTTATATTAACAGAAACAAGTCCATGGTCTGTTTCGAGGCGTATAACGTCCCCCGACTGAATCAAGCCATCAAAGACAACATTCCCCATTATTGTTGAGACAGACGCTTCTCCATGCACGTTTTGTATATTCAGCGTGCCATAATTTCCCGCGACACTAATAATTCCAGAACTTTCCCGAACACTGATATTTCCGCGATTAGATCGCAGAGTCATCCTGCCAGTCGCCCCTTCGATCGTTATATTCCCCGAAGTGGAGGCGGCTTCCAAATACCCCCGATAGTTCGAGACAAAAATAGAGGCACTATCGGTCTCAACTTTTATCAGTTTGTCTTGTGGGATGCGCACTTCCACTCGAAGTGGCGTGTCCGGGGGATTATTCCTATTTATGTTTGCTTTTATTGAAATCTGTTTTGCCGTGGTGCTGACCTGATAATCCATCCCATCAGCAAACAACACTTGCCCGCCGACTTTCACGCGATCATCTTCTGATTCCAAAATAATCACTTCGCCATGGGCAACCTCAATAAGAACAGACTGTGAGTCCACCGAATCCAAAATGTATGCTTCCAATTCAGTGTATTGTTTTGATGTGGGTAAGCAAGCAGAGATAATACAAACAAGCAATATTAAGATCGGAATAATTAATCGGTTCATTGGGATAACCTATAACAATTATCTGTAGATCGCAAACTGCAAAACAGGAATGATGTTGATATCACCTCAGGCATGCTCCACAAACGTTCAATGGCACAACTGAGCACGAATTCCTGTGCTGACCACTTCGGCCTTCCGTCTGGATTTGCGAGGTAAAACGAATAAGAGGAAACATATCATAGTATTTTAACTCGACTTTTGCAGCACATTAACAACCGAGTGTGCATGCAAAGGTTGTCAGGTTGAGGGAACCTCAGGTAAGGATAGTTCGGGACCAACCAAACCAAACTACCCGAGGTTCAAAATGGAATATAACATTGAAAAGATAAACCAAATAGGCAAAATGTTGGCGGAAGTCATTGAAGAGGCGGTCGGGCAAACCGAAGCAGAAAATATCCGCATAGGCAATATTGAAATGGCGTTGCGTGAAAGCCTGTTAGTGATCGGACAAAGCGCATTGAAGCAATTTTTAGAAAACGCGGATGGCGAGCAGGAAGCAGAAATCGAGTGTGCCTGTGGCGGAAAGCTGAAATATCAACGGCGTCGCGCAGCGACAATTTGGAGCGTGTTTGGCAAAGTGGTGTACAAAAGAGCGTATTACGCAGGCTGTACTTGCCAAAACGGATGTGCGCCAGTAGATTGTCGTTACGGGATCGAGCCGGGCAAGGTGACAGCAGGCTTGGCGCACCTGATCGCCTTGAGCGGGATCAAGGAGTCGTTCGATGAAGGGCGCAAATGGCTGAAAGAATATCTGCTGTTTGAAGTGTCGGAAAATACGATTCGCAGCGAAACGCAAAAAATGGGGGAACTCCAGCGGAAAGCGGATCAAGCCTTGGTCAAAGAAATGCAGGATGAGAAAAGTTTGCAGAAACGAGAACGCAGTCACCCCATAGCGCCCGACATTTTGTATGGCTCGATTGACGCAGCAAAAGTACGGATTGAACCCCGCGATCCACAGGAAAAAGCGGTGGAAAACCGCGAAACCTGGCGTGATTTGAAGGCAGGCTGTTGGTACGAAGGCGAAGTGGTGCCTGTGCGCCAGCAATCCACGCGCCAACAAAAGAAGGCGCAACGCGAAGGTGTGGTATTGCGTGCCAAAAACAAAAAGTACTTCTGTGACATTGCCGAGTCAAAAAAGTTTGGCAAGTTATTGTGGGCGACGGGTTGTGCCGCTGGCGCAGACCGTGCGCGCCTACTGGTGTTTATCTGCGATGGCGCGGTTTGGATTTGGAATTTGATTGCGCAATACTTTCCTGGGCTTTGGCAGTTTTAAACTGTGTAACAGGCGACATTTAGCAAGG
>CAYLOW010000215.1:0-7508 GCA_964385315.1 uncultured Anaerolinea sp.
GCCGAATTCCGTGCCCAATTGGCAAAGATCAAGGATGCAGGTGCGGACCTGCTTGTTGTCGATGCCTACACATTCAAGGATGTGGGTCTTGCTGCACAACAGGCTGAAGGTCTTGGGTTAAAGATCCAGATCATGGCTGGTGACGGCGTGTTCGTTCCCGAACTGCTCGACATGGCTGGCCCGCAACTCGAAGGCGCGATCGTGACCACCGGTGTTTCTGATATCGCTCCCGAATTTGCCGAATTCAACAAGGCATTTCAGGCGAAGCATGGCACCCAGGCGAACATCTATACCTATTACGGTCTGGATGCTTTGATGGCGATTGAGTACGCCATCGGTGAAGCTGCCAAGAAGGGTGAAGTCACCCCAACCGCCGTACGCGACGCGCTGGAGAATATGACCGACGTGCAATTATTCACCAGCAAAGTAACGATGGAAAAAGACACACATAACCCCCACAATAAACCGCTGTTGATCATGACCATCAAAGACAGCAAGTGGGAGCTCACTGAAACCTTCCAACCTGAGTAAGTCTTAAGCGACTAACTTCACCGGGGGTGTTTGCTCTACCCGCAAACACCCCCTTTTAATTTTGGAAAGGGAAGCATATTATGGAATTATTCATCCAACAACTGGTGAGCGGTATTTCGATCGGCGCGATCTATTCACTGCTTGCGGTGGGGTATGCGCTGGTGTACAGCGTATACAATTTCACCAATTGGGCATTTGACGGGTTTATGGCATTTGGCGCTTTCATGGCGTTCACTGCGATTACCTCTTTTTTCATGCCTTTTTGGCTTGCCGCACTCTTTTCAATTTTTCTCACCATCATTCTTTCGGTAGGCACGGAAAAGCTTGCATACAGCCCGCTACGGGTGCGAAAAGCGCCGCGTCTTTTTATGATGATCTCTGCCATGGGCGTAAACCTGGCAACGGTCAATATCATCAATTTGATCTACGGTGGTGTTTTCCGGAAATTTCCAGTAACCAACCTTGAGCCCATGTTTATCAAGGGCGTTTCCATCGGGCGAATGGACCTGATGGCAGGCGGTATTTCCTTTGGTGTGCTGGTTCTTTTGTGGATATTCCTTTACCGGACCAAGTGGGGGCTTGGAATTCGCGCAAGCAGTATTGATATTCTGACCGCCTCCCTGATGGGCATCAACAACAATGCTGTTGCCATCATTGTTTTTGCGATCACCGGCGTGCTTTCCTCAGTGGCAGGAGTTTTCTACGGCATTAAATATGCCGTATTCCCGATGATGGGTATTGTCACCATTAAAGCCATGATCGCCAGTATTGTGGGTGGACTGGGAAGCCTGCCAGCCGCGATTGTAGGTAGTATGATCCTTGGGATCCTGGAAACCATGGTTTCAGGCTATATCTCCTCCACCTATCGCGACCTGTTCTCCTTCCTCTTCTTGATTATCATCCTGCTGTTCTTCCCCAATGGGTTGATGGGTAAGAGCAGCGACGAAAAACTATAAAGAGAGGATGGCGAATTATGGGATACATTAACACAATTATCATCCTGGGCGGCATCAATATCATCGCAGCACTGGGCGTGGCTATCCTAACCGGATATACCGGCTTGTTTACCATAGGACATGCCGGATTCATGGCACTGGGCGGATACATGAGCGCCATATTTGTTAAGGAACTCGGCGTTCCCTTCCCGATTGCGATTCTGTTTGGCGGTATTTTTTCCGGTTTGTGTAGTTTCATTATCGGATACCCCGCCTTTCGCAGCCAACTGCGCGGTGATTATTTTGCGGTAGCCACGCTGGGTTTTTCAGAAGCGACCCGTTTGCTATTGAACAACACCAGGGGGCTGGGCGAAAGCATCCTGGCTGCCGATAGCGGCATCGGGATAGTGTTCAAACCCATCGGGCCACTGCTTGTCAAGCTTGGCGGCGTGTTTGGTTATATGAACCTTCCAAACACAACAACTGTTACCGTGGTGGTGATCGCTGTCATTCTTTCCCTGTTCACCGCCCACATGTTTGTGACCTCTCAGTACGGCAAGAATTGTATTGCAATCAGCCAGGACGAAGTGGCGGCACAAATGATGGGGGTGAACCTGTTGAAAACCAAGATGATCGCCCTGTTCGTCAGCACCTTTTATGCTGGTGTGGCAGGCGGATTAATGGCATTCTATTTTGCCTACCTCACTCCATCCTTTTTCAACATCACAAAATCATCAGACCTGCTGGCGGCGGTGGTTTTCGGCGGTATTCAATCACTGATCGGTCCTTTCATCACAGGCTTCATCCTGGTCGTCTTCCCCGAGCTGCTGAGATCCTTCGCTGAGTGGCGTTTGATCATCTATGGTTTCCTGTTCGTGATCGTGATGATCTTCCGCCCGCAGGGCTTGCTGGGCTATGTCGAAATGAATTTTGCATTCGCGCGCGTCTGGTGGAATAAAATTTTCCGCCGCGGACAGAACTCGCAGAAAGGATGATGACCGCCATGAGTCAAGAAACCCTCAACATAAAAAACCTCACCGTTGATTTCGGCGGCGTGCGGGCTGTTAACAATGTTTCTTTCAAACTTGAGCCCGGCGAATTTGTCGGTTTGATCGGACCCAATGGCGCCGGTAAAACCACCATTTTTAACCTCATTACAAACGCCATCAAACCGACTGCCGGCGAGATAGATTTTAAAGGAAAAAGCATTCTTGGCAAATCACCGGACCGCATTTGCCAGTTGGGTATTAGCCGCACCTTCCAAAATATCCGTCTGTTTCCCCAAATGACGGCCTACGAGAATGTGGAACTGGGCTTTCACAGTGCTCCGCAGTATTCCCTCGCAGAAGCTTTCGTCCGCACACCGCGCGCCCGCAGGATCGAAGTAGATACCCGCAGGAAAGCCATGGAACTTTTGGAAGTTGTAAACCTAAAAGAACATTCTCATGCACGCGCATCCAGCCTGCCTTATGGTCTGCAACGCAGATTGGAAATGGCACGTGCAATGGCGACCAACCCCGATCTATTGCTGTTGGACGAACCCGCTGCCGGGATGAACGATGACGAATGCAACGACTTGATCAAACTCATACGCGATATTCATACCTCCATGAAATACACGATGATCATGATCGAACATCACATGAACGTGGTCATGGACTTATGCCGTGATTCCCGCATTTACGTGCTGAACCTCGGATCTGTACTGGCTGTGGGAACGCCCACCGAAATCCAGAATAATCCCGATGTAATTCGCGCCTACCTGGGAGAACCGAAAAATGACTGAGAAACCGCTCATGCTCGATATTCAAGACCTGTCCGTTTATTACGGCGGCATTTGCGCTCTTAACCAGATCAGCCTGCATGTTGACGAGGGAGAAATAGTCTCGGTTATTGGCGCGAATGGGGCGGGCAAGTCCACCCTGATGAAGACCATCATGGCAGTCAAAACCTTCTCCTCCGGGAAAATATTTTTTAAGGGACAGCCGCTCAAAAAAGAGGCATACGATGTTGTCAAAGACGGCATTACTTTGTCTCCCGAAGGGCGGCGAATCTTCTCACCGCTTTCGGTACGCGAAAACCTGATGGCTGGTGCCTATACACGTACCGATCGTCACGAGATCGAAGAAACCATGGAAGAAGTTTTTCAACTCTTTCCGCGCCTCAAGGAACGCATTAACCAACGCGGCGGAACCCTCTCAGGCGGCGAACAGCAAATGTTGGCGGTCGGCCGGGCTCTCATGTCCCGTCCCAAGCTGCTGATGTTGGATGAGCCATCACTCGGTCTGGCTCCGATCGTCATCAGTCTAATGTTTGAAACCATTGTCCGCTTGAACAAGGAGTTGGGGCTGACCATCCTTTTGGTGGAACAAAATGCATCTCTGGCGCTAAGTATCTGCCAGCGCGCCTATGTGTTAAAAACAGGCACCATCAATATGGAAGGTACAGGGCAGGAACTGCTTCACGACCAGCGTGTTATGGAAAGTTACCTGGGTATCGCAAAGTAAAAACGTTCAAACCAGGGGCGGATAAATTACAAAAAAGTCACGCCGGCAAAATGCCGGCGTGACTTTTTTGAGAATCACGTCTCCAGCTCTTCCCACCTGTGATATGCCTGCGCCAATTCGTTCTGCATATCTTTCAATTGATTGACAACCCGGGTGATTTCGATGCTGTCTTGTTGATAAAATGCCGGCGCGGACATTTCCACTGTCAGCGAATGTATATCGTTTTCTAGTTTTTCGATGTGCTGCGGAAGCTCAGCCAGTTCCTTTTTTTGGGATTCCAACGCACGCTGATCCTTATAACTGAGTTTTCTGGATAGAGATTCAGGGGCGGTCTGAATCTCGTTCGCCGGATTGGTCCCCGGTTTACGCTGCCTAGGCTCAGGCTTGGCAGCTTCATTTTGCTTAAGCCAGTCATCATAGCCGCCGACAGTCTCCAGTACACGTCCGCTGCCATCGAGTGCAATTGTGCTGGTGACAATATTATTCAAAAACGCGCGGTCGTGACTGACCATCAACAATGTACCGTCATACTCAAGCAAAAGGTCTTCGAGAATTTCCAAAGTTTCAACATCCAGATCGTTGGTGGGCTCATCCAGCACGAGTAAATTGGCCGGCTGGGCAAACAAACGCGCCAGCAGCAGACGGTTCCGCTCCCCGCCTGAGAGCGCACTAATCGGTGCGTTGACACGGTCTTTTGAGAAAAGAAAATCTTCAAGATAAACGTTCAGGTTACGTGTCCTGCCGTTGATGGTGACATTGTCGCGTCCCTGACCAACGTTATCCAGCACTGATTTGCTTTCATCCAATTGCACCCGCAGTTGATCAAAATAAGCGATTTCCAAATTCGTGCCATATTCCACGCTGCCGTTTTGTGGGGATAACTCACCTACCAGTAAGCGCAGCAGGGTTGTTTTCCCGGAGCCGTTGGGCCCAATGATGCCGACTTTATCACCGCGTTGAATGGTGGTGGTGAAATCACTGATGACGGGCTGATCCCCGAATGCATAGTTGATATTTTCCGCTTCAATCACCAATTTACCAGAACGCTTCTCCGCCTGGATCTGCATCCGTACTTTGCCGGGACGTTCGCGCCGTTCAAGGCGTTGTTCACGCAGACGTTTTAGCGCACGCACACGTCCCTCATTACGGGTTCGCCGCGCCTCAATGCCCTTGCGAATCCAGACTTCCTCCTGCGCCAGCTTTTTATCAAAGAGGATGTTTTGCTCCGCTTCGGCAGCGAGCATGGCTTCTTTGCGTTCGAGGAAAGTGGTGTAACTGCAATTCCAATCGAACAGGCGACCACGATCCAGTTCAACGATGCGGGTGGTCAGCTTTTGCAGGAAGACGCGGTCATGTGTTACGAATAACAAAGTACCGCCCCAGCGTTTGAGAAAGCCTTCCAGCCAATCTATCGAAGCAATGTCGAGGTGATTGGTAGGCTCGTCCAGCAGTAAAAGCTCAGGAGAGCATACCAGGCCCCGGGCGAGCATTACACGGCGTTTCATCCCCGCCGAAAGGATCTCAAAACGCGCATCTTCATCCAATTGCATGCGTGAGATTACCTGCTCCACCTGAAGCTGTCCCTGCCAGTGATGCTCATCGTGGATGAGCGGAGCATCCAATCCTCCTGCGACAATGTCGAACACTTTTCCGACAATCCCGGCGGGAACCTCCTGGGGTAAATACGCAGTACGTAAATTTTGCTGACGCGATACGCTTCCGCTAAGCGGCTCAAGGTCTCCGTTGACCAGCTTGAGCAAAGTCGATTTGCCCATGCCGTTACGTCCCAGCAAACCCACCCACTCGCCCTGCTCGATCTGCAAATTGATGCCGTCAAAAAGCCGTGGTCCGCCAAAGCCGAGACTTACATCCTGTAAACTCAATAATGCCATAAATATGTTTTTTCCTTTGAAGGGGGAAAATATACTACAAGTTGCGGGAATGTGTCATTATATGGCGACCCTAACGGGGTGTTTTGCGAATCAATGACATTGGATGATGTTGCATCTCATCCATTAAAACGGTAAGATAGGACGCATGATGGATATTTCGAACGCGCGCTTTGCCTTCCTGGATATTGAAACCACCGGACTCTCCCCCTGGTTTGGGGACCGGATTTGCCAAATTGCTGTAGTACAGACCGAGGGGAAACGCATCAAATCGACCCTTGACTTGATCCTTAATCCGGAACATGAACTCTCCCCGTCGGCAATTCATATTAACGGACTTGATGAATCAAAGTTGTTAACCGCGCCGCGTTTTGAATGTATCACCAAACAACTCGACGCATTATTTAATGACGCTATCCTTGTTTGCCACAACGCTCAGTTCGACCTGCAATTCCTCGATAATGAATATCGCAAACTTGGGCAAACGGTGGAATATCCAAATTTGATTGACACACTGGGGATGGCACGCGAATATTTTGACCTGCCTTCCTACGGTTTGCAATACCTGGCAAATACTTTTCAGGTTTCAACCAACCTGCAAAACTCACGGGCCCAGGCGGACGCGGTGACTGTAAAGAATCTTTTCTTTGCCATGGCGGATGTGCTTAAACCCAACGGCAAACCGCTGGAAGATTACATCGGAATCTATAGTTCACCCGCCTGGCCCCAGGAAGGGGTTTACCTGCCCACTGAGCTCAGCGAAGCCATCTACAGCGGAAGGCGCCTTTTTATAAAATACATGGACAGGAATGGTGAGGTTTCGGAACGCTGGATCACTCCCAAGGATGTAATCGGGTTGTCAGATTATATTTATCTGCGCGCCCACTGTCATACTCGTGAAGCCGAGCGTTCTTTCCGGCTGGATCGGATCATTGAGGTGGCAGTTGAATTGGGGAAGGAATAATATCATTGGAGGGGGCTTCCTTCTGCTTTCCACCCACCCCCGCTTTTTTCGGCAACACTTTATTCTGTAACTTACCGGGGTTATTGAAAAAGCCCAGGGGGCGTGCAATAATCTTAATGGAAAGGAGGTGTGTCATGTCTGTGATAACCATTTCCAGAGAATTCGGCAGTGAAGGTGATGCCATCGCCAGGAAGGCCGCCCAAGCCTTGGGGTACCATTTTGCGGATCAAAAATTAATCGGATCCCTGCTCGGTCAATATGGGTACGTGGAGTTCAATAAAGAGTATGAAACACTGCCCACTTTTTGGGAGAGGTTTGACGCCCAGCGGGAAAAGCAGCGGGATGTGATGGTCACCATGCTCAATCAGGTTATCCAAGCTCTGGCACACCATGGCGATATGGTGATCCTCGGACGCAGCGGTTTTGAAGTTTTAGGCGGCTTTGCCGATGTTCTCCATGTGCGGCTTCAGGCTCCAATTTCTGTCCGCATCGGGCGTGTAATGGCAGAACAGAAAATACAATTCGAAGAGGCGGAGCTGATTGTAAAAGAAAGCGATAGAGTGCGGCGGGCATTTGTTGAAGAATTTTACAGGGTGTCCTGGGGCGCGATCAATACCTTTGACCTGGTCATTAACACGGGCAAGATATTCCCTGACCTGGCTGCGACATGGATAATTGACGC
>CAYLOW010000216.1:0-7473 GCA_964385315.1 uncultured Anaerolinea sp.
CGTGGTGGAAAAATCGTTCAAGCAATCTGAAGCCATCATCCACTCGATGACCTTGAAGGAGCGTCGCGACCCCGACATCTTGAATGCCTCCCGCCGCAGGCGTATCGCCGCTGGCTGTGGCATGGAGGTGCAGGACGTGAACCGTCTCATCAAGCAATTCCGCGAGGCGCAGAAGATGATGAAGATGCTGCAAAAAACTGGGGGCAAGGGGCTGGGAAGGATGTTTGGGTAAAAAAGAAGGTCACGCAAATGCGTGACCTTTTGATTTGGGCAAACGGTTTGCGGACAGCGCCTCTTTCAATTCATGAGACGCCGCATCCATGCTAATGCGATGAACGCTGGAATATCCCAATATGGCGATGATGTCTTCCGCTGTAATGCGCGTGTTCTGCAAGTCAAGCGGTAAATATAGGCGTACGATTGCAATCAAGGCATTTAGCACTTGTTGAGATCGCAAGATTCGGTTATTTTTAAGGGCAAGCTTGGACATGGCGGTTTGGTCTCCTTGGTAAGAGCCAAGTAAACCATGTTCAAGCCTTTTCGTGAACTACTGATGAGTCCGCTGCAAAAAGGTCAATCTCACCGCGACACATGCGCCTGCGCGCAGTGCAGGTGAGAGGCGAAGCGCGCGAAGATTTTTAAGAAACTGAAAGAAAATCTTCAATATTTTTCACGCAAACCTTCCAAATCTTAAAGTATTTCTTCGCATTCTTTGCGGTCTCACCCTGCACTGCAATGCACGCAGTGCGGTGCAAGTGTCGCGGTGAAAAAGGATTTTTCAGTGGAGTCACTGATAATAGGACTGGACGGTAAATTATGACTTTAGGACAAGCTATTATTGAGGCGCTTGAATCGCTAAACGGGAACAAGCTAAGGTCTGGTTTAACTATGTTGGGGATAGTTGTTGGAGTGGCTGCAACCATCGCCATGCTTGCAGTTGGACGTGGTGCGCAGGATTCCATTACAAACGCTATTGGCGGAATTGGAACAAATCTTGTATTCGTGTTTCAAGGGTCTACTGATTCTACTGTTCGAAACCCACGCCCGATCACGCTGGGAGATTCTGAAGCCATTGGAGACCCATTTATCGCGCCGTCTGTGGAAAAGGTTGCTCCTCTACTACAAGTTAATACTTCAGTATCTTACGGCGGCAATGAAACATCCCCTGAGGTGATTGGAGCAACTCCCGACTATTTTATTGTTCGTAATTATTCTTTAACCGAAGGTGAATTTTTCACAGAAGAACACATGTTAGGGCGCGCATCGGTTGCATTGATTGCTCCCCAGGTAGCCAACGCACTATTCGAACGCACAGAAGGTTTAACCGGAGAAACCATTCGCATCGATGGGCAGCCTTTTCGAATATTGGGGGTGCTTGCATCAAAAGGCGGTGGAGCATTTGGCAGCGAAGACAACAGGGTTGTAATCCCGCTTACAACTGCTCAAACTCGTTTAATGCGACGTGGTACGCCGGACGAGATCGACTTTATGATCGTTCAAGCCTTCAGCGCCGAAGCAGTTCCTCAAGCCGTACAGGAAATTTCAGAGATTCTCCGCCAGCGTCATCGTACAGCTATTGGGGCAGATGATTTCACGGTTTTTACCCAGGAGGATTTCCTCAGCACAGCCTCTAGCATCACCGGGATTTTGACAATTTTTCTTGGCGGCATCGCAGGGATATCTCTGCTTGTCGGGGGAATTGGCATCATGAATATTATGCTTGTGTCTGTGACAGAACGGACGCGCGAAATCGGCTTGCGTAAAGCCCTTGGCGCACGGCGACAGGATATCCTGATCCAGTTTCTAACGGAGTCATCCCTGCTAAGTTTGATTGGCGGTATGATCGGAATTTTTTTCGGGTGGCTAATCTCATTTATTGTGGGTCAGATTGCGGCATCCAATGAAGTGACTTTCATTCCCGTTGTGGATTTGACCGCAATTTTGCTCGCAACAATCTTCTCTGCAGTAATTGGCATCTTCTTCGGAATTTATCCTGCCAATCGAGCAGCAAGTCTGGAACCGGTTGAAGCATTAAGATACGAGTAAGCAGAATCAGTTATCCCGTAGATCGAACCGCTTTATCCATCTTCAGGGTGAGACGTTTTTCTTTTTATCCCAGAAACGAATTTTCTCTGCAAGCCGTTTCATCATGCGAGTTTGGGGCGCTGATTCAAGAATCATGCGATTATATTCATCCATTTTTCCCTGTTTTTGGTATTGCAATGCCAGCCGCATTTCCGGAATCTCTGCGATCAGAAATAAAACAAGCAAAACGATCGTATAAACCGCGATGGAAGTGTTATGTCTGACAAGCCATGACCAAATTGTCAGCATGGGGAACCAGAGAATAAGCGACGCTGCGGGTTGATTAATGAAAATAGCCAGTAAAGTTCCTGCGACCATGGCGACGATCATTCCGAGAGGATCAACTGCTAAAAGACTCCCGAGCATGGGAGAAAGACCTCTGCCGCCTTTGAAGCGATAATAGATTGGGTAATTGTGCCCGATGATCACAAAGATGCTGAAGATCAAATAATAGGGTTGATCAGGAAAAGCGATTCGCAGAATGATGATCGGGATGAACGCTTTGAGCATGTCGAGGAGGGCAACGATGCCGCCGTATTTTTCTCCTAATACCATGGAAGCAGTGGATGCGCCGATCCCGCTTACGGTTCCTGCTTCGCCCGTATCTGATATATGGTTCCGAGCCTGATCCAAATCTGCCGTTGGATTCACTAATTTAGCAACCATGCGCGCAAAAGATATCGAACCGATCAAGTATGCAATAATTACTACGATCAATAAGATTGAAATATTCATGGTTTACCTCACGATCAGAATGACGCCTTGATAACCATCCACAATCACTTCAATATTTTCGGGTAAATTGCAGGCACCATTGACAGATACAACGCAGGGAATGCCATACTCACGCGCAACAATGGAACTGTGAGACAGAATCCCGCCTGCCTCGGCAATGACCGCGCCCGCCTTTGCAAAGAGCGGAGTCCAAGCCACATCTGAATACGGAATGGCGATCACATCGCCTTGCTGCACTTTATCAAAATCTTCTGTAGAGCGAATCACTTTGAGTCGCCCCTGGAAATAACCAGGCGAAGTGGGAATCCCGTTCATTTTTTCGGTATCGCTTTTCATGAGAGAAAGCGGTGGGGCAATGTTCCCGTATATGATTTCGGGCAAAGTAATATCACGGCTCTTTTCGATTTCGTCTCTGTGAGCAACGATGAGGTTTTGTATCTCGGTCGCTTTTTCTGGTTTCTCCAATAACACACGAACATCCAGCCAGGAAATATAGTAAATATCATCTTCCCGCTGTAAGAGTCCTTGTTTCAGCAAAAGCTTTGCTAAAGCGGAAAAATACATACGGAACCAGCCATACGAAGCCGTGTATATGGAGCTAATCTGTTCACGTTTAAGACGGAAATTTCGAGCACGTATATAGATAGGCCTCATACGCAATTTTGCGAAAGCGGAAGACTTTAAAGTATCCCATGTAGTTTTATAGTTCCCGCGCGAACCAATCGTATGATTGATCGCCATGCGAAGCACGGCATTTGAATCCTCCCGCCAGGGCACTTTCGAGAAATCGTTGCCGCTGTCACTTAGATGTCCAAATTTCCGCATGAACTGTTTGAGTTGCACGATGAATTCGGTGAATTGAGGAAGCGTTTCCAATTGTTCGTATTTCGAAATGCGAACCTGTTCTTGAATATTCAATGGCAATGTATCAAAAAGCTCTTTAAGGCGATCCAGATGGTAATTGGGATCGTAGTTTTGAATTCCACCCAGACCTTTCGTCAGGTCAAACTCAATAATATCCACGCCAACTTTTTTAAGTTGAGATTTTAACAGCGCGTTGTAAACGCTCATCAAAATCGGAATCACAATATTCTGATAAGCCACACCGATATTAAATTGATAAAGTTTTTCTATTCGGTCCACTAATTCCTTTTCAGACAAGTTGCCAATATCTTCGTTTCGCAGGTCGTCAATACTCTTTTCGAAACCATCAAGTTCTGCTTTAACGCGTTTGTCATAATTCCATGCTTGAACAGCAAACCGCATAATTCTTGGAACATGACGAAATGTTTGCAGGGATGGAGAAGGTCTTCTACCCTTTATTTGAAACCCAAGCAACATTTCCAGTGATTCTCGCGGGAAACCTAAAATTTCAAATATTCGTCCGATGGCACCCATATTGAAGTAGGCGCGGTAATGGAAAATTCGCGAAAGGTCTTCGGGCTTCAAGTTGGTTGGTCCCATCAGCGAATCGAACAACCGAATCCAGGCTGTGTTGACCAATGGGATGTTGATGGATGCGATCAGTGGTTTGATAATACCCGGCAGAACCTCACGCGAAATTCGATTGGAATAGATAGGGATATTATTAAGGGTTGTAATTGGGCGGATCTGAAGCCAATAAACTTTTTCACCATCGTACGCCCATTCAAGGTCAACTGGTGAGCCGTATAGTTTGGCAATTCGGCGGGTCTCGTCTGCGATTTCTCGTATCATGCCTTCAAAGGCTGAATCCGCTTCTGGTTTTGTTGTAAATTGCCCCCAGCGGTAGATCCAACGGCTCGGCGTTATACCGGATTGCATCAAAGACTCCCCAAGTCCGTGAACCGATTCGATGACCACCTCATCCAACCCGGTGGTGGGGTTTTTACTGAAGGCGACGCCCGAAATAACAGGTTTGACCATTTCTTGAATAAGCACTGCTATTTTCAAGTCTTTGTCATCTTCGCCAAGTTTATTGAGGTAAGGCTGCAGGGTTTCAGATTGGCCTGATGCAATCACCTCCTGAATGGCAGCCTTGATCGCTTCGATTCCCTGAACATTGGTTTTTGTGGCGAATTGCCCGGCAAAGGATATATCCTTTGCATCTTCCAGATTTGCTGAAGATCTGACGGCATATAATTTTTGTAAATCAATCTTTTCTGAAACGCTATTACCAACTTCTGTCAGACCGTCAACCCCATCTTTGAGGATTTTTTGGCTCGCCAAATAAGTCAGCACCAGCGTGTTGGGAATTGCCAGATGATGGCGGCTTAGCCAAAGAAGTCCACTTCCTTTTCGTCCAAAGGTTTCTGCGTGGCGGGCATCTTTTATGTCAATCAGGTACTGATGATCCATGAATGCTCCAAAGATGTTGTTTATTATGGCGATAGCGGTTTCGCAAAGTACCCGTGTATTATTGTGGTTTTCTAATATTCCAGACTGATGTAAGGGGTCGATCAATTTACCTGCAAAATCCCTTTTCTCACTTAATCTCAACGCCGAAAATTTTTGCCATCTTTAGCATACCTCTACCCATGGGATGTGATCTCAAGCTTCCCATCCCATACTCAAGATATTTTCCCTCTTTTTTATATTTCATCGCGTTCTTATATTCAGGGATCATGGCAAGAAGAAAAAGTATATTGATAGCAACTGCGTACAGGATGTAAGTCAAGTCACCACCAGTACGCCACCAAAACCAAGGGATAAGAAGCCAAATCCACGACAGGCTTGCTACGACCATAATACGAAAAATAAACATTCCCAATATAAGCCCTGCAACGGGTAATATCAATGCTGCCACCCAGTCAATAACGATTAATCCACCCAGAATGGCAGAAAAGCCGGAACCGCCGTGAAAATGGTAATAAATCGGCCAGATATGTCCCACCAACCCTCCAATTGCCGCAATGAATGCATACGCGGGTTGTTCGGGATATATTAATTTGAATGCGAGAGTGGGAAGGACCACCTTGAGAATATCCAAGATCCCTACAGTCATTCCTGCCTTGGGTCCCAAGACCGAACTGACCGAATTCCCCCCAATAGATAAAACCTTATAGCGGTCTTCAGTCCCCTCAACTGGAATTTCAAATTCAGTCACGTCTTTTCCGGGCGCCCACCAACTCGTTACAAGACGCGCAAAGGATATCGAACCGATAAAATAAGATAACACTCCGCTGAAAATCGCAATGGTCATATTCATGTATCTTTTCTTTTATTTTGCTCAGATCAAAAACTCTGTTCCCAGGATCATGTTAATCATTATGATGTTGGGTTGCGGTTTGTTAAACACTATTGAAACCATTTGTCTTTAGTGCTGAGTGGTTTTGTAAAATATGCCTATCCCAGTTTTGCCATGGCAGCTTGAACCTTTTCCTTAATTGCTTGAATGGCGATCGGGTCATCATTCCAGGCGCCAAGGTTGACGGTGGGAATGTTTCGCAGGTTGCGCGCCTTTGAGATCAGGAGCGGCACATCGTATTGGCTATGCAAGGCATCAGCGCTGATGGCGGCAGAGAAATAATAAATCTCTTCTACACCGTTCATTATGAACTCTTCAACCTTAGGCGCGGGCTTGGGTTCTTTGAATTCCATCCATGCCAGACTCAGATTCTTACGATGGAAGCCTGCCTGTTCGAAACGATCAAGAATCTTGTTGCGGAAAAGAAGTTCGTGTTCGGTCTCGGTGGCGAACTCACGGTCCCACTCATCAGGCTGACCATGACCAACCAGCAAAATTCCCACCTTGGATTTATCAGTACCTTTCATGTGGGCTTTTACACGCTCCACAAACAGACCGTACATTGTTTCCGAGTTATACATGGGACCGGTGTATACAACCGGAATGCCGAATTCATCCACGTTCACCTTCCCGATTAAGTGCTTGCCTTCGAGTGTGTGATTGGAATCGGAGACAAAAACCTCCGCTACTACCAATCGGCTGGCACCATCATTCAAAGCCTGGATTACGGCGGCGTCGGGGCGGGGGTTGTCGTCAAGAAAACTGAGATAAAAGCGAGTGGTGTGATCGCCTGCTTCACGAAACTCACCCTCAAGGGCTTTGATCATGCGGATATGCGTTCGGCGATGTTCACTACGCCCCACTCTCAAATAACTCTTGCGCAGGCTGAAAATAAAAAATGGGCGCGCCAGCAGCGGCACGAAGGGAATCTTCTGCTCGTCGAACTCGTTGAATTGGTTGATCCAGCCAATTGGGTCGTAGGTTTCCGGCTCACCATGCGTAAAGTAAATGACTGCCGTATGACCGAGACCAGGGTCGCCTTTTTGACGGATCATCTCAGGCACAGGACGCGGATCATCGCGCGCAAGTAAACGCTTCGTCATCCAGCCGAAACCTGCCACGAACCCAACAAAAGATATTCCAAATGCAAACAGAATCTGCCATCCCTCAAATTTAGCAGTAATCAGCACTCCGATTGACGCCAAAAGGATTGTTGAGAAAAACATATACAACCCCATGCGCAGTGGATGAACAGTAAGAAAGCGAACGTATGCCGCCCCCATCAAAATCGAGAGCACAACAACACTTGTCCAGTTAATAACATCGAAACTACTCATAAGGCTACTCCACGGTTATTTTTTTATAATGTCTTCTGGCCAAGTGAAAATCTATAAAATGGCGGCCAAATTGAAAGGATTATACTAGTA
>CAYLOW010000217.1:0-7433 GCA_964385315.1 uncultured Anaerolinea sp.
ATTCGATTATACGGGATGCTTTGGAATCGGTTTTTTCGTTTACAATCCTGCTTATGATACATTCCCTTGCCTTGGTCACTGGTGGCTCGCAAAGGCTTGGTAAAGCCTTTGCGTTGACCCTTGCCCGTATGGGATACTCCATAGGATTGCATTACCATACCTCCGAGTTACAAGCGCAGCAGACAAAAATGGAAATTGAGTCTTATGGTACCCAAGCCTATTTATTAAAGGCCGACCTAATTCAACCAGACCAGATCGAAAAAATGTTTTCTGATATAGATTTCATCCTAAATGAGAAGCATTTATCACTTAAGCTTTTGGTAAACTCCGCATCCATCATGCCCGCAGGCGCTCCAAGGGACCTTGAATTAAAAAATTGGAATTCTGCACTTGAACTCAATTTGCGGGCGCCTTTCCTTTTGGCACAGCAGGTTGCCAAACGCATGATAACTCGCGGGCTGATCGTCAACATCAGCGATATTGGATCCCAAAAAGTTTGGAGTGGCTATCCCTCTTACACAGTCAGCAAAGCTGGATTGGAATCACTCACTAAATTGCTTGCCCGTGCTCTTTCTCCCAATATCCGTGTCAATGCGATTGCACCGGGTCTAGTCCTGCCATCTGATGCAGTCACACCGGATCAATGGAAGCTGCTTGTTGAAAAACTTCCGCTGAAACGGGCTGCTACGCTTGAGGAAATTACATCTGCGCTGCAATTTCTTATAAATAATGAGTATATTACCGGACAAACCATTGTTGTGGATGGCGGATATTCACTTATTTGACCCTTATCGAGCAACCCATTCCAATTTAAATAAACAAACCGATGATGGCAAACAACCAATGATCTCGAAAAAAAAACCTCCTATCGATCTTCTCATATCGATGCTCCTGATTGTGTCCACACTTTATTACGCAGCGCGGTATGTGGATTTTTCCATCCCGCCATTTGAAGACGCTGCGATGCTCATGCGTTACGCACAGCACCTGGCTGAAGGGCACGGTGTTGTTTGGAATATCGGTGAACACCCGGTTGATGGTGCAACTGATTTTCTTTTTATGGTTACCTCTGCCGTTCTCATAAAAATTGGGTTCACTGTTGGTCAGGCAATTCGCGGCATTGGTTTTGCTTCGCACTTGTTGACGGTTCTGATTGTCTATTGGACGAATCGCAGGGTGAATGGTGCAAATATCCTCTTTTCTTTATTAAGCGGGCTTTACCTCGTTGTTGGAACAGGACTTTCCTATGTATCTGCTTATTTTGGTACGCCCTTTTTTGCCCTGGCTGGAACAGCTACATGGTCTTTGGGGCTGATTTTGATCCAAAAAAAGGATCCTCATTTTGGGATAATTCTTGCATTTTCCTTGTGTGGACTTGTCACTGGGCTCATTCGCCCGGAGGGAGTCATTCTTTCTTCATTAATCCTGCTTGCAATAATCAGCATGCGGGGATTTAAGAATTCAGTTCCAATCATCGTTGCGTTTGGCACGGTGTTCATTTTACTTGGCGGGGCATATTTTCTTTGGCGTTGGAATTATTTCGGTTATCCATTACCCAACCCATTTTATAAAAAAGGTGGCTCCGGACTGCATTGGGATTCGTACCATAATTCCTTGCTAAATTTACTGCGTCTGTGTTTGCCGATGGCTTTTGTGTTTATTCTTGGTTTTCGTTCACGCGAAACCGGAAAACAGACAATTGCTTCTCTAATTCCGATCCTTGGTTTCGCGGCTGCCTTTGTACTGATTTCAGATGAAATGAACTTCGGCGCACGGTTTCAATATACCCTTGTACCCATTGCACTCATGTCTTGGCCTCCGCTTATAGGTGAATTTGATATTTCAAAACAGTATCCAAAAACGACAAGGGGAAAAATTGTATTTGTCAGTGTTTTGGCTGCATTATCTGCCAGCCTCCTTTACTATTCCTGGTATCAGAATTGCTTTCTTACTTCCTATCAACAAACTTGTGCCCGTCCATATGAAAGGGATGGCCGTTTTGACATGGGAAAACTGTTATCGGAGTATCGTGGCAAGGGTTACGTGATCGCCACAACTGAAGCTGGTTTGCTCCCTTATTATTCTGGTTGGAATGCAATAGATACCTGGGGTTTGAATGACCAGTTCATTGCCCACAACGGAAGCTTGACCGAGGAATATCTCGGTAAGTACAAGCCGGAGATAATAATGTTCCATGATTATTACTCACCGCTTGTCCCGCCGAAATTAACTGAAGCCAATCTTGCACAAAGATGGTTTAATATGACTATTACAATGAAAAAGTATGCCGAAGAAAATGACTATGTTTTGGCGGCGGTATTTGGGGATAGTCCGTATGATACGCATTACTACTATGTGAGGCCCGATTTTGCAGACAGCAAACACATGGTTGAACAGATTTCAACTATGAAAAAATATTACTGGCCCACCACTGGGAAGAAATCCATTAATTATGCACTTTATCCATGACCCATGGAAAAAATTGATGGTATGTTTTCGAAAATTGACCCTTATCTTGATTAAGGATTCCTCCAATGTCTGAAGTTGCCGACCTTGCCCAAAAGCTCAAAATCGAAGGAGAGAAGTTGAGTCGAATATTTTCTGAACTCTCAGAGGCTCAATGGCAGGCGGAGGTTTATACCGAAGGTGAAATATGGACGGTTATTAATGTCCTTTCACATTTCGTCACAACTGAGATTGGGTTTATCGAATTGTTCGAATCTATCAGAAAAGGTGGAAAGGGGGCGAAAGAGGATTTTTCCATTGACCGCTTTAATGCCGAGCAGCAGAAAAAAACAAAAGGATTTTCTCCTGCTGAATTGCTTAAACAATATAATTTAGTGCGCAAAAATTCAGTCAATTGGGTATCAGGTTTAAAGGATGAAGACCTCGTAATTATTGGACGGCATCCATTTCTCGGTGAAACCACCCTTCGTGAAATGATCAAGATGGTTTATTTGCACAATCAAATTCATTACCGTGATTTGAAGAGGATTCTTCGCTAAATGTAAATATTAAAATATGGCCTAACTCGGGTTTTATCTTTACGACAAGGAAGGAAGTAATGACTCTGCCTCCATTCAAACTTGAACGCTACTTCGCAAAATACGAATTTACTACCGAATTCCTCCTGTGTTCTTCGGATTGTGAATCCATGTCGATAGGGGATTTACTTGCCCTCGAGACTGATGCGAAAAATAAATTCTATTCCACCTGGTTGGGATACACAGAATCGCAAGGCAGCCCAGCCTTGAGGTATGAAATTAGTAAATTATATTCCTCGATTCCGCCCGAAAATGTTCTTGTCCACACAGGTGCTGAGGAGGCCATCTACCTTTTTATGCTTGCCCTTTTAAAACCGGGTGATCATGTCATTGTACACACACCACATTATCAATCGTTGAGCGAAGTGGCAAATGGAATTGGGTGTGAAGTTAGCCATTGGTTTTCCCGCGAAGAGAACGGCTGGGCACTCGATCTGGACGAACTTCGCCATCTAATGCGTAAAACGACCAGAGCGGTCATTGTTAACACGCCTCATAATCCCACTGGTTATCTAATGTCACGAATTGATTTTAATAATCTGAATATATTTGCCCAGGAAAATAATCTAATTCTATTTTCAGATGAAGTCTACCGTGAGTCGGAATATGATCCAGATGACCGTCTTCCCGCCGCATGTGATTATGGTGAGCATGCAATTTCCTTGGGCGTGGCTTCAAAAACATATGGATTGGCCGGCTTGCGGATAGGTTGGATCGCCACACGGAATAAAAAAATTTACGAGAGTATGGCGTCGCTGAAAGATTACACCACCATTTGCAACTCAGCACCAAGTGAATTTCTTGCGGAGGTTGCCCTAAGGAATCGCCAGAAAATAATAGACCGTAACCTTGGGATTATCCTGCACAATATTGCCAAAGTGGATAGTCTGTTCTCTTCTCATCCGGCATTATTTTCCTGGGTTCGTCCACACGCTGGGTCAATGGGATTTCCAAAATTACTCAAGGGTGATATTGAAACCTTCTGTGATGATTTGGTTACAAAATCTGGTGTATTGCTTCTTCCGGGATCGATGTATGGTGATTCTGGAAACCATTTCAGATTGGGCCTTGGAAGAAAAAACCTGCCCCAGGGAGTGGATGAATTGGAAGGATATCTTTCAAAATTATTTTGACTGTGATAAATCAACGGCAAAATTAATGAATTAATATTTCAATTTTGATTTCTTTGTTTTCTTAACCTGAAAAAGCGTTTTTCTAACCCGCAGGCAGCGGATTGATAATCCATGCTAGAATCCAACGGATAGTTTCATAATATCGATAATAAATGACCCCCATAATAAAGCTTGCCCATCCCCTGCGCCTCTTTATTTCCGCCTTAACTTATACACTTGGTGCAAGTATTCCTGTCTATCTCGGCATTTCATTCCAAGTTGATACTTTTCTGATTGGATTGGCAGGTATACTTTTCGCCCAATTGTCTATGTCCTTGCTTGCCGAGGTTTTCCGCCCGCATAATGAACCGCTGATTGAAAATGAAACACCGCAGCAAAAAGAAAGCCTGCGTAATTATGCGCTTTCAGTGTCTGTTGTTACACTGTCCGGCACTGCTATCATAGCATACCTCCTTTTTATCAAGCAGGTTTTGGTTTTTTCATCGATTACATTTCTTTTGTTATCCTTTATTCTGATTATTATTTATGGAATTCCTCCCATCCGCCTGCTTAATCGTGGTTTTGGGGAACTCACCCTTGCAGTTCATTTAGCCTATGTGATACCGACTATCGGATTTCTTTTACAGGCTAAATATAATCATCGGCTCCTAACGATTATCCTAATTCCCCTTATCGCGATTGCCCTGGCTTATTTCCTTGTTGCAAATTTCATTTCGTTTTCTGATGACCAGAAATATGACCGTGCAACCATGTTACGCCGCCTAACATGGGAGCGTGCAGTACCTTTTCATCACAGTCTGATTGTTATGGCCTATGTTATATTTGCAATCGCGCCACTGCTTGGTTTTAATATCCTTTGGCCAGCCTTCTTCACGCTGCCATTTGCCATTCTTGAGGTTGTCCTCGTGCGTAATATTTCGCTCGGAGAAAAACCCAACTGGCCATTACTCACATCCACTTCACTTTGCGTATTTGGTCTGATGATTTATTTCATTACCTTGACCTTTTGGCTCCGCTAATGACGGATCGTCTACTGTAACTGGTTTTCAAAACCTATGCCTGAATTCCTGACTCTCATCCCCCCCGACCAAGCCCGCGAGGAATTAATCTCGCATCTATCCCCAAAAATTATTGATTCTGAATTAGTAAAAATTGTCCATGCTGGGAACAGGATTACCACCGATGACACCTTCGCCCCACACCCGCTGCCGGATTTTCCCCGTTCCACAGTAGATGGTTACGCTGTCTGGGCGAAAGATACTTTTGGCGCAAGTGATACACTTCCCGCTTATCTTACCCTGATTGGTGAAGTTCCGATGGGTGACGCTCCGTCCTTTGAGTTAAGTGCAGGCCATTGCGCTTTAATTCATACCGGGGGAATGATACCCAATGGGGCTGATGCAGTAGTGATGGTGGAATATTCACAAAAAGTATCAGGAGGATCAGGTATGCCAGGGGAAGGTCCTTGTGAAATAGAAATATTCAAATCCGTCGCGGAAGGTGAAAATGTCATCTGTATTGGAGAGGATGTTGCCCGTGGTCAGAAGGTTATTGGCAAAGGCACACAACTTCGACCCGCAGAAATTGGTGGATTAATGGCATTAGGAATCACCTCTATCGAGGTCGCAAAAAAGCCCCGCGTAGGATTGATCTCAACCGGTGATGAAATTATTGACCCCAGTCAAAATCCTCATCCTGGTCAGGTTCGCGATATAAATTCATATACACTCGGTGCGCTAGTTGAAAACTATGGCGGATTGTCCATTCGGTATGGGATAATCAGTGATCAATTTGATGTTTTGAAAGAGGCGGCAACTAGGGCGTTATCGGAGTGCGATATGCTCATTATTACCGCAGGCTCATCTGCATCAACCAGAGATATGACCGCTGATGTTATTCGCTCCATAGGGGAACCCGGTGTGCTTGTACATGGTATAAACACTCGCCCTGGAAAACCAACCATATTGGGTGTGTGCGGTGGAAAAGCGGTAATTGGGCTTCCGGGTAATCCTGTCAGTGCATTGGTAAATGGGTATTTATTTGTTATGCCGGTTATCGAAAAATTACTGGGTGCGCGATCAAAACCAAAAGCAACCGTACAGGCGACGTTGACTGTGAATCTGCCGTCTCAAGCAGGGCGTGAAGATTGGTGGCCGGTCAAATTACTTCATCCTGTGCAGGATGAACCGATGGCGAAGAATGAATGGCTGGCAGAGCCAATTTTTGGTAAATCTAATTTGATTTTCACCCTTTCGTCATCCGATGGCTTGCTCCGTATTCATCCTGATGCCACAGGGTTAAGCGCAGGTGAAATTGTTGATATTATGTTGATTTAGATGGCAGAACTAATATGGTAGGTACACTCGAAAAGCACTCTATGGCAGATGAACACTTAACCGATAAGAAAAATAATTTCGAAATGGATACTAATGACATTCCTGACTACACTTGCCCTACCCCGACAAATCATTCTTGATGGCGCTACTGGCACAGAACTAAACCGCAGAAATGTAAATACCGGTTTGCCACTCTGGTCTGCCAATGCGCTGCTAAATGACCACGATGCGAAAATTTTGCAGGATATCCACGAAGACTATCTTCATGCTGGTGCGGAAATTATCACCACAAATACATTCCGTACACATAGGCGTGCATTGGCTCCCAGCGGAAATGCCGATCTTGCCCGGAAACTTACACACCGCGCTGTGGAAATAGCCCGTCTTGCAATAGAAAATGTCAAGTCCGACTCGCAAAAATTTATTGCGGGTTCATTATCTACGCTTGAAGATTGTTACCGACCCGATCTTGTCCCGCCGGATGATGAACTTCTTGATGAACATTCCGATCGGATCATTGATCTCATAGAATGTGGAGTTGACTTGATCCTGATCGAAACCATCAATTCCATTCGGGAAGCATTCATAATGGCAAAACTTGCCACATTTACTGGCACACCAGTCGTTGTCAGTTTTGTTTGCGACCAAACTGGAAAAATACTGTCGGGTGAAACACTAACGGAAGCAGCAGAGCAATTGTTACCGCTCGGTATTTCAGCTATCGGTGTGAACTGCGGCCCAACACCAAGTTTGGCGAAGCCGCTTGCCGAGTTGAAACTTGTATGTGGCCAGGAATTTCCATTAATTGCCTACGGTAACATAGGCTATGCAGATGAAAAAATTGGCTGGATTAATACTGACGCAGAAAATCCAGAAATCTATTGCGAACATGCCATTCACTGGCCCGTAAAAATTGTGGG
>CAYLOW010000218.1:0-1552 GCA_964385315.1 uncultured Anaerolinea sp.
TCTCGATCGCCGTTCCCACCTACGGCGAATTTCCCTTCATTCTGGACATTTCTCTTTCAGCTGTATCGGGCGGGAAGATTCTTCTTGCCAGCAAAAAAGGTGAAAAGATTCCGTTCGATTGGGGTACGGATACCGAAGGCCGTCCGACCGATGACCCGGATAAGGCGTTCAAGGGATTTTTATTACCTACAGGTGGCCACAAGGGATTGGGAATCGCCTACGCAGTCGAGATAATGACCGGCGTCCTAATGGGCGGTGCATTTCTGGATGCGATGAAGGGTATGTACAAATATCCTGATGACCCGAGTTTGACCTCTCACATGATGATGGCCGTAAACATATCCGCATTAATGGAAAAGGGTGAGGTTGAGAAACGGATGATGGAATTTTCCCAGAAGGTCCACACATCACCCATGTGGGATGAAAGCCATGAGATGCTCCTCCCAGGAGAGATCGAATACCGCACCATGCAAGATAGAAAAGCCAATGGTATACCCCTGCCGGTAAATCTGTATGAAGAATTAGTGAGTTTAGCAACAGAGCTAGGCGTTCCTGCTGCTTTATCCGAAATAAAGCTATTGAAATAAATCATATCAAAGGAGATTAAAAATGAACAATAAAAAATACCTCTGGTGGCACGAACAAACATTGCCCGAGCTCACCCACTTCGCCAAGGAAGTCAGCGATATTGCCATCCTGCCGATCGGAGCCATTGAACAGCATGGCCCTCATTCACCCATCGGTGTGGACGCCTTCAATGCAAAGGGAATGGCAGAATTGATTGCCCAGAAAACCGACGTGATGCTGCTCCCCTGGATGTGGTATGGCTCGCACCCCTATCATCATTGGTACATGCCCGGAACGATTCCCCTGAGCTACGATACTCACATCGCCCTTCTGGTGGATATCATCCAGGGCGCAACGGTATCAGGTTTCAACAAATTCATCATTCTGTCCGCGCATGGACAGGTCTCCACCACCCTCGTGGCGGTCCATAAACTTGGATTGGCAGGTCACTTCACCCTCTCAATGCATTGGTATGACTTCCTGCGAGATGACAAGGACGTACTCACCGATTACATGTGGCATGCCGAGGAAGCCGAGACCTCGGTCGGATTATACCTGTACCCCCAATATATCGATATGAGCAAAGCGGCCAAAGGCGGCGGATCAGCGCTCATTGACAAGCGCTTCATCATTGCACCTGGACAGATGCCCAAGCCCGGCATGATGTATCACTTCGAGGGAACCTTTGCACGCCCAGAATACAAGGAACTAGACAATGGCATCATCGGCGATGCAACCAAAGCCACCCGCGAAAAAGGTGAAAAGATGGTGACCCGTGTTGTAGATCATGTCGTTGACATTATCGAAGATATCAGGACCCGCTGGCCCATTGGCACCAAGCCGCCGGTTAAATAATCCGGGAATTCTCATGAGATGGGCGCGAACTGCTCGTCTCATGAGAATTATTCAAACGCTGAAAAGGAAATTAAGAGATGAAACTTAAAGACAAAGTATCCATTATTACCGGGGCAACCATGGGGATTGG
>CAYLOW010000218.1:1652-2934 GCA_964385315.1 uncultured Anaerolinea sp.
CAGGCAGCCGCCAGAGTCATGGTCGAAAAGAAAATCCCCGGAGTCATTATCAATATGACCTCGGTCATGGCTGTCATGGCTCTGGCTGACCAGGTCCCATACTGTGCCGCCAAAGGTGGCGCCAACCAACTTACAAAGGCAATGGCAGTAGCTCTTTCCGATTATGGGATTCGTGTCAATGCCATCGGCCCTGGCCCGGTACTGACCGACCTCATGCAGCGCGTGGTGAACAACAAGGAAAAGGAAGCTGAGCTACTTGCCCGTCTGCCGCTTGGAAGGATCGCCGAGTGTCGTGAAATTGCAACCGTTGCCGTATTCATGGCGAGCGATGATTCCAGCTTTTTCACCGGGCAATGTGTATATCCCGATGGCGGCAGAATGATCCAGGCGTTCTCAAGAAAACAGGAAAAATAACGCGATGCCGCGTGTAATACTGACCGAGCTGCAAAGTTATGAATTCTCACATTCCCTTACGGTACGTACGACTGACATAAACTACGCCGGACATTTGGGCAATGAAGCCTTGTTGGGATTGGTGCATGAAGCGCGCGCTAACTTTATGAAAGCACTAAATTTCAATACGATCGTAGGGAACGGACAACGGATCGGATTAATCATCGCGGATCTGGCAGTGAACTTTATATCTGAATCCTTTGCTCATGATCTGTTGACAGTGGACTGCCAAATTAATGAGGTGAAGGGAAAGTCATTCCGGCTTTTTCATCGCATTCGTTGTGGAGAGCATTTGATCGCCCTCGCCGAAACAGGAATCATTGCCTATGATTTCCAGGTTGGGCAGGCGATACCTTTGCCAGATGGTTTTTTGACAGAATTGAATATTTTTCGCAGTAAATGATATTTGTAATTGGAGAACCAGATGAATAATCCCAAGGTTGCAGTGATGACTTTTGGCGACGCCCGCGAACATGAATGGGAAAACCTGTTTCGCGGTTTGACAGAGCCGAGGCATCAGAACATAATCGATTACTTCAAAGAACTCCCGATTGAAATCCTTTTCCACAAGGAAGTGGCACGGACTCTGGAGCAGATCGACGCACAGGTGGATGAATTAAAAGCCGCCGGGGTAACAGCATTTATTGCCCACTTGCCATGCTGGACCGCACCCAACCTGGTTGTGCGAGGTATTCAGCGAATGAATCTGCCTACAGTCCTGGTATCTAATCGTGATCCCGGGTCACACGGCACGGTCGGTCTACTTGGCGCAGCAGGCGCACTTGACCAAATTGGCTATCCGCACCTGCGAGTACGTGAAAGTTTTGAA
>CAYLOW010000218.1:3034-5415 GCA_964385315.1 uncultured Anaerolinea sp.
GATGGTGCGTTGACGATGCAAATCCTCAATTTAGTATCAAGTGGACAGCCCACCCTGTTTGGAGATTTAAGCTACCTGGACGAAGACAACCTGACCATCTATATCCCGAATTGTGGCGCAATGTGCAGCTGGTTTGCAGGCAGGTCAGCAAAGCCCGAAGAAAATCTTTCTAAGATACAACTGCGTCCATCATTTCGACCCGGCGGCGGTGCGACCGTCTATTTCAATGCAGCGCCTGGACCTGTCACCCTGGCCCGCCTTTCCCGCCGCGCAGGAGAATACGTTATGGTCATTTTCACCGGTGAAGCCATTGAGCCTTCCCCAAAAGCTTATCAAGAATTCGTCAAAGCGCGGGGTAGCCACCAACTCCCGACCATGTTCGTACACGCAAATTTGAATTTCGACGAGCTCATCGATGAGTTTGGCGCGAATCATATTTCCGGTGTAGCAGGTTTATATGTAGATGAACTGGTCCACGTCTGCAAACTTCTGAATATCAAACCGATTGTTCTGGGGAATTAGGAGTGGAAACCATGGATAGAAGGACTGCATTCGCGGCCACGCTCAATCACCAGGAACCCGACCGAGTACTGGTGGATTATGGTAAGCATATAGGTTCATTTCACATAAATTCCTACAAGCAACTCAAAGCCGCGCTTGGCGTCCAAGCCGAGACTAAGATCCTCGACCGCATGGCGCAAAACGTGATGCTGGACGAGGAAGTCTGCCAACGGCTGGGAATTGACTTTCGCTGGATCGTGCCCAATTGGATCGGTGTACAGGATATGGAAATTGACGGAGAACCTGGCTACATAGACATGTGGCAGACCCCTCACAAGTGGACAGATGTTGGACAATATTTCGCAATTCATTCCTCCCCGTTCAATCAGAAAACAATTACGCAGGCGGATATTGATGATTTCAACTGGCCGAAACCCAGTCCGGAAATGTTTACCGGATTGTCGGAACAAGCACGTTACTGGTACGAGAACACCGATTACATCGTTGGAGCGGACGGGATCAAGGTTGGAATTTTGCAAACCGCGGCCCAGTTGCGCGGGTACGACAAATTATTTCTTGATTTTGCTGTCAATCCAGCGATCACACACGCCTTTCTTGACAGACTCTCCTCCACAATTAATGAAATGTACCGCCAGTATATGAAAGTTGTAGGGCCTTATGTACAGGTCGTGACCATAACCGATGATCAGGGGACTCAAAACTCGCTGATGGTTTCTCCCAGGATGTTCCGTGAATTTATAAAACCCCGTCTGAAATCACTGATCGATACCATAAAGGCAACGGCAAATGTAAAAGTACTAATGCACTGCGATGGGGCAATTATGAGGATCATCCCCGACCTGATCGAGATCGGGGTTGACATACTAAATCCCATACAGACTGTCGTCAAGGATTTCGAGGATACACAGGCGCTTAAAAAGAAGTTCGGGGATCAGATTTGTTTTCATGGTGGAATCGATATCCAAAAAGTTTTGCGCATCTCAACTGTGGACGAAGTCTACACTGAGATTCATCACCGCATCCAGGACCTGGGAACCAATGGTGGATACATCATTGCTCCCTGCCACAATATCAATGTAGACATTCCGATAGAAAATTCCATCGCCCTGTTTGATGCTGCCCAAAAGCTGGGTCGCTACCCGTTGAAATAGGATCCGATAACTAGTGAAAGAGGAATGATGTTCGAGATTCAAGATATCAACCATGTCAATCTGGTCGTCCATGACCTGGAAAAGGCTATCCAGTTTTATTGCCAGGTTTTAGGAATGGAAAGCATATCCCGGAACCCAAAATTTACTCTCCCTGGTGCCTGGCTGAGAAGGAACAATGCGGAAATCCATCTTATCCGTTCTGATGTTGCCACACATGCGCCTGGCGACCTTTCCTTTACCATTGCCGCCACCACAGACAAGGACATTTCGCGGTCCCGGCACTTTTCCCTGGTCATAAATGATACAAAAAGCTTGGTGATTCAATTGAAGAAATTCGCCATACCGATCGTGTACGGTCCCATTGAGAGACCCGGTGGACTTGTGCAGACCTATTGCTACGATCCAGATGGGCATTTGATCGAATTTTCCCAACTATAAATACGAACAAGATACGAGGATAAAATGGATTTTAAAAACTTACTTAAAGAGAAATTGAAGACGGGCAGGAAAACGATCGGTGCCTGGGTCCAGCTTGCCAGCCCCCTCACATCCGAAATACTCAGCTCGGCAGGTTTTGATTGGCTGATGCTTGATATGGAACATGCGCCAGGCGACATCCTGACATTGATCAGCCAGATCCAGGCTATGAAAGGATCCGCCTCCACCCCTTTGGTCCGCGCACCCTGGAATGATTTTGTCGCCATTAAG
>CAYLOW010000218.1:5515-7413 GCA_964385315.1 uncultured Anaerolinea sp.
ACCACTACCGGAACCTGGGAACAGGCACAAAAATTATTCGATCGCGGATACCAGATGCTGATGCTGATGGCTGATGGCGGAGCGCTGGCTTCCATTGCAACACAAAAGGTAAGCCAGTTTCGTGAGAAATATCCGAACGGATAATTCAATCAACACATCTTAAAATTAGTTAGATCTGTAATTGGCTAAAATAGAGAACGCGCTTTCACAGCGCGTTTTTCTGTACGGAGATATTTAGTTATGAAAAAAAGTGGCATGGCATTTGCAATTGGGGCATATATCCTTTGGGGGCTCTTTCCAATTTATTGGAAATGGCTCCGTCATGTAAGCGCCACGCAGGTTATTGGTCACCGAATCACATGGTCCTTTATCATGGTGCTGGTGTTTATCCTGGCAACCCGTCAATTCAATAAATTCTATCGAGTGGCATTCACGTGGCGATCCTTATGGGTTTATTCCTTAGCATCCGGATTGATCGGGACTAACTGGCTGGTATATGTTTGGGCGGTCAATTCGGATTTGATTATCGAAGCAAGCCTCGGGTATTTTATTTTTCCTCTGCTAAGCATTGTGCTCGGAGTCGTATTTCTGCATGAACACTTGCGTCCTTTTCAATGGTTCTCAATTGGAATTGCGGCAATAGGTGTCTTCTACCTGTCCATCATCTACGGGCGGCTTCCCTGGATTGCGCTCACCCTGGCCAGCACTTTTGGCATATATGGCTTAGTAAAAAAACTCGCACCGCTTAATTCTCTTTTTGGGCTGGCCGTCGAAACCGGGATCCTTTTTATTCCCTCAGTCGTATATTTATTTTATATGGATGCCTCAGGTGGGGGGTGGTTTCTGCGGGGCAACATTATCACCAATTTCCTGCTAGTTGGCGCCGGCGCGATTACAACCATTCCACTCCTCTTGTTTTCTTCCGCGGCAAAAATTCTGCCACTTTCCATGATCGGTATTCTTCAATATATTGCACCAACAATAGCCTTTTTGTTGGGTGTGCTAGTTTACAAAGAAACATTCGACATTGCACAGTTAATTGGGTTCGGATTTGTCTGGCTGGCACTGGCTCTTTTTGCTGCTGATGGTTTGTGGGTGCGACGTACAATGCCCAAGGTTCTAAAATAAAAATCCCCCAATGGCCAAATGATAGTGATGAAGTTATGTAAATTTTTTTTACATTCTAGCCTTCAGGGAATCCAGAATAACGGCTGTGCTGGCTACTTACTCATCCGTCCGGTTTTTAGGGGTTTTTGGCTGGAATTTCGCCAGACGATTTCTCTTAACTGTCCAAGGTGAGCTCAGTAGAAAGATTTTGCCCATTTTGCTGCTCCCGGGAAATTATGAGGTGAGAGTAAAATAGCACGATAATCCTCTTTTACTGCTTAAATTCGGGCAGATGAGCCAAGTAGCCAGCACAGGTCCCTATTCTGTTCCGCCACAAAATGTGGTCGGGATGATGCGGTCGCTGGCGGAGTTTATTGGACTCTTGGACAATTTCAAGGCGTGATTCATAATGTTTTCAAATTTTTGATCACACTTGAATCACGCCGTGATTACGAACAAGTCCGGCGTCGCTACAAAATTACTCCTGCCTACACTAAATCTTCATATTCAACAAATCGCCTCACGCTCCTCTCAAGACTTGCGACAAGAGCAAAGCAGTATGATGCTCCGTTTTTACCTTATAGGTCCAGGCAAATAACCAAAACAGCAGCACAGATTATCATTTCATATCTTCAGTTTATAGAACGCATAAATAACAAGGATTTCCAAAGGTGTTTTGCTTGCGCAGGAGGTAATATCTCGCATAAGTACTGCAGAACTGGCTGAGTAATAGTTGCGAAGGGATTCCACTTTATCGCTATTACAATACTCAGGCTTTGGAATTCTATTGC
>CAYLOW010000219.1:0-7405 GCA_964385315.1 uncultured Anaerolinea sp.
TCTCTTTCAGGGCTAAATTTGATCAGATTATTTTTTTGCGCCCAGGATCCTTTTTTGGGAAATCGTCCAAATCAGATCACATCAAATTCATCATAATTATCATCACATAAAATCCACATGCTTTTGCACGGGTTGATTGGTCACTTTGTTTGCCTGTCCCGGATGGAACAACAATTCCTGAACTTGTCATTCTGCCGATGCTTGCCCGCCATTTCGTCAAAGAATTCAGCCTTTATATGTGAGACTTGATTTTGTTTGGAACAATTGTTAAATCCACAATCTTGGGAAATGGCGAATGTTGTTGGAGTTGTTACGAGGGGGTATTCCGGTTTTACCGGGAATGCCAGCGTCTTACAGTTTCGTAGATTAATCCGTCGTTTTCCCCGTTCCCTCCGTGTATAATCCCATAAATGAAAAATTTACTTGTCGTCGTTGTACTTTTTCTTGGCGTTGCAGTGGTGGCGATCAGTCTCAGTGAATTTGAAACGATCATGTCCACCTTGCGAAAAGCACATCTGGTATTTTTCATTCTTGCCATCCTGGTACAGATGATTTGGTTTGTCACTACCGGGCGCATGTATCAATCCGTTTTTAATTTATTGGGCGTGCAGGAAGAGACGCTGACGTTAAGCCGAATTGCCACAGCGGCGAATTTTATCAATATCGTCGCCCCCACTGCGGGGGCTGGCGGGGTTGCTCTCTTTGCCTCAGAGGCGCGCAGGCGCGGACATCCCACTGGTAAGGTTACCGTCGCTGCCGCCTTGTTCCTTCTACTCGATCAAACCGCATTTCTGGTCATATTGGCACTTGGGTTGATCGTGCTCGTCCGCCGCGATGACCTCGATGCAAGTGAGCTCTCGGCTTCACTCATTCTATTGGGCATAGCTGTTTCATATGCTTTTATTTTTTATCTTGGCTATCGTTCGGAAGAAAAACTTGGCAGCCTCCTGGCAAAGCTTGCACGGGGAATTAATTCCATCGTACATTTTTTTTGCAGGAAGAAGGATTATTTAAGTGAGGCCCGTGCACACGAATTCGCTCATGAAGTAGCGGAAGGCTTGTCCGGGCTTACCGAAAAACCTTCGAGTTTGGTGCGCCCTGTCCTTTGGGGAATTTTAGACAAAGTCCTGTTGATGGGCGTTTTGATCTGTTCGTTTTTATCCTTTGAAGTGCCCTTTTCCGCAGGCACCATCATTGCAGGATTTTCCCTCGCTTATCTCTTCCTGATCGTATCGCCCACGCCGTCGGGCATTGGCATTGTGGAAGGCCTCATGCCCATAGCACTTGCTTCACTCAACGTGGAATGGAGTCATGCAGTGCTGATCACGTTTACCTATCGCACCGTTACATTTTGGGTGCCATTCGGGGTCGGCGCGTGGGCATTCCGCTCATTGCACACGGGAAGTGAACAGCCAGCCCCACTTTGATTATGCTTCAGCCGTTACTTGATTTCTGGAAACGAGACGAGCAAACCGCGCCGAACATTTTTGCGTGGAGAACTACGTCGCCGTGCGCAGCGCGAATGTGTCCCTTCCCGGACGATCTGCCTGATGCGGTTCGGGGTGTATTAACCAATCAGGGTATTTTGTCACTTTATTCCCACCAGCTTGCGGCGTGGGCCCATTCCCGCGCCGGAAAAAATATCATCCTCGCAACAGGCACCGCCAGCGGAAAGACACTTGCCTATAATCTTCCAGTATTCTCCGCATTAATCGAAAATAATGAAACGCGCGCATTGTATCTTTTCCCAACGAAGGCGCTTGCGCAAGATCAATTTTCAGGCATCAGTGAGCATTTTTCAATTTTCCGGAAACTGATCGGTGATCAACCTTTTTTAACCAGCGGCATTTATGATGGTGACACTCCGCAGTCCGCCCGTTCTGCCATCCGCAAAAACGCGCGCATTGTTCTTTCCAATCCTGATATGCTGCACACGGGGATTCTTCCCCACCATTCCAATTGGAGCGAATTTTTCAGCAGCCTAAAATTCATTGTGATTGACGAAACCCACACTTATCGCGGAGTTTTCGGCTCTCATGTTGCCAACGTCATTCGCAGATTGAAGCGGGTTGCACATTTTTATGGCGCAAACCCGCAATTCATTCTTGCATCCGCCACGATCGGGAATCCTAAAGAACTTGCTGAAACCCTGATCGAAACAGAAGTCCAATTAATCGATAACGACGGCTCCGCGCGCGGCGAGCGTCACTTTCTGATCTATAACCCGCCAGTAACCGACCACGCGCTTGGTTTGCGAAAAAGCACCCTATTGGAAGGCGTAAGACTGGCAAATGATCTGTTCACTCATAATATTCAAACTGTTGTGTTCGCAAAAACACGCCGAAGTGTGGAAATTATTTTGACTTATCTGCAGGGACAAATGGGGGTTGCGAATAGTAAAAGGCAAAATATACCTGATTCCATCCGTGGTTACCGTTCTGGTTACCTCCCGCACCAGCGCAGGGAGATCGAACAAGGTTTGCGTGACGGCTCCGTGAAAACTGTGGTGGCGACAAATGCCCTTGAGTTGGGGGTCGATATCGGCGGATTGGGTGCGGCGGTCCTTGTTGGGTATCCGGGAACCATCGCGAGTGTCCGCCAGCAGGCGGGGCGTGCAGGGCGTGGAGATTCCCCTGCAGTGTCGGTCATGGTCGTATCTTCAAGCCCACTTGACCAATTTCTCGCGCATCATCCAGATTATTTCTTTGGCAGTTCACCCGAGCAGGCGCTGGTCAATCCAAATCATTTGTTGATCCTGCTTGAACATTTGCGCTGCGCCATGTTTGAATTGCCTTTCCAGAAACAAGAAGGTTTTGGCAGTCTCACGGACGAGCTGGTGGATGAATACCTTGAGTTCATGGCCGCCAGTCAGGATGCCCATTTCTCGAACGGAAAATATTATTGGATGAAGGATCAATATCCCGCGGCGAATATTTCACTGCGCTCGGCATCGCCGCAAAGTGTTGTCTTGCAAAGTGTGACAGAAGATGGCAGACCATTGACCATTGGCACAGTGGACGGTGAAAGCGCTACTTGGATGGTTCACCCTGGAGCTATCTATATGCACGAAGGACAGCAATATTATGTGCAGGAATACGACATTGGAAATAATATTGCGCAGTTGGTCCCTGTCGGGTTGGATTACTACACCGAAGCCCGGCGGAACTCCGAGATCGAAATAACCAATGAAATCGAGCGGCTGAAACTCCCGGGCTGCGATAAAGCCTATGGTGAAATACAGGTCTCTACACAGGTGGTGGGGTTTAAAAAACTGCGCTGGCTTACCTTTGAAAATTTGGGCGAAGAAACACTGGATATGCCAACATCAGAATTACAGACTACCGGCTACTGGCTTTCACTTTCCGATGCGGTCCTTGCCAGACTGCGAGATGCCGGGAACTGGTCAAACGATCGTAATAAGTATGGCTCAGACTGGATTCGCATCCGTGATAGCGTTCGTGCGCGCGATAAATATCAGTGCCAGGTTTGCGGCGCACTTGAAACAGTCCGCCAGCATGATGTTCATCATAAAATTCCATTTCGTATATTCACTTCAAATGAAGAAGCCAACAGCCTTGAAAATCTCACCACGCTATGCAGGACCTGTCATCAAAAAGTGGAGCAAAATGTCCGCATCCGCAGCGGGCTTGCAGGGCTCGGTTTTGTATTAGGCAACCTCGCTCCATTATTCTTGATGTGCGATCCGCGTGATCTTGGCACCCTGACCGACCCAGCCTGGAAACCCGCAAATGGCCTCCCAACGGTAGTGCTCTACGACTTGGTCCCGGCCGGGATTGGCTTCAGCCAGAAATTATTTGAGATGCATGATGAGTTAATTCAACGATCCCTTGAATTGGTCGGCGAGTGTGAGTGTGAAGATGGATGCCCATCTTGCGTGGGCCCTGGCGGCGAGAACGGTGTGGGGGGCAAACAGGAAACATTGGAAATATTAAAAGAACTGGCAATCGAGCATTAACTGTCGCTTCGCCTTTTTTGCCCCAGCTATTATAGAAGAATCCCATATTTGGGTTATATAGTCCGGCATCCTGCCATATATGGTGGTTTGGAAAAAGGGGTGATAAAAACAAAAAGCCCTGTCGAAAGACAGGGCTTTTTGTTTACAGATCATGGGCGCGAATTACACACCGCTGAGACTGGAGTTTACTTTGCTGAACACATTGCCGATGATTGGTCCGAGGATCATAAGGGCCGCAATAACGACAATAGCTACTAAAACGAGGATCAGCGCGTACTCAACAAGTCCCTGACCTTTTTCTTTGGGGGCAAATAACATGGTTTTTTATCTCCTTTCTCGTAGATTTCTCAGGTAGGTTCCTAAGATGTTTTTATTGTACTCGGTCTAGACAAAAAGGCAAGTGACTTATGGTAGATTTTCTTAACAGTTATGTTAGCAGATGTGAACATTTTAATCCGCCCTGCGTTCCCTGCAACTTCGTGGTAAAAGTGGGGATATGAAGATATTTAATCACCGTAATTTCCTCTGGATCTTACCTCTTGCCGCCAACCTCGGGGCGGTTTTATCTTCCATGCAGCCTGGCAACTGGCTGATGGGCTGGTTTGGTTTTTCCCTTCTTTTTGTTCTTTCTCTTTCCCTGCTTACACTCTCTACAAAATGGGCAGCGGACATTTCAGAACCCTCCCAGAAGCTTACCAACCCCGGTAGAATACTGGCGTGGATGGTCGCACTGGCATTTACTTTACGATTTGCCGGCGGAGTGGCTACATATATTGTGTTGCCTATCAATGGATTTTCTGATGAAGATGACAGGGCGGGTTTCGTCTACACGGATGCGCATCGTCGTGATGATCAATCATGGGAACTAGCTGCATCCGGCCACAACATTGTCGGTGGATTCAATCAAAGTTATGCTTACGATCAATATGGTGGTTTGTTGACAATGAGTGCCTTATTGTATCGTTCCCTATCGCCTGATGCCCACCGTCCGTTGATGCTGGTATTGGTCTCTGCGTTCATGGCTGCATTGGGATTGCCTTTTTTGTGGAAGGCGGCTGGTCAGCAGTGGGGGGGGAAAGTCGCGATCGCTGCAGGGTGGGTGTATACGTTATATCCGGAAAGCATTTTATTGGGCGGGTCCGCCATGCGTGAGCCTTATTTAATGGCATTCAGCGCATTTGCGTTGTGGGGTTTTGTGAATTTGATCGGTTTACAGGAAAACCTGGGACAACCCAACCGTCGTACATCACTTGCATGGCTCATACTTGGGATTGCAGGGATGCTGATGGTCTCGCCGGTTGTTGCGCTGGCAACTCTGGTTATTCTTGCAGGATGGATGTACTTTGGCATTCAGCGCGGGTATATCTCCTGGTGGATGGCTGCAGGGATCACATTTGCATTTATTGCAGGTTTATTCATACTTTCTTCCGCATTGGACCGACAGGGGAACTTGGGCGGCGGGACTCCGGTGGGAGTGATCAATAATTTTGTGCGCGAAGCAGTCAAGTGGGATGTGTATCAATTGCAACGCGGTTCGGGTTGGGTGCAAAAACTTTTTGATCAAATGCCGGCATGGCTTCGGCTGCCATTTGTAGTTGTTTACGGAGTTTTGCAACCTGTTTTACCCGCGGCGTTTATTGAGCCGACGACTTTGACCTGGAAGATCATCGCCATCCTGCGGGCGTTGGGCTGGTACGTAATGTTTCCGGTGTTAATCTTGTCTTTTTTAGCTGCTTTCACCGAAAGGACAGAAGAAAAACGAAAGGTTCTCCTATGGATAAGTTTCGCGGTTTGGGGCTGGATCCTGTTCGCATCCCTGCGCGGCGGCGGCGACCAGTGGGATAATCCGCGCTATCGTACGATCTTGTTTATGTGGCAGGCTGTCCTGGGTGGATATGTGTGGGTGTGGTGGCGTGAGACGCGGAATCCATGGTTGCCACGCGTCATCTTAATGGAATTTGTTCTTCTGTTGATTTTCAGCCAATGGTATGTGAGCCGTTATTACCATTTTGGCGGGCAATTGCCGTTCGGGCAAATGGTGATGGTCATCCTTGGTTCCTGGGCTTTGATTTTCTTCGCGGGATGGTGGTTTGATGGAAAAAAAAACACCGATCATAGTGTATAATTCAGTAACTGAATTTTGACCAAGGAGTTAATGAATATATGCCTACTGCTTTAATCACGGGTATTACAGGCCAGGATGGTTCGTACCTTGCTGAGCTTCTGTTGAAAAAAGGGTATCGTGTAATTGGTGTTGTACGCCGTTCCAGTACTGTAACCAGTGAACGCATCAAACATATTTTGGATGATATTACGATTGTCCAGGGCGATTTGCAGGATCAAGGGTCTTTACTCTCCCTGCTTGAAGAACATAAGCCATCGGAAGTATATAATCTGGCTGCCCAGTCTTTTGTGCCGACTTCATGGAGCCAACCTGCCCTAACCGGTGATGTAACTGCCATTGGGGTAACCCGCCTGCTGGAAGCCATTCGTTTTGTTGATCCGAAAATTCGTTTTTACCAGGCTTCATCAAGCGAAATGTTCGGTAAAGTGATGGAAGTACCGCAAAAAGAGTCCACACCTTTTTACCCGCGCAGTCCGTATGGCGTGGCAAAAGTATATGGGCATTGGATCACGGTTAATTATCGTGAGTCATTTAATATATTTGCGACCTCGGGCATTCTGTTCAACCACGAAAGCCCGCGCCGCGGCTTGGAATTCGTGACGCGAAAAATTACTGATGGCGCGGCGCGCATCAAGCTTGGAATGGCAAAAGATCTGCATTTGGGAAACCTCGAATCACAACGCGATTGGGGTTTTGCCGGAGACTACGTAAAAGCAATGTGGCTGATGCTCCAGCAGGAGCACGCGGATAATTTTGTAATTGGCACAGGAGAAACCCACTCAGTGCGTGAATTTTGCGAGATCGCTTTTTCACGTTTGGGGCTGGATTACAAGGACCATGTATTGCAGGATGATAAATTTTATCGCCCTGCAGAAGTTGACCTGCTCATCTCAGATCCCTCCAAAGCGTGCAATGTCTTAAAGTGGGAACCGTCGGTTTCCTTCAATGACCTTGTCACCATGATGGTTGATGCAGATATGGAGCGTTTGGAAAAGGGGTAAACTTCCCCCTCGATCATGCATGTTTTTTTGGCTTTTAAGAGGTGGAGTTTTTCGGTGTGGACAGTGGATGCTGCCGCCTTAATTGGATTAGCGTTTTATTGTCTTTCTAAAACCACTGCCTCTGGCAGTGGTTGGGTAAAAAGGTTCCCCCGTGAGAGTAATTGATAAATAGGTTGTGAAAATTTTTCATGTGCCAAAAGTGGTAAGTCGCTTCAGACTTCATGCCTACAATCTCTTACTCTTCAGATACTTGTATCTATGATGCTCGCCAAAAGCCACCGCCTTTGGCGGTGGTAATTTACT
>CAYLOW010000220.1:0-7396 GCA_964385315.1 uncultured Anaerolinea sp.
TTACGAACTAGGAACCGGGCTTCTTCATCAAACCCCAGAGATAGTCGTAGTAGCTCCAGATGTTGCTGTTACCGACATGGGTGGGTGAGGCAATGTTCAGGCCCATGTTGAAGGTGGCGACCACATCTTTCGCATCGAAATCGGAACCATCATGGAATTTGACACCCTCATTCAGGGCGCAGGTCCAGACGGTAAGGTCTGCATTCGGGTCGCAGGATTTGGCAAGGATCGGTTCAGTGGCAGTGCCATTGACTTCGTAACCGTAGAGGGCTTCCATGACCTGGTCGCATGCGCGCAGGGATTCACCGTCAGATTCGTCAGCGCAGAACATGCTGATCGGTTCGGCGTTCTGCATCCACACGAAGGTGTCGCGGTCGCCGGGGGCGGAGTAGGAGAACTGTTCATTGGTCAGCGGGCTGGCCTGGGGAACGGTCACATCAGCGCGGTAGGCTGTGCCGGAACCGCCATGGGCCACGGGGATCATCGGAACATATTCCTTGATCGCATTGTTGGCTTCGACGTAGGTTGATTCTGCATCCGCGGGAATGCCGATCTGGGCACCCTTGACCAGCAGGTCGGTGTAGGTCGGGGACTGTACACCGAATTGCGGGTTGGCAGCACCAAAGTGGTAATCGAGGAAGTTGGTGATATGCGGGTAATCAGCACCCCAGCCGAGCAGGTACAAACCATCGAGACGTCCAGCGGAGGATTCTTCGATGAACGCGCCGGATTCCATCACAACGATCTCGGCGTCAATGTTGAGGTTTGTCTTTAATTGAGCCTGGATGTCCTGGGCAACGTTACCAACCTGGGGCAGGTAACCGCGGACAACGTCACGATAGAACAGTTTGGTCTTGAAACCATCCGGGAAACCGGCTTCGGCGAGGAGGGCCTTGGCGGCAGTTGCATCGAAGTCATACCATGCATCGCCTGCGCAGGCGTTCGGGATGGCGCAGGGGGTGAAGTGGGTGGCAGCTTCGGATCCGGCGGGGTAGAAGGTATCTACAATGCGCTGGCGGTCAAGGCCGATGGCAATTGCCTGGCGGACCTTTTGATTATCAAACGGCGCAAAGGTGTTGGTCATACCGACATAGAAGATGTTCAAAGCCGGGCGCAGGGCAACCTGAAGGGCGGGATCGGCTTCAACGACAGCGAAATCTTCGGGGCCGAGGTTGTCAATGCCGTCAACGGTGCCGGACTGCAGTTCGAGCAGGCGGGCAGCGGATTCTGAAGACCAGCGCATGACGAGGGTCTTGGCTTTGGGCTGTTCACCGGCGTAGTCGGGGTTGGCAACAAAGGTGACGCTTTCGCCGCGTTTCCATTCACTGACCATATAGGGACCGGTGCCGATCGGCTTCTCAAGTCCTTCGCTGGTGCGGGTGGTTTCGCCGGCGGTGGCTTCAAGCCATTCCGAGGGGTAGATCGCGAAGGGGCTGAAGGCGATCTTGGAGAGGAAGGCGGGATCGGGGCGGCAGAGCGTGAAGGTCACGGTGGAGGCATCGGTCGCAACTACAGACTGAATGGAACCAATGTAGGCGCCGTTACATTCTGAAGCGGGGACGGAGAGGGACGTGCCGTCAAAGGCCGCGATCGGAACGTCAGGAATGGGGGTGGGTTCGACGGGTGCCTCGGTGGCAACGGGTGCTTCAGTGGCAGCAGGTGCCTCGGTGGCAGCAGGTGCTTCAACTGCGGGGGCTTCAGTAGCGGGGGCACCGCAGGCGGCAAGCATAATGCTCACCAGTACAACAAGCGAAAGTAGAACAGAAAGGTTTCTTTTCACGTTTCTCCTCCTTAGAGAAAAATGTGGATTAATAGAGAGCGGGAAGGATATTTTCTCCTCGCATCTCCCAACAAACGCGAATTATACAACAAAAAACTGTCATAAATGTTAGGTGCGCACGCCCCGGGTGAAACAATTGAATTTAAAATATTCAGCACCGGGGTGGCCCCAATGCGGGTGATCACCTCCGGCCGAGCTGGTTAAGGTGCACCCTGCGAATGCCATAACCCAGGAATCTTTTCACCGCATTTTGGACATTTTCCTTCCATTGTGATCCTGTTCTTTTCGATGATATACCCGCTGCGTTTAACCAGCAGGGTATTACATTTCGGACAGTGGGTGCTTTCATACTCCCCGACATGCCCCGGTAAATTCCCAGCGTAGACAAACCTTAGCCCCGCCTCGCGCCCGATCTCCACCGCGCGAATCAAGGTTTGCGGACTGGTATTATCCGGCGCGGTCATTCTGTAATCCTTGTGAAAGCCGGTTACATGCCAGGGGATATCGGGGGACAGCCCTGCAAGGAAACGCGCCGCTTCCCACAATTCTTCATTTGAATCGTTGAAACCGGGAATCACCAGGGTCACCACTTCGACCCACATGCCCAGGTCGCGCGCGCGCTTGATTCCATCCAGCGTGTTTTGCAGCGTCCCCCCGAGTGAACGGTAATTTTTGGCGCTCATGGATTTAAGATCGACCTTGTACGCATCGAGATACGGGCGCAGGTATTCCATCACTTCGGGTGTATTGTTTCCATTGGAGACATAGGCGCACATTAACCCCGCCTGCTTTGCCTCTTTGAAAACGGCCGCCGCCCATTCGCTGGTGATGAGGGGTTCATTGTATGAAGAGACCACCACGGAAGCCTTCACCCTGAGCGCCTGTTGGACGATCTCCTGAGGGCTGATCTTTCGCACAAACTGTGCCGATACCTCAGCCGCCGGGTCACGCAGCGCCTGCGAAGTGAGCCAGTTCTGGCAAAAGCCGCAATGGTAGTCACATCCCAGCATGCCAAAGGTTAACGCGGCCGCGCCGGGCAATACGTGCGAAAAGGGTTTCTTCTCGATCGGGTCGTTTTGCAAACCGGCCACATACCCCCACGGAACACGCAGCACGCCTTTTTGATTGAACCTTACCTGGCAGATACCCCGCCGCCCTTCATGGATGAAACAGCGATGCCCGCACGCAAAACAGCGCACGGATCCGTCTTCGTTGCTGTTGTATAACCCGCCATCACTGGTCAGGTTGTCGAGTAAGTTTGCAAGTGAACTCATTGATACTCCAGGGATCAAAACCACTCAAATAAATTTGGTATGTGAAACACCGCGAAGGTTCCCATCGATCAAGCCTGTTTTTTGTCCGGCCTTCAGGATGGTGTGTAACCTCGGATGTTTAAGTATAATGAGCCCATGTTAACTGTGGTCATTCAAGCCGGCGGACAATCCTCCCGCATGGGAGAGGATAAGGCGCTCAAACCCTTTCTTGGCCGCCCGCTCATCCAGCGTGTGATCCATCGCATGGCCCCCATCGCAGATGAAATCGTCGTAACGACCAACCAGCAAGAAGGCTATGATTTTTTGGACTCAGTACGCCTGGTTTCAGATCTAAAACCTGGGCGCGGCGCCCTCGGCGGACTCTATACCGCGGTCGCATCCGCCTCTTTCGAGCTGGCGGCGGTGGTAGCGTGCGATATGCCGTTTGCCAGCCCCCGGCTGTTGGAAACCGCGCGCAGGCTGCTGCTGGAAGAGGGGGCGGATGTGGTCATCGCCAAAACCGGTGAAGGTTACGAACCGCTCCATGCCCTTTACCGGCGCGAGACCTGCCTTCCCGCGATTGAGACGGCAATTTTAGCCGACCAGTGGAAGGTCATCTCATGGTTTCCGCAGGTCAAGGTGAGGGTGCTGACGGCGGATGAGATCAGATCCTGCGACCCTTTGGGCTTGTGCTTTTGGAACCTGAACACACCCGAAGAATTTGCGCAGGCTGAAGCGCGCGCCCGGCAAACAGACCCTACCTGACGATCAACACAGGACACGGCGCGTGAGAGACCACCTTCTGGCTTGTACTGCCAAGCAGCAAGCCGGCCAGAGTGCCATGTCCGCGCGAGCCCATTACGATCACATCGCTTTTTTGTGTGGTCGCCACATTAATGATCGTTTCGGCTTCCGAACCTTCGATCAACTCTGTCTGGATCTCGCAGGGTATGCTGCCCACTTCCTTGAGCGCGTGATCAAGAATGGCTTTCGCCTCTTCGGTGCGCGATTCAATGGCGAACTGCAGGTTGGGTTCCCCAAGGTAGGGCGGGATGAAATCATACGCCACCACGATCCAAAATTGATTTGCATTCATGGCACGGGCAAGGTCGGCAGCAGTGCGCGCTGCACGCAGCGCGTGGTCTGAACCATCGACAGCGAGCAGGATCTTTTCAAACATGGTGCCTCCTTTCGTTCGGGGTACAATTCCAGTATACAATCACTCCGTCTTAAATTCATTAAAAAGGAGCTTTTCATGACCCTTCGCATTGAACAAATCCGTGATCAATTTCCGGCACTTAACCGCCCCGATGTCTTCTTCGATAATCCCGGCGGCACACAGATCGCCAAACCATCCCTTGAGCGTATCCATAAATATTTGGTCGAATCGAACGCCAACCACGAAGGTGTTTTTGCCACCAGCATTGCCTCCGATGCCGTGCTTGATGAAGCCCACCGCGCCATGGCGGATTTTTACCATGCCCCGTCTCCCGAACAGATCGTATTTGGCAACAACATGACCACGCTCACGCTGCACATCAGCCGTTCGATCTCGCGCGAGTGGAAGGAGGGGGACGAGATCGTCCTCACGCGGCTGGATCATGATGCCAACGTCACGCCCTGGGTGCTGGCGGCGCAGGACCGCGGGGTGAAGGTCAATTGGGTGAATTTCGATGTCGAGGAAGGCACGTTGAATTTGGATGACCTGCAAAAAGCGCTCGAACGAAAGCCGCGCCTGCTGGCAGCGGGCTACGCCTCGAATGCGCTGGGCACGATCAACCCTGTGAAAAAGATGATCGAAATGGCACACGCCGCCGGCACGCTGGTTTATGTGGACGCGGTCCAGTATGCCCCGCACGGCGCGATCGATGTGCAAAAATTGGACTGTGATTTCCTGGTCTCATCGGCCTATAAATTCTTTGGCCCGCACGCGGGCATTCTGTTCGGGAAGTATGATCTGTTGGAAAAATTGTTCGCCTATAAAGTGCGCCCGGCGACCAATAAACTTCCCGGAAAATTTGAAACAGGCACACAAAACCATGAAGGCATCGCGGGCGTGCTTGGTGCGGTGGAATACTTCGAATGGGTGGGACGTGAATTTGGCGGTGAACACGCCGAGGGCCTGCGCGAATATACCGGGCGCGCCCTGGAGTTGAAAAAAGGCCTGGCCGCCATCCACTCGTATGAATTCGAATTGAACCGCGCCCTGCTTTCGGCCCTGCAGGCGGTTCCGGGGATCACGATCTTCGGCTTGACGGATATGAAACGGCTCGATGAGCGCGTGGCGACTTTCTCCTTCCGCCTGAACGGGCAGCATCCGCATGACACGGCGCAGAAACTGGCGGACGCGGGCATTTATGTCTGGGACGGCAACTATTACGCGCTCAACGTCACCGAGCGGCTTGACCTGGAAGACAAGGGCGGCATGGTGCGGGTCGGCGCGGCGCATTACAATACGCTGGATGAGGTTGCCAGACTCAAGGAAGCCCTGATCAGGATCGCAGCAAGCTAACTGGTTTTATCCGGTCTTTGAGTTTGCCAAAGACCAGGCTGTTCATAAAAAATTACGCTCCCTGGAACAAGGGAGCGTAATTTTTACAGGTAAGGGTCGGAATATCTTTTAAAGTTGGCGTGGAAATGTTCCAGCCACGACTCGATAAAGGCTCTTGATTCAAACATGGGGAGCAAATCCACAGCCAAATCTTCAACGCGAATACCGGAAATTCTTTCCTGCAAGGACTGCATGGCAGAAGATGAAGTGTATGGCTTTTTCGCATCCACGGCAAGTTTCCCGGCAAGAGGCTGAACGCCTTTTTGCATGAACCAAAGCAGATCGTAAAAGTCACGGCCCTTGATAAAAACTCCTTCCCTTCCACGTTGGAAGTTTCTTTCAAGACATGCGATGATCTTTCCAGCCATCATTGTCTCCAGCGAAAAATGGGACGGCACAAAACTATGCCCGTGATAAAAGACAGGCGTATTTTGAAGGATGGCTACCTGCTGGTGGTGGCTGACTTCAATTTTGAGGTGGAGCGACTCATTGGGATGGGCAGATAGGCCCAAACCATTCAATACAGGAAATTTTAGTGTCACCCGCAAAACACCATTTTCTCCTGCCTGGGTTTTGGCGATCGTTCCATCATAACCAAGGACATTTTTGAACATTCCAACCAGGTTATCCGATAGCAGCGAAAGATCGACGCCCGCGCTGTTATCAAGGTCTATATCCTCGGACAGGCGATTTAGTTCATAAACTACATGCAGGCATGTTCCGCCATAGAAATTCAAGCGGCGATAAGCCGGATGGTTGTAAAGAAAATCCAGCACAGAGGATTGTAAAACTTCCTTGAGCAGGATTCGCCGGGTCTCAGGGGGAAGGAGCGGATCCTTTTGATCCAAGGTGTGCTGAAAGATCTGGATTAAATTTGCCATGAGTGTCTCCTGAAGTTTTCGGCGATTTCCAGCATTTTTTTAGATTTGGAATCATCAACAAAAAAAATAAACTCTTCCTGTGCTGTTTTATCCATTTCATCCAAATTCAAACGGAGTTCTTCAGCCAGATTTATTTTCAACGAACGAAATGCCCGGGGGATGGGACGTAAATACAAGAAATCGAATAATGCCTTTGCCAGGCTTGCGGATGCGAACCGAATTCCGAAATATTCCGAAAGCACAAACCCTGTATATAAATCCGCACGGATGCTGCGATACCAGAAGGTGCCAATTGCGTTGGTAATGGTTCGCGTGTTTCTGGGTGTGATGCAGGTGACAGGGTAGGTGACATCAGTCAGCAGGTTGTGCTGCTGTAAAACATAATCCAGCGAAACATACGAATGGGACAGGATAATGGCGCTTACTGCCGCGGAAAATGCGGCGTCCTGACGGTGTAGTTCATAAAAGCGGCGTGTCATGTAGACAGCCTTTTTAAGCGGGAAAATATGCCCGGCCTGTGTCCAGCGATGCAGTAAGACGCGCACAGACTCAGGAGACTCCATACCTGAAACCTGTCTGAATCCCTCAATGGTAAAGTATGGAATTTCTTCAAATGGGCGTAAAAGGTTTGTTTTCATTTTATATCGGATAATATACAATTTTTGTATATTATCCGATATAAAACACATCTTGTCAAGTAAGACCGTTTTCCCTGCTCGAACAACACCTTCACGTCGTCCTGTGCGAGCGACTTAAAGGCACCGGCTTTGGTGGTGATGATGTTCCTGACTAGGGCGCGTTTCTTTTCCTGCAACTGCAGTATCTTCTCATCGACCGTAACGCGGGCGATGAGAAGATCAATGAAGACGGGCCTGATCTGGCTAATGCGGTGGGCGCGCGTGACACGGTGGCGGTTGATGATGAGGACCGC
>CAYLOW010000221.1:0-7321 GCA_964385315.1 uncultured Anaerolinea sp.
AGCAATTGAAAGGGAATGATGCCCCATTTCTGATCCAGTGCAACCTTAACGGTTTCGTGACCGGCGGCAATGGAAATGGCAGGGATCACAAGCATCATGACGCAGCCAATACTGCGCCATATATCATGCGGCTGCTTGGGTTTCGTGATGGAAGATTCTCTTAGGGAAGTATTTGAATATTTACCCATTGATGCCCTCTTTAATGACTGGCGCTTTCGATGGCTTGAACGATCTTGTAATAGCCTGTGCATCTGCAGAGGTTGCCGGTTATGGCTTGTTCGATCTCGTTACGGGTTGGGTTGGGTTTTTCTTCCAGTAATTTTGCGCCAGACATGAGGAAGCCCGGCGTGCAGTATCCGCATTGGACTGCGCCATGTTCCACGAAGGCTTCCTGAATCGGGTGCAGTTTGTCGCCGTCGGCCAGCCCCTCCACAGTGGTGATCACGGCGCCGTGAGCGCGCGGTGCAGGGACCAGACACGCCATGACTGCCTTGCCGTCGAGGAATATGGTACATGCCCCGCACTCGCCTTCGGCGCAGCCTTCTTTTACGCCGGTCAACATGCCTTCTTCACGCAGCAGGCGCAGCAGGGTTTTGTTGTGGCCGCTCTTGAATGAATAGGATTTTCCGTTGATCATCGTTTCGATCGCCGCGGCAGGGAATTCACTTCCGGGATGGGCTTTCGATTCTGTTTCCTCGCCCCAAAGCAGGACGGGATTTTTCGGCATGCCTGATTGTTCAGTTTCATCGAGAATTGCGGTCAGCCCGCGGGAGGTGATCACCCTGACCATTTCACGGCGATACACGGCTGACCCGCGAACGTCGTCTATGGGATGGGCAGAAAGCATCGCAAGTTCCGCGGCTTGGGCGATATTCTTCTTGTTAAGTTTTTTCCTTACAAGGAATTTTTCCGCTTCCTCGGCGTGGGCAATGATGGGGGTGACCGCTCCAAGCGTGATCGAGGCGGATACGACAGTGTCATCCTTCAAGTTAAGGATGATCGAGGCGTTTACGAGGGATATTGCCTGGGCGCGGCGCAATGCCAGTTTGATGAATGTCCCGCGCTGTGTTTTTTTCAGCGCAGGGAATGAGATATCCACCAGCATTTCATCCGCCTGCATCACGGTCCTGCGAACGCCTGTGTAAAATTCCTTTAAGGAAACGGTTCTTTCGCCGCGTGTGGAGCGCAGTGTCACGCTTGCGCCCAGCGCCATCAATGGAGAGATGGTGTCATTGGCGGGTGAGGCGGTGATGAGATTTCCGGCAATGGTGCCGCGGTTGCGGATCTGAGGGGCGCCTACTTCCCAGGCGGCACGCGCCAGAGGATACGCCTGCTTGCGGATCAACTTGGAACCAACACAGGCGTTGTGTGTGACAAGCGGACCAAGATGGATCACGTCGTCCTCGTCAATTGTTATTTGATCGAGGTCGGGAATGCGCGAAACGTCAACAAGGGTTTCCAACCCCCTGCGGACACCGCGTTCGAGTTCGAGAATGAGGTCTGTACCGCCTGCGATCACACGGGCGCGTTCTTTCTTTTCCCCAAGGATTTTTATGACCTCGTCTGTGGAGGTTGCATTAATATAATTGTGCCACATAAGTTTTAATCATAAACCCTAAAGGTTTTAGACATTTAGGGTTTGTTCATTTATTGTCCGCTTCCCGTGACAATTTCAGAGCGGCGTTCAAAAGTTTCCACCGCAAGGCGTGCATTGGTTGTCAGATTGCGGATCGCGGCGGGCAGGGCGGTTTCGTCGCCCAGGCTGGCTTCCACGTTATCGAGCGCGCGGCCAACTTGGTCGCCAATGTCAAAAAATGCCACATCAAATTGATAAATGGCTTCGAGTTCCTTCTCGTTGATCTTTACTGCATCAAACATACCGGAGTACCCGCGTGCGGCCGTCGAGATCTTGTCAATGAAGGTGCGCAGCGCGAGGGCGGCTTTTTCCATGTCATCTACATATTTGATCATGCCGCTGCTGACGAGCTCGGCCTGCAGGTTTGATGCGCGTCCCCAAAGTTCATCAAAACGGCGCGCCACGGTGTCGCGCAGGATTTTATCTGCATCGCGGCGGTTCTGTCTTTCAATATAACCTTTGAACCCGGGGATATAACCAAGAAGTTTTTTGAACGGGTCGACCTGTGAACTTACTTTTTCAAAGAAATCACTCATGTGAGCCTCCTGCCGTAATATACGGGAATTCATACGTTTGGTAGCACTCATTATAGCCTGAGTTTGTGGTTATAATCAAGAAAGCGTACCATGATGCAAGTATAATCAGACCATGATATTTTGGGCGCGTTGTTTTGCGCCAAATTCTTACTCAAAAGGAAGGTTAACATGATTGTCACAACAAAAAAATTATTTGAAGCTGCGTATGGAAAATATGCGATTGGCGCGTATAACGTCAATAATCTTGAGCAGATCATGGGGCTGTTTCGGGGAAATTTGGATAGCAAAGCTCCCTTTGTGATCCAGATCAGCAAAGGCGCCCGCTCCTACACCCATGCGACGATGCTTGAAGGATTGATCACTTCGGCGGATAAAGTCTATCCCGATTCGATTTTCGCGGTGCATCTTGATCATGGCGACGAGGAAACCTGCTATCACTGCATTAACAGCGGCTTTTACTCATCGGTGATGATCGATGCCAGCCACGAACCCTTTGAAAAGAATGTGGAGATCACCAAACGGGTGGTGGATGCCGCCCATGCGAAAGGCCTGGTGGTGGAAGCGGAACTTGGCCAGCTGGGCGGTGTGGAAGAACACGTCAAAGTCGATGAAGCCAATGCCAAATTGACGGACCCCATCCAGGCGGAGGAATTTGTTCGCCTGACCGGAGTTGACTCGCTGGCTTGCGCCATTGGCACTAGCCACGGGGCGTTTAAATTCAGCGGCTCCCAGGGGCTTCATTTTGAGGTATTGGAAGCGATCCAGAAGCTCCTGCCCAAATTCCCGCTGGTCATGCATGGTTCCAGTTCGGTTCCGCAGGATGAAGTGGCGCGTATCAACGCGGCCGGTGGTGACATAAAGGGCGCCAAAGGCGTCAATGAAGATGAATTTAAACGGGCAGCCACCCTGGGCGTCACCAAGGTCAATATTGACACAGATGGCCGCCTGGTGTGGACCCGCGTCCATCGCGAATATTTCCGTGACAAGCCTGCCGAATTTGACCTGCGCCCGATTGGCAAGGTCTTTATGACCGAATACGCAAAATTTATTGCCCATAAGAACGAGAAGCTCGGCTCTGCCGGCCACCTGGATGAACTGCGTAAACTGGTTGGTTAGGTTGACGTATTTCAAGGTGAACCCAGGGTCTGGTCCGGTTCCCCAATTTTAGTTGTTGAGCCAGGATCCAATGCCAAAATCTGATCAAGGCATAACGAAAGATAGATACATGCTCATTCCCCGCACGGCGATCTTTGTCCGTCGCGGGGATGAGTATTTATTGATCAAAGGCTCGCCCACGAAAAGATTGTGGGCGGGCAAATTCAACGGCATCGGCGGGCACGTGGAGCGCGGGGAGAATCTCCTTTTTTCTGCACAGCGTGAACTGCTTGAAGAGACCGGTTTGCAGGCAGACTTATGGTTGTGCGGTACGGTCATTGTGGATGCCGGGGAAACAGGGATCTGCCTGTTTGTCTTTTGCGGGGAAAATCCCCGGGGTGAGATTCAAGCCGGCAGGGAGGGGTCCGTTGAATGGGTGGGGAGACATGCGGTTCTTCATCTCCCGGTCGTGGAAGACCTGCCCATTCTGCTGGCCCGGATCCATTCCATGCAGCGGGGGGATCCGCCGTTTGCGGCCCGCTCCTATTACAACCAAGACGATAAGTTGACTGTCGTGTTTTCGTAAAAAATGCCCCGAAGGAATCTTGAACGACTTTTTTAGCCGATCAAGCCTTCGGGACTTTTTTGTTAATAGGCGGGTTATCCACGGGATGCTGTACCTACTGGCAGGTTTCCCCGGATTTACCCCGTATAATCTGTTTAAAGGATACCGATATGAAATTCATCATATGCCTCATATGCATGACAGTTCTCGTTTCTTTCCTCACCCCGGCCTGCCAGCCCGCTTTGACAGAATCTCCTCCCTCATCTGTCCCCCCGACCCTGATGCCGTTGCCGACGGCCAGCCCCAACGTCCCTGTGGTGGTTACCCCAACATTCGACCAAACGCCCATTCCGCTTCCGCTTGTGCCGAATTTTTCCCACATTGTCATGATCATTTTTGAGAATAAGGAATTCAGCTCGGTGATCGGCAGCGGCAAAATGTCATATTTCAACCTGCTTGCCGGTTCATATACCCTTTTGACTTCCCATTACGCCACCACACACCCCAGCCTGCCAAATTACATTTCTTTCATTGGCGGGGATACATTTGGCATCACCAGTAATTGCGAAGATTGTTTTATCAACGCCCCGAGCCTGCCCGACCTGATCGAGAAAAGCGGGCGGACATGGAAAACCTACCAGGACGATATGCCCGATCCATGTTTCGCGGGCAGTACCTTGCGCTATGTACAAAAACATAATCCCTTCGTTTACTTTGACCCGATCCGCCTGGATTCTGAACGGTGCAAACGAAGTGTTGTTCCGCTCACCCAGTTGGATGCAGACCTTGCCTTAAATGACCTGCCGGATTTCATCTTTATCACACCCGATATTTGTTACTCTTCCCATGACTGTGGGCTTGAGCTTGCCGATGGCTGGCTCAAGGAACAAATGGATAAACTTTATCCTGCGTTGGAATCTTCAGGGGAACCCTTCCTCATCATCCTCACCTGGGACGAAGGACAGGGCGACCATTCCTGCTGCGGGCTTCCGGCGTCCGCTGGCGGGCGGGTCGCCACGGTATTGATCTCCCCCCAGGTGAAGTCGAACTTCAAGGACGATACCCCCTACTCGCACTATTCGATCCTTAAAACCATCTCCGAAGCATGGGGCTTGCCTTATCTTGGGCATGCCGCGGATGTGGAGACAACACTTATCACCGCGCCGTGGAAGTAAAATAACTCCGTGCTATACTTGGACGCGCAAATTAAATTTTTAAAAAATATTTAACAGAGGCGTTATGACCGATAAAACCCATCAGGAAATGCTGCATAAATACGCAGAAGCAATTGTAAAAGTTGGCTTAAATATTCGCGCCGGGCAGGGATTGATCATCACCCTCGCTGCAACCCGCGGGGTCCCGATTCAATTTGCGCCGTTGGTGCGTGAAGTTGCAAAATCGGCCTACGCGGTTGGCGCGAGATATGTGGATGTGATCTGGGGGGATGAGGAAATGCTGCGCTTGCGTGCCCAACAAGCCCCGCATGATTCCTTTGGCGAGTATCCCGTCTGGCAGGTGGATGCCATTGTAAAAATGATAGAAAATGGGGATGCCCTGCTCTCGATCACCGGCTCCAACCCTGACCTGCTCGGCGGGCTTGATCCCGAAGTGGTGGGGCTGATGCAAAAAACACATTTGCAGAACTTTGGCAGGGTGAGTGAGAAGGTAAGCACCAACGCCGTTAATTGGTGTGTGGTCGCCGCCGCGGGGGAAGCCTGGGCAGCGAAAGTCTTTCCAGATCTGCCGGGCAATGAAGCCCGGGAAAAATTATGGAATGCCATCTTTGAAACTGCGCGGATCGCCCAGCCAGACCCCGTTGCGGCGTGGAAAACGCACATTGCCAGCCTGCGCAGCCGCGCAGCCTATTTGCATGCCAGGCAATATACCGCCCTTCATTATTCCGGGCCGGGCACTGACTTTACGCTCGGTCTCCCCAGCGGACATTTATGGATCAGCGCGCAGACCATGGCACAGAACGGTGTGGCGTTTACCGCGAATATGCCCACCGAGGAAGTATTTACCCTGCCCGATAGGAACCGTGCCGATGGGGTGGTTACTTCCACGTTCCCATTGAGTTATGGCGGTACATTGATCGAGGATTTTCAGGTCACCTTTGAAAATGGACGTGTGGTCAAGGTCACGGCAAAGAAGGGGCAGGACGTCCTGCAAAAATTGGTGGATACGGATGAAGGCTCGCACCGCCTCGGTGAAGTTGCGCTTGTCCCTGCCAGTTCCCCCATTGCCACCCGTGGACATCTTTTCTACAACACTTTGTTCGATGAGAACGCGTCCTGTCATATAGCCATTGGGCGCGCTTACCGCTTTACGCTTGCCGGCGGGGTGGAGTTGAACGATGACGAGTTTGTCGCTGCGGGCGGTAACGTCAGCCTGAACCATGTGGACTTCATGATCGGATCGCCAAAAATGGATATTGACGGTGTCAACCGGGATGGGTCGCGCGAGCCCGTCATGCGTCAGGGTGAATGGGCGTTTGATGTATAAATTGGATTCCGGAAGTTCTGCTTCCGGTTTCCATGGGTCACATGAAGAAGAATGATCCGGGAAGAATTCCATGCCCACAAAACCAAAACCCAACCCCGATGATATTTTGCAGGCTGAATATACCTATATTGCCAGCACGGTCTTCCAGGCGAACGAAGACCGCTCCCGAGTCGCTTCTTTTTATTTTATAACGGTTGGCTCCCTTGTGGCGGCCATCCTCGGCTCGATATTTTCAACCGACGATCTTAAAAATGTTACCCTCGCATTCTCAGGGCTATTTGCGGTGTTGACCGTTCTGGGGGCTGCGACCCTGGCACAGCTTGCCCGCCTGCGCGCCGCCTGGCATGAATCGGCACAGGCAATGAACCAGATCAAGGATTTTTACATCCGTCACAACAAGGAAATTGAACCGGCTTTCAAATGGAGGGCTGCCACCCTGCCGGATACCGATAAGCCGTACAGCATTGCGAACCTCATGGCATTTGAAGTCGCTTTCCTGGGATCCATTACCAGTGCCGCGGCCGTATATTTTCTGCTTGCCTTCATTGGAAGTTTTGCATGGTGGGGTTGGGCGCTGGTTTCTGCAGCTTTGATCACGGGGTATGTTTCCCTCTGGGCATGGTACAAACACCTGCTGGTGGATAATCAATAAGAGCAGGAATATTTCTCAAAACGTGTATATTCCCTCTGTAAATAAAGGAGCATCATGACCCGAAATTATAATAACAAACCCCCGAATGCATATCAACGACTCCCGAAGTATGCACGTGGTGATGATTGGATTCGTTCATTTCTTCATGAACAGAAGATCGGGCACACCGCCTACGCGTGGGACGACCAGCCCTTCGTGCACCCGAACCTGTTTTGGTTCGACGAGGAAAATCACCAGATCATTTTTCACGGTAATCTTGCCGGGCGGATCCGTTCAGGCCTTGAGAAGAATCCCAAAGTTAGTCTGGAAGTCAGCGAGACGGGCAAACTGCTGCC
>CAYLOW010000222.1:0-7315 GCA_964385315.1 uncultured Anaerolinea sp.
CCGGCATCCTGCTCTGTATACAGCGGTTCAATTGGATCCTCGCCGTGTTCCGCGCGTTTTTTGTTTACAAACTCGGCATCCGATTCCTGAATCCGTCCTGAGTCGCGGATCATCAATCCACCCAATTCGGCTGTGGCATGAGTACCGTAGATCTTTCCGTTGTAACCCTGTTTGACCAGGTTCGGCAGGTTGCCTGCATGGTCAATGTGTGCGTGTGAAAGTAGAACAGCATTCACGCTACGCGGGTCAAAACGGAAATTTAAATTGCGTTCGTAGCTCTCTGAGCGTTTGCCCTGGTAAAGACCGCAATCCAGAAGAAGTTTTGAACCATTGATTTCGAGCAAATGCTGGCTGCCTGTTACCGTATGAGCTGCGCCATGAAAACTAATTCGCATTTTTGGTCCCGAGAACTCTTAGAATTTCCGCGCCGAATTTTTCAACGCGCGATGGGGTTTCCTTCATGATCAATGCCAATTCATTTAAATCCTTCGGCGGGTTTTCTGCAATTGCTGATACATACGGTTTTGGCAGAATGACATCCGACTCAACACCCATTTCCAGCCCGATCTTTTTTCTCCAAATTTTTAGTTTTTCCAGCCGACGGAGATATGCGTCATCACGTATATCAATATTTTTCCGCCCGATGAGTGGGGCCGATTTCCCCTGACGGATCGCAGCAAGGATACCATCGCCCCATAAATAGATTTGTTTTTCGCTCAAACCCAGCGCCGAAAGGTCAACCTTGTGCTGGGGAGAATCCTTTGAAATCGTGACAAGTGTGTCGTCCATGATCACTTTGTATACCGGGCGGTTTAATTTCTCGGCTTCCTGGTCACGCCAATTGCACAGGGAAGCCAGAATGGTCAAATCGCGGAGTGAAAGGTCTTTGCGGCTGGCAAATCTTTCCCAAGATTCGATGTTGTTTTTACGTTTCTGTTCATCAAAAAGACACGCCCTTGTGAAGTCTTCCTTCGCAAATGTCTGACGTTCTTTTTCAAATAATTCCTTCTCCAGAACGTCCCGCAAACCAAAAAGATAATGCGTATCCAGCCGCGCATAATGGACCTGTTCATTAGTCAGTGGACGTGCCGCCCAATTAGCCTTTTGGTGACGTTTGTCTGTCTGGATTTTGAATTTATCGTTTAACAATCTGTCCAGGCCGACAGCAGGGTAACCCAAAATGCGGGCAGCGTGCATCGTATCGAACAGGTTGGCGAAGGAGTAGTGAAAGTCCCGTCGCAGGCAAACCAAGTCGTATTCTGCGGCATGAAAAATTTTCTCTGTTTTTGGATCTGAAAAAAAAGGGGCGAGCGCACTTAAATCTTTCAGCTCAAGCGGGTCGATCAGATAGTCTGTCGTGGCGGATGAGATTTGTATCAAACAAACCTGCTCACGAAATGCGTGCAAGCTATTCGATTCTGTGTCGATAGCCAGTCTTTTTTGTGTGACAAGGTCGTCGATCATTTTTTGTAATAATGGTTGTGTATTTACCCAAACAGGCGGAGGCAGAGTTTCAGACATAATGCTGATTTTTAACCTTTCAATTGGCTGAGAATTTTTATATTTTAACTCTTAAGTTCTTTTTCCATGACTATACCATCTTCCCCGTCATTGTAATAACCATTCCAAATTTCAGTGGTGGCATAGCCATCTTTTTCATACATTATGATGGCAGACTGGTTGGAGATGCGTACTGTTAAACGGGAACGAGGTACACCAAGTTTGGCTTCGCAGGCATGGAGAAGTGCACGCCCAATACCCCTCCTCCTGTAGCGTGAATCCACTGCGATAGTGGCAATCCAACCCCAACCGTCGTTTGGACGGGGATCCCCGGCCACGAATCCAACCATTTGCCCATCCTCCACAGCCTTGAGTCGAATCACCTCGGCGAAAGTCAAAACGGCAATCAAGTCAAAAAGAGGCCATGCATCCTTGCCAAAAATTTCATTTTCCAGTTTGCGAAGCGCATTAAGGTCAAGAATGGATGCGGTAACGATTTCCATAGCAGAGGCGATTGTATCAATAAAAAAGGTAGAAAGTGGATATTCGACCTTCCACTTTCTACCCGTTTAGCTGCTACCTGTCTGTCTGCCTACTTTTTAACATCTTTGCCGAGGAAATTATCCAGCATGCTGGTGAATTCCATTGGGAAGATGAACTTGGTGGAGGGGCTGGAGCCGATGGATTTGAGGGTTTCAAAATATTGCAAAGTCATGGTCTTCTGGTCCACTGATTTGGCGGCATTGAAGATGGCATCCAAAGCGACGGCAAAACCTTCAGCGCGTAAAGCTTGTGCCTGTTTATCACCTTCCGCACGCAAAATATTGGATTCGCGCTCACCTTGCGCCTGTAAAATTGCAGCCTGCTTGGTGCCTTCTGCACGGTTCTTTGCAGCTTCCTGATCACCCATGGATTCGGTTACCAGTGCGCGGCGAACACGTTCTGCCGTCATCTGGCGGTTCATCGCATCCTGTACTTCGCGCGGAGGGATGATCTCACGGATTTCAACATTGGTTACTTTTACGCCCCAGCGTTCGGTCACTTCGTCCAAACGGGTACGAAGCATGTTGTTGATGTGTTCACGTTCTGAAAGTACATCATCCAATGGAATACCACCAATGACCGCGCGTAATGTTGTCGCGGCAATTCCAGCCGCAGAAAGTTCAAAATTGCCAACCTGCAAAACCGACATGGCTGGATCTAATATCTTGTAGTACCACAGGAAGTCAATCGATATGGGAGCATTGTCTTTTGTAATCGAAACCTGATGCGGCACCTCGCGGATCTGTTCACGCAAATCAACCTTTACTGCGCGATCAATGACAGGTATCAATAAAACGATACCGGGGCCCTTCGGTTGCTGTAATACACGACCAAGGCGAAAGACCACGAGACGTTGATATTCGGGGACGATACGAATTGCATTGGCTAGAAATATAAAACCAATGATAATGACGGCGCCAATCAAACAAAAAACTGTGCCGCCTGCTGCAAAGGGATCCATATTTTTTCTCCTTAATGAAATGATTAAATTGAATTATCGGTTTTTTCAACAACGAGGATGAAGCCCTCGCGACGAACTACACGGATTGGGCTACCGGCTGGAATGGCTTGGACGCTTCTGGCTGACCACATTTCTCCTGCAACATACACGCTTCCCTCTTCGTAAACTTTTGATTTGGCTTCGCCGGTTAAGCCAACCAGTGTTTCAAGATCATGTACCGGGCGGGCTCCTGCGGCTTGAACGGTTTTTCTGACGATGATCCATAAAAAGGTGGATAAAAGCGCCGAGGTTACCAACGCGACGAACGGGTTGACAGCGGGCTTCCACCCGTCTGTTGCAAAAAGGAACACTGATCCGATGACCAGCAGGAAAATGGAAATTCCAAGATACAGTTCTCGTTTTGGCTTTTGAATGGCATAAATGAACAGGGCAATGCTTAAAACAAGAATAACCAATGCCCACCAATTAAATGATAAGTTGTAAACAGCATATCCCGCCAATGCCAGGCAAAAAAAGGCGCCGACTTCAAATAGCCCTGTTCCCGGCGTAACGATTGCCATCAAACCTAGGAGAATACCGCCCAACAAGATCAAGTACGCAATATTGGGTTCCAATAGAAAATTCATGTGTGCCTCCATTTCATTATACAACTAATTTACGCATGACATCGTCAAAGGTTTTATCTCAGGATAATGGAACTGGTCGTATAATTAGTCCTGTAAATCAAACTTATTGGAGTTGAAGTGAAATTTCATAAAATTTGTGTCATCGGACTTGGTTATATTGGTCTTCCCACGGCATCCACATTTGCTGCGCATGGCATCAACGTCCTTGGCGTGGATATTAGTCAGCATATTATTGATACCCTGAATAGGGGCGAAATCCACATTCACGAACCGGGATTGCTTGGTGAGGTTAAAAAAGCCATTCAATCCGGTAGTTTAAAAGTCGCTGCAAAGCCGGAAGAGGCAGATGCATTTATCATTGCCGTGCCAACGCCGTTTCAGCACGAAAAATATGGTGAATATAATGGTGTTACTTATAAACTGGCAGACATGCAAGCCGTGATCTCTGCTGCTGAATCCATTGTCCCATTTTTGCGAAAAGGGAATCTGGTTGTTTTGGAATCTACCTCTCCGCCGGGCACAACGACGGACTTGCTAACGCCCATCCTTGCCAGGTCCGGACTTGAAGCTGGAAGCGACTTCCATTTGGTTTATTCACCCGAACGGGTTTTGCCCGGGCAAATCATGCGCGAGCTGGTCGAGAATGCGCGCGTGATCGGCGGCGTGACTCCTGAGTCTGCGCAGGCCGGAAGTGACCTGTATGCCACGTTTGTTAACGGACAGATCATCAAGACCGATGCGACCACTGCCGAGATGGTTAAGTTAATGGAGAACACCTACCGAGATGTGAACATTGCCGTTGCCAATGAATTTTCCAGGCTTGCCGATAAGTTTGGCGTGGATGTGTGGGAGGCGATTTCGATTGCAAACCTGCATCCACGCGTTAAAATACTAAGTCCGGGTCCCGGTGTCGGCGGGCATTGTATCAGCGTGGACCCGTGGTTCTTTGTTGAATCCGCACCAGAGTTGACTTCGCTTATCTACCAGGCCCGTCATGTCAATGATGCACAGCCGCATTTTGTCGTTGATATAGTCAAGCGCGCCCTCGGTTCACTCAAAGGGAAAAGGATCGCTGCTCTTGGATTGGCGTACAAACCCGATGTGGATGACCTGCGCGAAAGTCCTGCGAACGAGATTGTTCACCTGTTACAAGGTGAAGGCGCGGAGGTTAAGGCATGGGAGCCGTTCAAGCCCGATGGAAACCTCGCAGGTATTACCATGGCTTCGACCCTTAACGATGCTATTGAAGACGCTGATGTACTCCTGCTCCTTGTCAATCACACGGAATTTAAGGGGTTAAACCCCATCGCTATTGCCGGAAAAACAAAAGCCCGCATTCTTGTGGACACGGTCAATGGATGGAACGATAAACCCTGGAGCAGTGCCGGTTTTACACTATTTCGTCTGGGCGACACCAAATCGAATAGCCAACATCGGAAATCGTAAATTGAGAATTCTTTCTGTTTTCGGTACGCGTCCCGAAGCCGTTAAGATGGCACCGATCGTGAAATTGCTTGCCCAAACAGCGGGCGTGGAATCGAGTGTCTGTGTTACGGCGCAACACCGCCAAATGCTCGATCAGGTGTTAAGTTTGTTTGATATCAAGCCTGATTACGATCTCGATCTGATGCGGGATGATCAATCCCTTGCTCAACTCAGTGCTAATATTTTCATGCATCTTGATCCTGTCCTGGAGGATTTCAAGCCTGATTGGGTGTTGGCGGTTGGTGATACGACAACTGTCCTAATTACTTCCATGCTGGCTTTTTACAGACGGATCAAGTTTGGTCATGTGGAAGCTGGTTTACGGACCCATAATAAGTGGCATCCGTTCCCGGAAGAAATCAACCGTCGTCTGGCAACTGTTACCGCGGATCTTCATTTTGCTCCAACAGAATGGTCGCAGGGGAATTTATTACGTGAGGGCGTGAATAAAAATGCAATCGTTGTTACAGGGAATTCTGTCATTGATGCGCTTAAGTATGTATCACAACAGGCAGAACCTCAAGAGACGAAAGATATCCTCGCAAAGTTGACGGGCAAAAAAATTATTCTTGTCACTGCACATCGGCGTGAGAATTTTGGCAAACCGCTTGAAAATATTTGTGTTGCATTAAAGGAGTTGGCAGCCCGCGGGGATGTTGATATTGTTTATCCTGTTCATTTGAATCCAAACGTACAGGAGCCTGTCAAACGGATTCTGAAAAATATTCCTAATATCACTTTGTTGCCCCCTTTGGATTATTTACCCCTTGTGCACTTAATGAAGCATGCCAGTCTTATTCTCACGGATTCTGGCGGAATTCAGGAGGAAGCTCCTGCATTTGGCATCCCAACCCTCGTTCTGCGCGATGTGACCGAGCGCCCGGAAGGAGTGGAAGCGGGAACACTTAAGTTGGTTGGAACGGAAACCGATTTCATCATCGACCAAGTGAGGCGGCTTTTGGAGGATAAAGCCGCTTATGCAGAAATGTCGAAAGCGGCCAATCCATATGGCGATGGGCATGCAGCCGAAAAAATAATCCAAGCTTTGTTAGACCTTGCCGGATGAAGCTAAGTGGCGGATTAGGCAAAAACTTTGTGCCAGGCCAGAAATGGTCTGTTGAGCGGAGAGCAGCGCGTTGAACTCCACCAGCCACGTATTCAAGTTTATTAACCTGCGGTAATGAAAGTCCTGTACTAATGAAACGTGACTTATATTTTCGTAAACCAATCATGAATGTGGCGGGATTACTCGGATTTGCACCAGACCCACGAGCTGAAATTAATCTTGATTCATTTGGCGCGTTTGTGACGAATCCAATCAGTCTGCGTCCGAGGCTGCCGGCTGCCAACCCAGCGTTAATTGATTTCCCTGGCGGATTCCTGCTGCACACGGGTTTGCCAAATTCTGGATTGGCGGTAGTAATCCAAAAACATGGAGTACGATGGAGTCGCGCAGATGTGCCGATCATCGTCCACCTGATGGCTGACCGTCCCGAAGAGACCATGCGCATGGTGCGAATGCTCGAAGGTGTTGAGAATGTTATGGCGGTTGAGCTTGGCTTTGCTCCGCTTTTGGCAGACGATATTGTTTTATTGAATTTGGAAATGTGTGTGGGGGAAATACCGCTCATCTTTTCGCTACCCGCGGAACAGGTCTTTTCACTTGGATCCCGTTTGATCGAAAAAGGCGCGACAGCAGTCAGTATTTCAAATCCACGCGGAACATTGATGAATGATAAAAATGAATTGACCACCGGTAGATTGTATGGCCAGTCTCTATTTCCGCGCTCATTGGATATTGTTCGCTCTGCTGCAGTAAATGGAATTCCCATCATCGGCTCAGGCGGCGTATGGACGGAACAAGACGCAGTTGATATGTTATCAGCGGGGGCGTTAGCTGTTGAAGTAGATGCCGGTTTATGGCTGCCACGTGAAGCACCTGCTTGAGATAAAGGCAACCTCAAATGTTTGCGTTAGCGTATTTGTTATAATCAAGTTGGCGGTTGAATTTGTTATTACTGAAAACCTGGAAGAATTTTCCTTCAATTTCAGCTCCGTCAATTTTAAATATAAAAGGGTCCCGCTTTGCAGCGAGACCCTTTTTTGTTGTTGGTTCAAAATTACAGAACTACGACGTCAGCAGCCTGCAAACCTTTGGGGCCTTTTTCGATGGTGAATTCCACCTTCTGGCCTTCCTGCA
>CAYLOW010000223.1:0-5854 GCA_964385315.1 uncultured Anaerolinea sp.
TAGGCTCTGCCTTAGAAGCCCCCGCATTCATGCGTGGGGATTAGTCACAAAACCATCAAGGCGAATGACCGCTTGTTTGTTCAATCGCCAACGGGAGTGGGAAAAACCATCGCAGCCCTTTTTCCTGCGGTTAAGACATTGGGACAGGGACTGGCAACCAAGATCTTTTATCTGACGGCAAAAACACCCGGCCGTCTGGTGGCTGAAAAGGCGCTGGAAGAAATGCGGCAGGCCAACCTGCATTTTCGAAGCATAACATTGACCGCCAAAGAAAAGATCTGTTTTTGCCCGCCGGTCAACTGTGATCCGGGGGTATGTGTATTTGCTCGTGATTACTTTGGCAAAGTTAAAAGGGCGCTGGCAGAAATTGACCAGCATCAGGCTTATACCCGTCCGCTTATTGAAGAAATCGTCAGACAGTATCAGATATGCCCTTTTGAGTTCTCATTGGACCTTGCTTTATGGGTCGATTGCATTATCTGTGATTACAACTATGTATTCGATCCGCGTGTCTATCTCCACCGCTTTTTTGACTTCATTACAGAATCGTACATATTTCAAATCGATGAAGCGCATAATCTTCCAGATCGGGCAAGATCCATGTATTCGGCTGAATTGGACAAAAAGACAGTACTGGACCTTCAGCGTGCACTTAAGCCGCACCTGCCTGGGTTGGTCAAAAAGCTGGGTGCGATCAATAAGATCTTGCTGGAGATACGTAAAGCCTGCAAGGCGGAAGATAAGGATGCTCTGGTTGAATACGAGCCGCCGGAGAAACTGATCCAAGCCATTCGGGAATTCAGCCAAAACGCAGAGGACTGGTTGGCCATGAATCAGCCTGCTGAGTTCAGGCAGGCTTTATTGGAATTTTATTTCCTATGCAGCAACTACCTCCGTACGGCCGAATATTTCAATTCGTTCTATGTGTCCTATTTTGAGCGGCAGGGGCAATCAGATCTCAAAGCAAAATTATTTTGTCTGGATCCAGCTCCGATGCTGGCAGCCCCGTTGGATCGCAGTCAATCGACCGTCTTTTTCTCGGCGACCCTGCTGCCAATCGATTACTTCATGAAACTCCTGACCGGTGAGGTGGATCATCCCAAGCGCATCTTCCAATCCCCTTTCCCGGAGGATAATGTCTGCCTGCTAATCCACAATCAGATATCCACCAGATATGCGCAACGGGCTGATTCCTACACAGCGATCGCCTCGGCAATCGAAGCTATCTGCAGCACACATGCGGGAAATTATTTGGTTTTCTTCCCGTCCCATATATATCTAACATCCGTCCTTGAACTGCTCAAGGAAAGACTGCCGGAAAGACAGCTTCTTGTTCAGAATCGAGCCATGACAGAAGCGGAGCGTGAAGCCTTGTTGTCCCGATTTTCAGCCGGCAACCAGGAAACGCTTGTTGGGCTTGCCGTCATGGGGGGGATCTTTGGCGAAGGAATTGATCTGGTCGGCGAGCGGTTGATCGGTGTAGTGGTCGTTGGCGTGGGCATCCCCCAACTTGGATTGGAAAGGGACTTGATTAAAGAATATTTTGATCGGCAATCCGGTAATGGTTTTGCTTATGCATACCAATATCCAGGGTTCAACCGGGTTCAGCAGGCAACCGGTCGGGTAATTCGCACGGAGACAGATCACGGGATCATTGTATTGATTGATGACCGTTTTACTGACGCGCGTTACCGCCGATTATTCCCCTCACATTGGCGTAATGTTCAGGTCGTGCATAACCTCAGAGAGATGGTGGAGAAATTGACACGATTCTGGGCGCGGTCTTAGGGAAGCTCCGCCTGCTTTTTCACATAAATGTAAAAAGGAATTATTAATTTATAACAATCGTCATTTTTTGCATCTGCCCGTGAAAAGTAGACGCATTTATATTCTAAAAGAACCTGATGGAAAAAGTATTTTTACGGCACATAATAATCAATCTGCAGTATGGGACCATAACTGGGAGTGAGACTATTTCCGCTATGGAATTTAATCGTGTCTGCTCCAAAATCGCCATTATTGGCAAGCTGGAATCTAAGGCGGAATTGTGTCGAACCAGTCTTATTGATGTACTGCAAGGCAGTTTTATCCACCACAGCAGAGAACCAGTTATCAACAGGATCGTTGAGAAGCAATCCTGCTGGTTCCATGCTGGCTGCAGCCTGAAAGTCTGCCGCCTGGAGGGCAGGGAGGCCAAATGATCCGCTGTTGATGTCGACCAGAGCATTCTGATGGGTGATGAAAGGGTCAGTGCCAGTCACACTTAGCTTTTTTATCTTGAGAACGGCATTTGTGACCACAGCATTATCGGGCAGGTCAGATGTGATGAAATCTAAAACTGTACGAAACTGACGATCCTCGGCATTGTCACCGAGATAAAATGTGGGGGAAACGGAGTCTATTCCACCGCCCTTGCCGCTATTTTTACTTGATTCTATGATAAATCCGTCATTCGTTTTATTCGACACATAAGATGCGCTGACTACATTCGTTGGAATGGTTTTAATAACGGAATAAACCTCACCTGAAGTGAAATTCCCGTTTACTGACCCCGTCCCACCCAACGCTGTTCCCGCCCCATCGATTATGCTGTCATCATCAGTGACATTCAAGCTAATGCTTCCATCCTGACTACCGGTATTCACCGAGACGATATAAATATTACCTGATCCACTCACGGTCGTCACGGATGCATCGGTAATACTGCCGCTTGTGGTCAAAGTAAAGTCGCCTGGATCAACACCGGCCACAGACTCGGAAAAACTGACCGTAAAATTAACGCTGGCAGCATTGGTTGGATTCGCATCACCACGCACCACAGAAACAACCACAGGGGGAAGATCTATCCCGGGCTCTTCTGTACCCGAACCCGGTTCCGGAGTATTTGCCACGGGGGGAAGTTCAGCCCCCAATTCATACGCACCGACATCCGGTGCGCTGCCGATAAAACCGTCGTTAATACCCGGGATCACAATCCCTCGATCAATATTCGGGCTTGATGGGAAGAGCGTGAAATCTCCTCCGCCTGGATTGGCCAACCCGGGAGCCTCTTCATATCCATTACATTCAAAGCCGGTCGCTTTGCATAAATCTGCAATAGTCTTATAAGATATCTTCTCCCATTTGAAGTGCGGAAGTCCTGATCCACGCGTGGTATACCAGTTGTCATTATTCCAATCATGACCCGTGGAACCAGTGAATGGCTCTTCAAACGCGAAACCATTCCCCTGGAAAATGTTATTGCGCATCACCGAGTTAAATACCGGGTGGATCATGCTCATTGCATTTAGGTCTTTCGCATTTGTCCAACTAGTGTTGTGATAGATCAGCACAACACCATCGGATTTCAAATCCCATTTTATGCTGGAACCAGTGAAGTTTGTGAACGTTGAACGCAACACCCAGGTGGGACCTTGGGTGACCGGAGCCAGAGAAATACCGACCAAAGTTGAATCAATGGTATTGTTCCGAAAACGTTGGTTGATGCAGGCGCCTTCAGGCTCAAGTGCGTCGTCGCCAATATGTTGGATGTGGTTGTTATAGATATCAGCATCAAAGGCAACCCCGGAATTCTCAAGAGCGGCCGATGAGCCGGTGTATATGCCATTGAAAAAGTTATGGATTTCATTACCGCGGACAATCGCCCCAATATGACCTCTTACAACTATTGCTGTTCCTTCCATCGTCGTGGCTTTGACCGCTTTCCACGGCCATTCATTTACCGGCGGGTCGTAAAATTCGTTATATTCAATGCGGGTATCATTACCCTGCTCATCGCTACCGGTCCAGTTGATGAAAACGCCCAACTGCACGTTGTGAATTTTATTCTTCCGGATCACCACATGAGAGGAGTTTTTCACACAGATGCCGCAGCTATCTGCAGTGCCATAATACCGAATTTCGAACCCCTCGATCCAGATCCAATCGCGGCTATCCGCGTCAACAGCATGGTTGAGGTAGGGTACCTGCCATGAATGCTTGGAAGGATCATCCAGACTACGGACATAGAGCCTTGTGGTGTTTGGCGCAATATACCAGCCTTCATTCATCACAACTTTATTATGTCCGCGGCGCTCCACCAGCCCGGTCAGGTTATCGTACATATAAAAACGCTGTCCATCGCGTGCCAGATATTTTATGGTTGGCCTAATATTGGTAAACCAGATGCCCTTTTTGTAAAGCGTCCAGGTATTTCCGCTAAGATCTTTTGACCCGTCAAGGACTGCGCCGCCGCCTTCTGCCTTTACCTGTATCCAATTCCCAGACGTACCCGATGCGGGGAAAGAAAGCGACTCGTGATAAACCCCATCTGCAACCAGCACTTGAGTTCCCGGTGCCGCGCGGTTTACTCCTTCCTGTATGGTCTTGAATGGCGTCGCCCTGGAACCGTCACCGCCAGTCGCAGCGTCGTCATCCACATATAAAACAGTTGTGGGGGTGAATTGAAGGTCCTCCGGCTGGGTGGTTATGGAACCGCCAATCTCGGTGACCCCATCAAGAACCTTTATGGTGTACGTTGTTGCCGGAGACAACCCAAACAAGCTGCCGGCAAGACGCCCATCGTCAATCCGCATCAGGGGATGTCCTGTTTGCCAGGTATTTTCACCCTCGCGTTGATACATCAACTGCGCGGTTTTGGAAAGGTTGGAGCCATTCACAACGATACCGATCGTTTCGATATTGGAATATAGATCTATCTTTGTTAGAGCGGCAGCCGGTATCGAGGGGGTCGGTAAAATAAAGAGGCTCGGTTTACCCGTCCAGATATTGGCGTCGCTGCCAAAATGGGAAAAGTAAATATTCTTTGAATCACGCAAGTCGGCGCTGGTATAAATCCCAATGGGCAACTGTTGGACAAAGACCACCTGTCCAGTGGCAAGGTCATAGTAGTATAGTTCGCCGCTTCCCACATTCCCAAGACCCGCAGTGCCTCCCGGCTTTTGGATGATCGATGGTACATAATAAAGTTTTGTCTCGTCCGGGGAAAGCGTGAGAGCATACGAATATTCAATAATCCGATTGTCTGTTTTTGGCAATTCATATCCCAAATCTTTGAAGGTCTCCGAGGCTACATCAAACTCATACAACTCACCGCCCACTGTACTGATGTAAATCTTACTGCCATCGCGCTTTTGGGTTTGTCCGACCCAGAACCCGCGGGTCATTTGGAACCCGGTATCCTTCATTTCCCCGGTATGAATGTTATAAACCCAGACGGAATGGGTCTCATTAAGCTGACTCACAACCTCAGTGCCCCGATATGTATAGATATTACCGCTTGGAGCAACAATGATTTCGCGGCTGAGCGGGTTGCCCAATTTCCATGGTATCCCAGGGACAACTTTAACCAATTGCTCATTTTGATAGTCATAAAGGACAATATCACTCGAGGGGTGGGCAAGTCCCACCAACAGGTGTTCCTGCGGCAGAATATTGAGGGAGATTATTCCCTCATGTTTAGTCACGACACCGTCTGGCAAAGCCGGGCTAAGATCCATTAAGAGTCCAAGTGCGGCATCGAAGGCAAACAGATGACTGCCGCGATAGGTCGTCAGGGAATCGATTTCCTGCTTCAGATCATGAAAACTCTGTGAGCCCATATACATCCGCCCATTTGCATAGATCATACGCGTGTGCCCCTTGGGTATGTTTTCACCATTATAGGCATTCCCGGCAGCAGCAACTGAATCAAGGAAAGTACCCAGGAAGAGTCTTTTTCCAGTTTTTGGGTCATAGCGAAAGACAGGAAAATCTTCGCGGCCATCTGCACGGGTACTGGTAAATCCGATATAGATTCGACCCTGGTCATCAATGCCCATCCCGTTCCAGCATTGTTTCATGTTCATACCGCGAG
>CAYLOW010000223.1:5954-7218 GCA_964385315.1 uncultured Anaerolinea sp.
CCCTGGTCATCAATGCCCATCCCGTTCCAGCATTGTTTCATGTTCATACCGCGAGGCGCAATAGTATCGAAGGAGACCTCGGTCCATGGTACTGAAGCAACTGGGGTCAGGACTGACGTCGAAATTGGATTGGGTGCCGTGAAGGGAATATTTTCATCCACGAAATCTTGAAATCCCTGCCTCGCTAAAAACCCACTAATAATTGAAACCGGGAGATTTAAACCAGATTGCGATATAAGGTCGATTCGGGACATAAAATTTTGAAATCTTATGTTTCCAGCAACGAAAGAAAAAACAAGCGCCAGTAGAATAGGGAACTCTTTCATTTTGGCTCCTTTTTTTAAGGATTCTAACCTCTTAAAGAATAATTTGGGATGTAAAAATATGGATGAATATATGGCAAAATTTAGAATTTTATACCCGGAGGGAATTGACCATAAATTTGATTTGTTTAATAGACCTAGTCCGTTTGACGCATAGGGACCTCCATCCATCTTGGTATTAAAAGCACGGCGCACAAGTTTGCCAAATAAAACGTTTGGTTAGTGACAATCGGCACAACTGGGATAGGAATCAATATTTTCATGCAATACATGCTAAAATTTTCTACTTTGTTTTTTTCGAATACCCTTTTACCGATTAAAAAGACGAAATGTTAAAAAAGTTGGAAGGTGACGTTCATGAAAATCTGTATCATAGGCGCAGGAAATACAGGCCAGGCCGCAGCAGCTTATCTCAAGTCCATGGGTATAGACAGTGTTCTGAATACAAGAAGTGAAGAAAAAGCAACGACTATTAATAAAAATGGGATTACATCGGAAGGGGGAATCACCGGCAAATTTATAATTCCAGCGACGGTTGACCTGTTTGGAGCGGTGAAAGATGCGGATCTGATACTCCTAATGACCACCGCCAATGCGCACAAGGAGGTTGCAGAAAAACTCAAACCTCTCCTTGAACAAGGGCAGAAGATACTCATCTTCAACAGCAACTGGGGCGCTTTCGAGTTCAAGCAGGTATTGGCCGATGACATTGAGAAAAAGAACTTGACAGTTGCTGAAACAAATGCCCAGTTGTTCATCAGTTCGACCAAAGAGATTGGGCACGTTAATATGGAGATAAAGAAGCAAGTATTAATTTGTGCGACCAATCCCCATAAAACACAGTCCTTACTCGATTTCACAAAATTTTTCTTTCCCCAGCTCCAAAAATGTTCGTCGATATTTGAGACTACCTTGGCAAGCACAAACCCAGTGATCCACGT
>CAYLOW010000224.1:0-7157 GCA_964385315.1 uncultured Anaerolinea sp.
CCCAAATGCAGGGAACCTGTCGCGACCACCTGACCTTCTACGCGCAGCGCATAATGCCGCCAATCAGAGTCAGGTGAAAAGGTAAGTTGACTGAAAACTTCCAACACAAAGGGGATATCTCTGGCGGGGATTCCAAAGGTGTCAGAAAATAACGGCATCCAGTCAGCCAATTCGGCTTGAGTATTGATCGCCTCGAAGGTGTAGCCCAAATCTGGGGGTGAGAACTGAGTCAGTTGACTTAAATCCGCAGCCATGCCGATCATGTCACGGTTATGAATGAATCCATGCGTTTGCAGCACCCTGCCCAGAGTCCCCGGTTGTGAAAGCGGACCCACCCACCAGGTTAGCGGAGTGTTGGTTTGGCGAAAGGGAGCCAGAGCGTTCTCGATTTGTTGACCAAGGTGCTCATCGGAAAATTGAGCGCAAGTTATGCCGTTATATCCAACGCGATTCATTCCAGACGTAAACCAGGTTGGATTTTCGCTGTGGAGTTGTCCACCGGGCAGTTTTGCAAAATCCTGGGATTTGGCAGAGAGGTTTTTTTCGATCAAGCTGGCGAGTTCATTGGAGGATAATCCAGTGGCTATATTTATTTTTTGCATTATTTTATTTTTCCTGTTCAAATCAGATTACTTTGCCAAATCGATTTCGAACACGTACATGCGATCATATTGTTGTCCCATCGAGACAGCCACATTGCCCGTGCTGATGCCATAAACAATTGACCATTGCGTGTTTGGCTGGGATACCGCAGACAAAAGACTCATGGCGTCCGTCGAGTTGATTTCGCCTCCGACAATGGAAAGCTCCTGCTCGAGATGGTCATACCGCGAGCATTGCCCACCAGGGCTTCCGCTGACCGCGCTGTTCAAGAAGTTGGTGGCGAGGTGCCAGGGTTGGGCGTTGGGCAAAAGACGCAGTTCGCCCAGATAAAACTCAGCCAGCACGGCGCGCCCTGAGCGGTCTGCAATCAGATAATGCAGCGGCGGACCACTGCCCCATTCGATGTTGTAATTTTGCAAAATGGCGACAGCCTCGTCCACATTCCCAGCTTGATCAAGCATCTTGCGAATCACCATCAGTGAGTCGACTGTTTCTTTGGCGGGATCAGCTTTCATTTCAGCAGATGGCACAGCCGCCATGCCCACAGCCAGTCCGCGTTCGTTCATGCCATCGAAGGGCAAGGCGGGAGCATCAAGCAGAGCCAGTCGCTGTTCGATGGGCAGGTCGGTCAATGTGTCAGTGTTGTTGTCAACCAGATAAGCGATATCCACCATCGAAACCGAATCATATCCGTCGGTTGGATGGTTGAACAACAACAGCGCGGGACTCATCTCCCAGTCGAAGTTCCGCCCATAGAATTTATCCTCACCTCCCATTGCCGCGAAAAGTGAACAGCCCCAAGTGAATGATGGTTTCGAATCATTTGAGAAGGACAAACTGTCTTTGCTCGAACCGTAATAGTGCATCGTGTAGAGCGGATAATTGTCCACTTTTTGCAGACTGCTGAGGGTTGCGACCTGCTGCTCGGTCAGGGCGGATTCTGATGTCGGCTGGACAGGTGCGGAGGTCATCGCCACGCTACATGAAACAAGAAATAGACCGAGGCTTGCTATCAAAAATCGCTTTAGTTTGAACATTCCTCACTCTCCATCCAGCAGGCAACTACACCGCATCTTACGACGCGCCCAGTTTTTGACCCAGCTTGTAAGCCTGCTCCATCAACTCAGGCTGTTTCTCCGCATCGCCCACACCTGACATTGTCCCGTAGACCATGCCAGCGATCTCGGCATTCAGAAAACGACACATCGTCTCGAAGGTGTTGATGGCATTGATGCCGCCCGACGTGTACAGGTCGGTGTCGCCGTATGTCAGAATGAGCGCGTACTGTTTGTCCTGCATTTCCTTCCAATCATTAGACTGGTATGCATAACAACGGTCAATACACAACTTCATCTGGGCAGAGAACGTAAACCAGTAGACCGGGCTGGCAAGGACAATTGCATCCGCCGCTTCGATCTTCGGATATAAAGCCTGCATGTCATCGTTAATGACACAGCCCGCGCCTTCTTCGCACAGGTCACAGGCATCGCAGGCGCGGATATCCAATCCGTGCAAATAGATGTTTTCAACTTCAGCCCCAGCGAATTTGGCTCCAGCCGCAACCTGGTCGGCAAGCACGGAACTGTTCCCACATTCGCGCGGACTCCCCTTCAAGATCAATATTGTTTTGCCCATGGCTTCTCCTTTGAAAGACACTTCCTGCCATCTTTACAAAAACCATCCATCCAGACCTCGTTTTGCAGAATGGTTTTCTCTTTTCTTCAGTATACATCGGGAATCCCCGCCTCATAAATTACCTATGAACAAAATTCATCCCGAAGGATGAAAAAAGATCCGACAAATTTCCACGGAAGTCTGATGCGTAGAGGGGTACCCGCAGGAAAAATTTTCATTGGAAGACAGATAGCCAAGACCTGCAAGATATTGGTTAGAAAGCGCTATCGATAAAAACAGGTTCTGAAATTACCTGTGAATGAAAATAATTAGTTAGCTTATATATGAGAACATCAGTAATGAGAGTGTCTTTCGGAACAATTAAGACGCCGTTCTTATCGATCACATCCCTTGAGAGTACCATGCCCGATCTAATCCCATTAATAGAAATTTCTTTTTCGCCCATTCGGTCGTCGGATATCTTACAGAGATATCGGTTGTCAAAGCTTAATATGTTGAGACGGAAGGCAGCCAAAATAGTAGGGTCATACTCTGACTCGTGGATAAGCATGGTCTGAAATACAACAGACGGGTCGTATGATTTTTCGATCAAACGGTCGAAATCAACAATCACCTTTAGAATTCGAGCCACCAACGGGATGTTGTCAGCAGTCGGAGCACCAATGACCACCCGACCGTTATAAGTACAATTTTGGTAACCTATCCATTCGGCAATATTTTCGAGACGGGGAATGTTTTTGATCAAAGATTTTCCCATTCGTGGTATAGACCTGATTATTTTTGTTTCAGATTCTTCCAACAATTCACCTTTTTGCCATCTCTCAAGGATGTCGCGAGGAATGGTCACCGCCCCAATCTGGCTAAGCAGCGCAGCTAGTTCGATCTCCCAAGCCCGGTCTTCGAGATGCAGCGCAACAGCAAGGTCACGAGCAAGATTGCGCAGGCGATTGGCTTGGGAGAAAATGCTTGGGCTAAGCATGGAGAGGATATCAACCATTAATTTGATACTGCCACTTAACGTCTTACTAAGCAGTTCATGTTCCGCGGTAATTAACGCGTTTTGGCGTAAACCATCTTTTATGGCGGCAATAAAGGTTTCGGTTGAACATGGTTTGAGGAGGAAGCGGAAAATATGGCCTTTATTAACCGCTTCCAAAGCCATCTCGAGACCCGCAGCGCCTGTTAATAAAATGCGGGTAACATCTGGAGAAGTCTCGCGAACCTTCGCCAGTAATTCGATGCCATTTACCCCCGGCATATGGTAATCAGAAACGACGAGAGCCAGGTCAGGTGTATTTTTGATGATTTCAAAAGCCTCCTGCCCATTCTGGGCAATTTTGATATCGTCAAAGTCCTGTTCACCGAGAGAACGCGAGAGCGAATAAAGTACTTTTATTTCATCATCAACAAGCAGGATCGGCTTTGCACTCATATTCGATTCCTTTTTACATTCAAGAATGTCAGATCAGTTGGCATTTTTCAACAAATCGTGTGTTGCTAAAACCCAGTCATCCAGACGACCGAGAAGACCCAGCTTCTGCAGATAGGACATATCCAAATAAGAAGCATAGTTTTTGTCTTTTTCGATCTGACACATATTTAATAACCCATTTGCCACATGCAAGGAAGTCAACAGCCCCAGTTTCGCCGAGACCTGTAGGCCAGGCATGTGATGAAACGTGACCGCTTCAACGATGGAATTGGGTAAACCCCAAATCCCCAATAAATATCCGCCCATTTCAGCGTGAGAGGTTCCCAGGAACTTGTATTCCGATTCAATGATAGTATGACCATCTTTATTAAATCTTACGTTTTGAAAAAATTTGGGGATATGAAAACCCAACAACATACCGACATCATGCAACACACCGGATACCCTGGCATCTTCACGTTCCTGATTACTTAAATTGAGACTGCGGGCTATAGAAAACGCCAGACTGCTAACCTGCAAACTGTGTTTCCAAATCCTATCGACCGAAATAGGGAGATTTTTCTGGCCTTGATATTCAGAAAAAACCTGCATTCCCAAGACCAGCGACTTAATGGTATTGAGACCCAAAATGGTGACCGCTTTTTGAGGGTTGCTGATATTATCAGAAAGACCAAAGAAAGCAGAATTAACCAATTGCAGGATCTTGGCGGACATGGCTACATCCTGGGCAATAATATTACCTACAGACTGCGAACTGGCGGTTTCAGATTGAAGCTGCGCGAGAAGTTGGTTATATAACCTGGGTACACTTGGAAGGTTTTTTATGCCGGTAATAATGCTCAACAGTTGTGGATCTGAAAGCTTATCACGCAAGCAGCACGCGCGCTCAACAATGTCATAGATTTTTTCCATTTCGCATGGTTTTGGGATCATTTGATGAACCAGGTGCGTGGATTTAAGTATTTGCGTATCACTGGTGTTTCCAGAAAGGACAAATCGTATCACTCCAGGTGTGATACGACTGACTGCATCCAGCAGTTCAATACCATCCATAACTGGCATGTGCATATCGGTAACAACTGCATCATAAGAACGTTCTGACAACTTTATTAAAGCTTCTTTCCCGGACAATGCAAAATCGGCTTCCCAATTATCGCAATATTCATCCATTGAGCGCTTAAAACCTCTGAGAACAAAAGGGTCATCATCAACAAAAAGTATACAATGTATGCGCTGGTTCATCACTGCTCCAATATAGAAGAGCCAACCGGCAACTCGATTGTGAAGGTTGTTCCCTGACCCGGTTCGGAATCAATGCCAATCTTACCCATATGCTTTTTAACGATAATATTGTGCGCCATGGATAACCCCTGACCGGTTCCCTTGCCAATGCCCTTGGTGGTAAAAAATGGATCAAATATTCGCGCGCGAATTTCAGGCGGAATGCCAGAGCCTGTATCCTGAATGACAATAAAAACCTTGTTTTCATGAGTGCGGGTACTAATGAAGATTTTCCCTTTTTGTTCTGACCCCTGCGGCGTCTTTTCCTGAATGGCTTGAGCCGCATTAACAATCATATTCAGAACCACCTGGTTTATTTCATCAATCTGGCAGCAGATCAATGGCAATTCATCATCCAAATCCGTCTCCAGTTCGGCACAATACTTCCACTCATTACGAGAGATAATAATGGTGGTCTCAATGCCATGATTGATATTAGAGAGTTTTTTTTCTTTTTCGGAAGGGTGAGAAAACTCTCTCATTGCCAAAACAATCTTTCGTACCCGCTCCGTGCCGTCTAGCGACTCCTGAATGGCTTTTGGAATCTCATTGGCATAATAGGAAACTTTCTTTTGGCGAGCCAACTCATTTAATTGATCCAAATCATCTTGCGTGATGGGTTTTTCAAGATGCTCGTGAATAACCTGCCGGTAGACAGCCAGCATTTCAGAGTATTTTGAATAAGCCTTACCGAGAAACTTGATATTATCGCCAACATATTGAATTGGGGTATTGATCTCATGAGCTATACCAGCAGCAAGCTGCCCGATGGCTTCCATCTTTTGGGAAAGCACGTTCTGTGCTTCAGCCTTTAGTTTTTCATTGATGTTTTGAAACACGAGTACGAAACCGACCGTGTCTTCTTCTAAGTCAGCAGACTTAAGCGAGGTGATGCTTCCCGCTAAAAGTATCCTTTCGCCGGTTTTGGTAACGATCAAGGGCGATCGATACGCCATATGGTTTTTCTGAGCATTCTCCAATTCAAGCAGGTACTTGATCACATCTGGGACAATTTCGAATGTATTGGAGATGTGCAATTTGAAAACATTGCTGACCGGTTTTTTGATCGCTTCGGATAAGGTATAACCTGTTATGGATTCTGCCGCCTGATTGAAGAGGATGACGAGACCATCTTTATCTGTCACAATGACTCCGTCAGCAATACTCATGAGAGTGGTGGATAAAAGCTCCTTTTCAGCTGCCAATAATTCCTGGATAACGATTTTTTTGTGAATCTCATTTTGAAGGTCGAGATTGAACGATTGGATTTGATCGTGCAAGCGGGAGCGCGAGATCGCATTTGCGCCCAATTGAGAAATGATGGCAAGCAAACGCAACTCGTTTTCGCTGATCACGCGCGGTAATTGAAATGAGATAATCAATACACCAATTGTTCCATTTTCACCATGAACTGGAAAAAAAGCTCCGCTTGATTGAGGCTGGATAAAAGCGCGAGTCCGGCTTGAAATTAATTTATCATTTTGTATATCGAGGGAAATATAGGGTTCTTTGGTTGTAAAAACATGCCCCACGATCCCTTCATTAATATTGAAGGAAAGATCGGTCAACGCCTCGAACCAGCCTCTGCTTTCAGTCAGATTGAGGAGGTTATTCACCGGATCTAAAAGGAGAATACAACCATCCACGGTATTTACCGCTTTTAATGCCTCATTCAATAAGATAAAAAGTAATTCCTTGACATTTTTGCCCGCCCGCATAGAAACTGATAGCTTGCTGACAGTTTCAAGCTCCATCAACCTGAGTTGTAATGATAATTCTGTTTGTTTTCGTTTAGTGATATCTTTGGAGAATATGGAAACGCCAACAATTTCGCCTGCATCCGTTATGATTGGCGCATGTGAAACTTCGAAATACAAACGAGAAAAGGCTTCGTCCCCTGAGAAGGACTCCTCAACAAGATGTTCTCCAGCCAGGCAGCGATCGATATTTTGTTTAGCCATTATTCGGTCATTTTCAACCGTCATATATTCCAGCAGATTACCGCCAACCTGAATATTCTGGTCGTAAAGTACTTTCATTTTTGTTGCATGTGCGCTGTTGAAACTTGTATAACAGTACTGACGATTTACGGAAAAAATTAGAGCATCAGTACTTTCGAGGATATTGTGCAGAGTAGAGTAGTTATCAGAGAGAGCAAGCTCGGTCTTTTTTTGATTGGTGATATCTTGATTGATGACAACCGCGC
>CAYLOW010000225.1:0-7155 GCA_964385315.1 uncultured Anaerolinea sp.
ACCCGCCGGTGACTTGCCCAAGTCATCGGCGGTTCTTGTTACGGAGAATGTAATCCTTATTATATGCCGGCACTTAAAAGGGAGCTGAGATGATCCTAAGAATTGAATGAGAGATCAATTGTGAAAGAAAATACGCAGTTCGTGAAATGGATCAATGATATGGCATAAAGTCGTGATAGGTACGGTGTACACCTTGTTTAATTTATCGTGACACGCCTATTCATACAATTTATCGTACCTTGCGACTTTATTCCGTCCGGTCTCCTTGGCGCGGTATAAAGCCTGATCCGCCTGACTGATAAGAACATCCAATGCATCCTGGTCACCGGAAAGACTGGCGATACCCGCACTGATGGTGAGCGCGACCTGCCTGCCGTTCAGGTCCAGGGGTTGTGCCGTCAGCGCCAGGCGAATGCGTTCAAGGACCTCATAGGCCTGTTCCTGGTTTGTCTCCGGCAGCAGCAGGATAAACTCATCCCCGCCAAAGCGTGCAAACACGTCGATCTCCCGAATATACATTTGGCATAATTTTGCAAACCTGATCAATGCCTGATCGCCCACTGCATGTCCATAAGTGTCATTGATCTGTTTGAAATGATCGATATCGATCAATGCAACAGAGGGAGGGCGCCTGAGCCGAAGTGCGCGTTTTATTTCGCTGTTCGCAAGTTCAATAAAATGACGACGGTTGGATACCTTTGTCAGCTCATCGGTTGTGGCTTGCTGCCGCAAATCCTCCTGAAGCTTCTTTCGCTCGGTGCTGTCGGCAATAATATGCAAGCGCCCGATCACCTCACTATTCTGTCCGCGTAAGGGAGCCACTGAAACGCTCACGGGGAATTGCTCCCCGTCTTTTTTCATTCGCAGGGTATCCAGGTTGCTAAATGCCATGCCGTTGAGGGTGGCCAAGCGCAGGGCATTATACTCCTTGGCCTTGTTTTCGGGCACGGTGGGGTTGACCTGTCCCAGGACTTGTTTATCCGACCAGCCGAACATTGCTTCCGCGGCGGGATTCCACATCGTGACATGGTCTTCAGGATCGAGCGCCAGGATCGCCAGCGGCGAGGAATGGATAATGGTTTGCAGCGCATCGTGCGTTTCGCGCAGCTTCTCCTCTGCCTGTTTGCGGTCGGTGATGTCCATCATCATGGTCAGCAGGCAGGGTGTATCGTGCAAGGTAATGGGAACAATGAAGATCTGTGCTGGAAAAACCTCGCCTGATTTGCGCCGTATTTGGATCTCCAGATTCTCCACCCGCCCATGCGCCTGGATCTCGCGCAGGATGTTCGCACGCGTATCCTCGCCCACCCATAAGTTCAATTCATGCGATGTATGGCCCAGGGTTTCTGCCTGGCTATAACCGAGCACGTGTTCAAACGCCTCATTGACGTCTGTATAACGCCCCTCTGCCGCCGTGCTGACGCCGATCACGATCGGACTCAAGCGCAGAATGGTGGCGGTGCGCCTTTCGTTCTCACGAAGCTGCTCTTCCATCTGCCTACGTTCGGTAATATCGCGAAATGACCAGACGCGGCCGCTGTTCTTCTCATCCCGTATCAGCGGATGGGACAGCCGTTCAAACACCCTCCCATCCTTGAAATTCAGGATGTCAAAATTTTCCTTCCCTGATCTATAAAGATCATGTACATTCTCAAGAAACTGCTGTGGATCACTCAGTTGATCAAGGACATATTGAAGGAGAGCCGCATCATCCCTGCTGTTCTTAATTTCCGCCGGGAGCCGCCACAGTTCAACAAAACGCCCGTTCATAAACAACACCCGGCTTTCAGAGTCGACCGCAAGAATGCCATCTGCCGTGGATTGCAGCACCGCATGGAAGGAGGATGTGCTTTCACGCAAAGCCTGCTCGGCGCGTTTGCGCTCGGTAATATCCTGGTGAACCACGATCAACCCACTGCGGGGCTGGCTTTGAGGCAAAACGGTCACGGTAAACCAGCGCGGAACGCCCGGCGCATCGCACGGATACTCATCCATAAATTGGGCTTCGGAGCCAGCCAAAACGGCGCGCATGCCCTGCAGCATGCCTTCAGCGCTCTGATCACCCGCGTGTACCGCTTTTTCACAGACCGTCAGGTAATTTGTGCCCACATAGCTGGCGGGGTCAGGGCAGTCATTGGCGGCGGCAAATTTTCTCCAGGATTCATTGACACTGACGATGACGCCGCGCTCGTCCAGAACAGCGATCTGTGCCGTGAGTGAATTCAACACGCCGCTGACAAAGAGCTCGCTGTCTTTCAAAGCCGTTTCGGCGCGTTTACGTTCGGTAATGTCGAGCGAGTTGACCATAACCTGCGCAGTCTGACCTGACGCGTTACGAATGGGTTGAAGATTGAGATGCCACCACGTGGTTTGATTGTTATCATCATTTTGAAAATCACCGGACATCCCCTGCCCGGTGGTAATTACCCGGCGGATCTGTTCCAACTGCCAATCGGCAGTTTTCACGGGGAACAAGTCGTGCAGGCGCTTACCAATAATATTCTGCGCTGAACCGGAGCCGGTGATTGTCAGGGCTCCGACCTGATTCACATAATGATGGATGCCATCATAATCGATCACCTGGATGTTACTTTCCTGGCTGTCGAGCAAACTGCGGAATTTTTCCTCGCTCTGTTGTAATTTTTCTTCCGTGCGCTTGCGCTCAGTAATGTCGCTATAAACCACGGCAACCCCCAAGCCTTCGGCGGGAATGGGCGCGGCGGTTACATTGATCCAGGTGATTGGCTGGTCCCCTTTAACAATTCCCATCTCGATATTTTCGATTCGGCATTGCTCTTGCAACGCGCGAACGCTCGCGAATTCCTCCGCGGGCATCGGCGTCCCATCCGGCCGGATAATGCTCCACTCACTCCCCCCCACAATGCGCTGCTCCTGCTCCTGTCTGGATACACCCAACATACGTTCGGCTTCCCGGTTTGATTCGAGGATCCTGCCATCGGTGCCGGCAATGGTGATGCCGAGTGGAAACAACTCAAACAGGGTTGTATATTTCGCCAGGTTGATCTTGCGCTCCTGCGCTTCCTGCGCCAGGCGTTCATTGGCGGTAACGAGTTCGCCGGTGCGTGACTGGACGACTTGTTCCAGATGGTCGCGATACTGCAGTAACTCCTGCTCAATTTTTTTGCGTGACGTAATCTCCCATGCCACATCGGCAAGATGCGCGACGATTTCAACATCCTGATCCGTATATTCGACAGGTTTGTTGCCCACACCCAGAATGGCGACCACCCTGCCATTCACTAAAATGGGTACCACAAGTTCACGGGTCAACACCGCGTGTCCTTCGGGCAGGCCTTTCTTGTGCGAAAGGGAAGCGTAATTGTTATGGATCACGGGCTGCTTTTGATGAACCGCATCCACCCACACACCCGCCTGATCGATACTGTAATGCAAGCCTTTCCCTGCAGCGGCGCAAAATTCCTTTTCAGTGCGGGTGGACCAGGCTTGCAATGAAAGCGTGATTTGATCCGCTTCAACGAAATGAAAAAAACCGAGGGGGCTGTCAACCAGTCCGCCGACTTCATCGAGCGTATATTGGAGCAATTCCTCCAAGGAGTGGGTATCAGCAAATTCCATCAAGCGCAGCCGGACTGCGGTCATCTCTTCAGACTGTTTACGCCCGGCAATATCACGAATGATAACGAGGTCAGCCGGCTGCCCCTGCCAGAGTACATTCGAGGCGGTGATCTCGATCGGAACTTTGCCGCCGCCTTTATGACGAATGGCGGTCTCATACGTATTAGGCACAGCTTCACCCGCGACTCGACGGCGGAGGCGTTCTGCCAGCATCGGATACTCATCGGGATGCGCCAGATCCCTCATCGTGGTTTGGGTCATTTCAGCGAGCGGGTAGCCCGCGATCTCGGCAAATTTGGAATTCGCAAAAACTGTCTCACCGGCGGCGTTCGCGATCAGGATCCCATCGTGGGCGTTTTTAACGACCGCTTCGAAATTGACCTGATACTGCCGCAAGGCCTCGTTCGCCTGGGTTAATTCCATCGTGCGCTCATACACGCGCACTTCAGATTCGGCGTGGGCATGGTGCAGGGTTTGTTCAGTATATTTTTGCTGTGTAATATCGCTGATAAAACCTTCGAGCGCGAGTAATTCTCCCTGCTCCGTGAACACACCGCGTCCGCGTTCCATCACCCATTTTTCCACACCGGCCGCGGTGACGATACGATAGACCTGATCATACGCGGTCCCGGCACGCACAGCCGTTTGCACGTTTTCCAAGATCCGGGCTTGATCCTTGGAATGGATCACACGCCTATAAGCAATGACCCGGTTTTCGATCAGCTCCACCGCCCCGTAGCCGGTCAAATCCAAACAACCCTCGCTGACAAATTCCATCGTCCAATCCAGGTCATTGCGGCAACGATACGCCATCCCCGGTAAATTGCCCATCAAGGTGGTTAAGCGGCGCTCGCTTTCACGCAATTGCTGCTCCGCTTTTTCGCGTTCGGTGACCTCATCCTGTAATTGCGTGTTGGTTCGGTGCAGCAGCTCGGTTCGTTCCTGCACCTGGGTTTCGAGGTTGGCATTGAGATCGGCAAGTGCGAGGCGGGTGCGATTTAACTGCCGTGTCAACCCAAGCAAATAGACGACCAGGAAAAGCAGGATCACAATCCCCGTACCGGCGGCGATGATCTCCAAACGGTAGAGTTCCCAAAAGGAGTATTGACGGTTCTTGACGATACTCTCCGGCGGCAGCAGCGCCAGGGGAATATTAAAACGCTGTAAAGCAGGATGGTCAAAAATAAAGCGGTCGCTGTCATTTTGCACGATCGTAATGGAACTGACTGCCTCACCGCGCAAGACCCGCAAGCCGATCTGTGCCGCATCGCGCGCCTGCTGATCGATGCTGTACATATACCCGCCAAGGATCCCAGTCCCGATAAACTGATCGTATCCGCCGATGACCGGCACGGAAGAAACCGCGGTCAGTTCGCGCAAGACATCAAGCGGCCGATATTTGTTCCCGTCCGCATCCTCGAACATGGGATGGTAAAACACTAAAGAGGTGCTGGGCAGGGCTGCAACCCGCTGTTTGAGCTCAGCCAAAGGCAGGCCGGACAGGTCAATAAACTTTACCTGTCCATTCAGATCTTCCTGCAATTTTTGGATATGATCAAAAAATCCCTGCTCGATCTTCCCCACGCCGCCCACCAGCACGATCTCATTAACAGCGGGTATCGCATCCATAGCCCAGCGAACGGATCGTTCGCAATCCTCCACTCCGCTTACGCCGGTCACGTTTGCAGGAAGAGCCAGCGCATCAAGATGTTCTGTAAAAACATCAAAAAAAACGACCGGGGTATCCGGTAATATTTCAGCGCGCTGCTCCAGCCAGAGTTTCAGCATGGCCTCACTTCCAACGATGACCAGGTCAACCTGTTTTGTTTGATACTTGGCTGTCAGCAGGTCAAAGATTTTTCCCTGATGAGCCGGGTCAGGGAAACGATTGAGATCAAGATATTCATAATATACATCAAGGCTAAGATCGGTGACTTTTCCAAATTCCTCGCGCATGGCCTGCGCCGCGATCAGGTTGGTGGACAGATCCAGTTGAAAAGGGGACAGCACCAAGACCGTTTTACGGGCTGCCACTTCGGGCAGCGCGCTTCGCGCGCCCAGAGTCAGCAAACCCGCCAAAAGCAGGCCAGCTAAAAGAAAAGACCGAATTGGAATTTTCATGGAGAATCCTCGCTGCAGGATGGCGTTTTCAGGAACCGGTCACGGCAAAGGGTAAATTTGGGAAGCATGGAATGGGAAAGTTCGCATCGTAGAAGATGCCGGGGCGCCTTGATTTATAAGCGCTCACCTGGATTGGATCCAATGAACCGTATTTGTGCATCGATCAGATTATTCCGGGCGGGTCACAGGAGCGTGCGCCAGGTATTAACGACAATCTAAATTCCCATCGCCCGGTTGACCGCTTCGAGTAACAGATCCAGCGAGCCAACATCAAAAACCAGGATAATATCGCCGACGATTGACTCGGATTCCACGGTAAAGTGGGTCTGCACCCACACCACATATGCATCGACCTGGGTTTCCCGGGTGGAAAGCAATACTTCAAACGGGTTATCCACATAAATGGGTACGGAATAAAATACATGCAGTTTGAGTTCCTTGCCGATCGCGCCCATCACGCCGTTTAAAACAATGTTTCCCACTTCGGTCAGCGTGTCCACTTGCATTTGCTGCAGATCGCTTGATTCAGCTTCGACGCCCGTTAGGATGCTCACAAGTTTGACCGCACCCTCGGCCGGGAAAACCAGGGACGCGTTTCCGGAAAATGGACCCTTGAATCCGATCCGAACCGAAGAAAGGTTTCCGTGACTCATTGATTCGACCCTGGAATGCAGTTCATCAATATTCATCATTTCAACAACAGGCACATGGAGTTGGACACGCGAATTCAACATGGCGTTCAGTACGCCTGCTGCATGGCCTACGCCGATATTGACCATTTCTTTCAGGGAATCGATCTGACTAGGGATTAGCCGCATTTCCTGACTCCTTGCCCCGGGATTGAAGCGCTTTCGCGATCGCGGCAAGCACGTCTTCGTCCCGCGATGGTTTGTTCAGAAAAGCGGCAGCTCCCAAAGCTAAACATTCCTGTTTGGTCTCTTCCTGAATATCGGAGGTATGAATAATAACGGGCAGGGTCAGGTGTCTTTCATGAAGCTCACGCAGGACATCCATGCCGCCCACTTTCGGCATGATCAGATCGAGCATCATACAATCGGGGTTGCTGCTGGCCGCCATCGACAACCCCTCCTCCCCATCAGCGCCCTCGACCACCTCATACCCTGCGGCTTCAAGGTATTTCCGCAGCTTGCTCCTTTGATACATTGAATCATCCACCAACAAAACTCGTGCCATATTTACTCCTTGAACCGGGGAATTTTAAGAACGATCAAATTGGATGAACTTAAGACAATTGCCTATATTAATTAGGTATAGGATACTAAATTATGGGCATCCTGCCATAAAATTATCATGAATAATAATGAAAGGACTCCTCCTGCTTTGCCTGTCCTGTCATGCTTATTTTTATGGATATTTGATACCTTTGGTTTCCGCTAACATAGAGGGGTAGTAGGAGTTGCTGGGGCGATTTTTGCC
>CAYLOW010000226.1:0-1675 GCA_964385315.1 uncultured Anaerolinea sp.
GGCAGTGTCGATGAAGAAATGGCCCGCTTTGAAGCAGCCCGGGAAAGCGCCCGTGTTGAACTGCAGGGCCTATATGAAGCTATTGAAAAAAGAGCTGGCAGGGGGGAGGCAGCCATTTTTGAAGCGCATCAGGAGATGTTGTTCGACCCGGCGCTCGAAGGAAAGATCCGTGAATTTGTGGAGATCGGCCAGACTGTTGAGCAGGCATTGGCCGGCGCAACGGAGGAACTCGCCGGTTTATTGGCGGGCATGCAGGATGAACTCTTCGCCGCGCGAGCGCTGGACGTGAAAGACGTGGGACGTCGAGTTCTCCGCATTCTGCTTGGCCTGCCGGATACCGCCTTGAGCGCGGTGCTGGAGCCGTCCATTATTATTGCGGAGGATCTGACGCCTTCGGATACCGCCTCGCTTGACCTTGACCTGACGCTTGGTTTTATCACCGTTCAGGGCGGGCTCACTTCACACAGCGCCATCCTGGCGCGGACCCTTGGGCTGCCCGCGATCGTGGGCATGGGGAACAGCCCGCTTGACAAGGTTCCCAATGGCACGTTCATTGTGATGGATGGACGCACCGGCGAAGTGATCCTTGAACCTGACCAGGAAACTGTTTCGCGATACAGGCAGATCAAGAAGCAGCGCGAGGCACATTTACAGGTGCTGAAAGCTGCCGCGGAAAAGGAAGCACATACCGCGAATGGCCGCCGCGTGGAGGTCGCCGCAAATGTGGGCGAGGCGGCATCGGCGCGGGTTGCCATTGAAAATGGCGCCGAGGGCATCGGTCTGCTGCGCACGGAATTCCTTTACCTGGAAGACGCGCAGCCCCCCAGCGAGGAAAAGCAGTATCGCATTTATCGTGAAATATTTGAAGTGATGTCCGGCCGTCCGGTCATCGTCCGCACGCTTGATATCGGCGGTGACAAACCGCCTTCCTATTTACCCTTTCCTGATGAAATGAATCCCTTCCTGGGCTGGCGCGCGATCCGCATCAGTCTGGATGAGCCGGAGCTTTTCAAGACCCAGCTGCGCGCCATTTTACGCGCTGCAGCCGGGCATCAAGCCTATATCATGTTCCCGATGGTTTCCGACCTGGATGAACTGCGGCGCGCACGCGCAGTCGTTGAATCTGTAAGGCGGGACCTTGAGCTTGACTCTGTTGAATTTGCAGCTGATGTACCCGTGGGAATCATGGTTGAGACTCCGGCCGCTGCCATGTTGGTGGATGTGCTGGCCGAAGCCTCCGATTTTTTTAGTCTTGGCACCAACGATCTGACCCAGTACACATTGGCAGTCGATCGCGGCAACGCGAGGGTATCCGGGCTCTTCCAGCCTTTGCATCCCGCCGTTCTGCGCCTCATCCGGCAGACGATCGATGCCGGTCATGCAAAAGGGAAATGGGTGGGCATGTGCGGCGAACTGGCTGGCATGACTAAAGCCATCCCGATCCTGCTTGGGTTTGGTCTGGATGAATTCAGCATGAATCCGCGCGCCATTCCCGAGGCCAAAAACCTGATCGGGAAACTGACGGATGAACAGGCGCGCGAGATCTCAAGCCGCGCCATGTCTTTTGGCACGGCCGCGGAGATCGAAAATTATATGAAGGGCATTCTGGCTTCGTTGTAGCATGGCAATTTATCTGGATTCGGCAAAACTCGAAGAAGCACGCCAGGCGAAGGAA
>CAYLOW010000226.1:1775-7100 GCA_964385315.1 uncultured Anaerolinea sp.
GAATTCCCCTGCTGTATCACCGCGATCTTTGACCCAGCCCAGGCTTTGGTGGCGCGTGAGGCGGGGGCGGAATATATCGCGGTCTATGTCAACCGGGCAGCAAAACAACTGGGTGACGGGCTTGCGCTGGTGGCGGACCTTGCAAAAGTCCTTGCCGGGAGTCAGACACAGATCGTGGCTGCCAGCTTGAAGTCCGGGAAGGAAGCTGTGGATGCGTTCCTTGCCGGCGCGCAGCATATCACGGTCCCCTTTGCCCTGCTGGCGGATCTCTCCACACATCCGCTGTCTGTACAAACTGTTGAACAATTCAATGCGGAAGGCATTGGGATCTGTATGAAACCTTAAGGAGATAACGATGGAAGAAATACTTACAAAACTATTTGATGCGGTATTGGAAGGGGATTTTGAAGGCGTGAAGTCCAATGTGCAGGCTGCGCTGGATGCCAACCTTGACCCGGCCAGCATTTTAAATGACGGGATGATCGCCGCGATGCGGGAGGTCGGAAACCGCTTTGAAGCCGGTGATTATTATGTACCTGAGATGTTGATCGCGGCCCGTGCCATGCAGGGCGGCATGGTGATCTTGAAACCCCGTTTGCTGCAGGCAGACAGAAAGTCGAGCGGCCGGGTTTTGATAGGCACGGTCAAAGGCGACCTGCATGATATCGGGAAAAATTTGGTGGGGTTGATGCTGGAAGGCGCGGGGTTTGAGATCACCGACCTGGGCGTGGATGTTCCGGTCGAGGATTTCATCCGTGTGGCGCAGGAACAGAAACCCGACATTGTGGCAATGTCAGCGCTGTTGACAACCACGATGCCGATGATGAAGCAGACAATCGACGCGTTCCAAGCCGCGGGGCTGCGTGACAAGGTTAAGTTCATTATCGGCGGCGCGCCGGTAACGGAATCCTATGCCAAACAGATCGGTGCGGATGGTTTCTCATCTGATGCAAGCCGCGCAGTCAATGTTGCTAAGTCATTGCTTGTTTAATAATATTTTCGTGATAAACCGGGTGCAGGCTTTGAGAGGACTCTCAAAGCCTGCACTTTTTAATTTCCTCCTTTTGGGCAAATTCGCTCAAATTTGGCAAAAAAGAGATTGTGTTAGAATAATATTCATATCATTTTATTATGAGGACTCTCGTGTCTACCCCCATCAAACCCATACAAGCAACACCTTTAAACCCAAGACGGCGCGGCATCATCATTGGCGCGTCCGACGGCATAGGCGCCGCCCTTGCCCGGAAGCTGGGAAAGGAAGGCTATACTCTGGCCTTGATCGCCCGCCGCAAAGATAAACTTCATACACTGTGTGCAGAAATAAATTCAGCTGAAGGGGAAGCCCGCGTATTTCCATACGAGCATGATGTGGCAAATTATGAGGAGGTTCCCGGCCTGCTCCGCAGGATCGTTGCAGAACTTGGCGGCCTTGACCTTTTGGTCTTTACGGCCGGCGTAAACTTTCCTCCCGGTTTGACTACCTATAGTTTTGAAGGCGACCGCAAGATGATCGAAGTGAACCTGATCGGCGCCATGGCCTGGCTCAGCCCGGCGGCGGAAATGTTCCAGCACGCAAAGGCAGGACAGATCGTGGGCATCTCCTCTGTGGCAGGTGACCGCGGCCGCATCGGCAACCCGGGTTACAACACATCCAAGGCGGGGTTGAGCACCTATCTGGAGGCGCTGCGCAACCGGCTCACCCGTCATGGTGTCAATGTGCTGACTGTCAAGCCCGGTTTCGTGAATACCGAAATGGTCAAAGCCGCGCAGGGCGGTACACCCTTCATCATCTCCCCTGAACAGGCTGCGGATGATATTTACAAGGCCATGCGCAAACGCAAACAGGTGGTCTACACCGCTTCCATCTGGCGCTGGATCATGCTCATCATTCAACACGTCCCCTCGGTCATTTTTCGCCGGATGTCGTTCTAACCAACCCGGGCCCTGAAATTTTTTCCTCTTTGGGGAAAACAAAAGACTGCAGGGTCCCTACTGAGAATTGAAATGCAAAAAAACTTCACTCAACTCGAAAATTTTGGGCACTCTCTGAGTGCGCCCTCCTATCTAATCACCCCCACCACCACTGATGAAATTAACGAGGCATTTGCCCTTGCTAAAAAATCAGGCCTCACTGTAACCGCACGCGGGGCGGGGCGAAGTTATAACGACGCTGCATTGCTCGGCGGCGGCATTGTGCTGAATATGTGCAGGATGAACGCCATTACAGCATGGGACCCGGCCACGGGGCTCATCACTGCGCAGCCCGGGACCACGCTCGAACAGGTCTGGCAAAAAGTGGAACCCGAGGGCTGGTGGCCGCCGGTTGTCTCAGGTACCATGACCACCACCCTGGGCGGCTGCCTTGCCGCGAACATTCATGGAAAGAATAATTTTAAAATGGGACCCATCGGTGAGCATGTGGTTGAGTTCACCGCTATTTTGCCCACGGGCGCAGAGATCACCTGCTCTCCCAAAAAGAATGGCGACTTATTCCATGCCATGATCAGCGGCCTGGGGATGCTGGGAATCTTCACCTCCATCACGATGCAAATGAAGCGCATCTACTCGGGTCTTTTGTCTGTGGATGCGTTCCCTGTCAGAAATTTACACGAACACCTTGCCAGTCTGCTGGAAGGCGCCCCCAATCATAACTATATTGTCGGTTGGCTGGATGGGACCGCGGGCGGCAAGTCGCTTGGGCGCGGGCAGATCCACGCGACGCGATATTTGAAGGAAGGCGAAGACCCAAACCCCCGTGAAACAATGAAGGTCTCGAACCAGGTGCTGCCGCCGCTTATTTTTGGCGTGTTCCCAAAATCGATCCTTCATTACTTTATGGCGCCATTTACGAACAATCTGGGCGTCTGGGGAGTTAATACTGCAAAATATATTGCCTCGCTGCGAAAACATACCTTCCGCCAGTCTCATGCGGCTTTCCATTTTTTACTGGATTATGTTCCCAACTGGGAGTTTATCTACGGGCGTGGCGGGTTGATCCAATATCAATCCTTCCTGCCAAAGGAAACCGCGGAGGATGCGTGGACGGAGATCCTGCGGCTCTCCCTGCGTAACGGCCTGCCAAACTATCTTGGCGTGACCAAACGCCACCGCCCTGATAATTTCCTGCTGACCCACGCAGTCGATGGCTTTTCCCTGGCCATGGATTTTAAAGTCACAGATAGAAATCGCACCAAGCTCGGCGCGATGCTGCAGGAGTTTGATAAGATCGTTATTCAGGCGGGGGGCAGGTTTTATTTTGCAAAGAACAGTGAAACCACGGCTGAAACTGCGCGGAAGTTTTATGGGGAGGAAACCATCGCGAAGTTCAAGAAACTCAAGAAGCGCTGCGACCCGAACGGTCTGCTCGAGTCAGACCTTTATCGAAGGATCTTTGAATAGGTCATAAAAAAGACATCCCGCTCAGAATTGGGCGGGATGTCTTTTTTATGTTATTTTTTTGACTTCGGTTTTTCGGTCTGCATGGCTTCAAGAGTTTCAATGTCCCGCTTGAGGTTGAGGTTGCGGACATAAAGGCTGAGGACGTAAATGCCCATGGTGATAAAACTGATGGCAAAGCCTGCGATCATATAGCTTGAGGTGTCGGGGATGGTATCCATAAAATTCTCCGTTCTTTACATTAAGACTTTGAGCTTAAGCTGTTCGACCTTTTCTTCCAGGCCGCTGAGACGAATTCGGTGCCAGATCAGGTCGACAAAAATGACGGTGAAGGCGAAGAGGGCGAAGAAAAATGCGACCTTCATATCGCTTGTCATGCCGAGTTTTTCCTGGCTGGCATTTGCCGCGCCAACCACCACCGGGTGAATGGAGCGGAACAGGCGGATCACCATGAAGGTGATCGGGGCGCTGACGCCGCCCAGCAGGGTGTAGACCGCGCCAAAGCGGGCGCGTTTTTCGGGGTCTTCAATTCCCTGGCGCAGCATGAAGTAGGCGATGTATATCAATTCGGTGACGGCGGCTGTGGTCAGGCGCGGGTCCCAGGTCCACCAGGTATTCCAGGCGGGGCGGGCCCAGATGGATCCAAGCACGATGGTCAGGAAGAAGAATACCGTGCTGACTTCGACAGCGGCAACTTCAAAGCGATCCCATTTCATATCTTTGGTGACGAGGTAGACGATACCTGATGCGGCTGCGATAATAAAGCCGAGCAAGCCGACCCATGCTGTGCCAATGTGGAAATAGAAGACGCGCTGTACCTGGCCCATTACCATTTCGGTCGGGGCGAAGAAAAGCGCCAGGTAAGTGGATACCGCCAAAACAACAAGAGACACGACATCAAGTATTTTTAGTGCAATTGGTTTGGGTTGCATGGTTACTCCTGAATAAATAAAAAAATAAAATTCATCTCATTGCGGGAAGGATATGAACTACTCTTCCACCACGTGGTCAAAAAGCATGAACGCGACGGCAATAAAAACAAGGTCATACACGATCAGGATGTTAAGCGGGGTGAGGACTTCAGAAAATTCAGCGCCTGCCAGTAAACTGCTGCTTGCTTTAACAGCGGCCAAAAGCACGGGGATCGCGACGGGGAATAACAGGATCGGCAGCAGGACTTCGCGGGTGCGGGTCTGAACAGACATGGCGGAGAGCAGTGTGCCGACGGCTGTATATCCGATCGATCCAAGCAGGATGATGCCGAGCAGGTCCAGGCGGAAGAGGTTCACATTATACAAAACACTGTACACCGGCAGGACGATCGCTTCAACGATCAGCATGAAGGCCAGGTTGCTGATGGCTTTGCCAAAATAAATGGCGGAGCGGTCCACAGGGGCGAGCAGCAGGCCGTCCATGCAGCCGCGGTCCTTTTCAGTGGACATGGACCGGTTCAGACCGAGGGTGCCTGCAAAGGCGAATGTCGTCCACAGGACGCCCGCGGTGACGGACTGCCGCACCTTCACATCCAGTTCCAGCGCAAAGTTGAAGATGATGATGACCAGCAGGGAAAAAACCAGCATGGCGGAGATCAATTCAAACGAGCGCAGTTCGGCGGCCAGGTCTTTGTGCACGATGGCGAATGTGGCTTTGAGCAGGGACGGGGACGCGTTGCGGGTCCCGGAGGGGGGAGGTGTTTTTGTTGCCATGATCAATCCACCAATGCCTGTTTGTAGAATGTGAGCAGGTTTGAGTTTTGCAATTCTTTATGTGTGGCGGAGGCGGCGATCACGCCACGTGAGAGGATGTCAAAGCGAGTGGCGAGATCTTCGGCGCGGGCGAGGTCGTGAGAGGTCATGACCACCGTGCGACCTTCGGCGGCGACGGAGCGCAGAACTTCATCCAACATTTCGGAGGCATCCTGATCCAGCC
>CAYLOW010000227.1:0-7100 GCA_964385315.1 uncultured Anaerolinea sp.
ACGCCCATCTTGCCTTTCCTGCTTCAACCAGATTTCGCGTGAGCAGTTACGTTTTGACTTACACGCTTAATATAAACGCCTGCGTTAAAAAAACGTAGGCGTTTTGTACCCGTTTTATTAATAATTTTATTTATTCTTTGCCGCGCTTGTAATCCACAAAACGATATCCCACGCCGCGCTCGGTGAGAATATATTTGGGGTCGGCGGGGTCCTTCTCCAATTTCTGGCGCAGGTAGTTGATGTAGAGGCGCACATAATGGGGTTCATCACGATACTCATATCCCCAAACTTTTTGCAGCAACTGATCATGCGAAACAACCCAGCCCGCATTTTGTACAAGGTGAAAAAGCAGGCGGTATTCAGTTGGGCGGAGTTTTACAAGTTTGCCTTCCAGCCATATCTCGCGGCGGTCAAAATCTATTTTGAGGCGTTTGTCCACTTCGAGCAAACCGTGCATGGAACCGGTCGCTCCCTCGGTACGGCGCAGTACCGCCTTCACACGGCTGACCAGTTCACGCGGGCTGAACGGCTTGGTGACGTAATCATCCGCGCCGCCTTCGAGTCCGCGCACCCGATCATCCTCTTCGCCTTTGGCGGTAAGCATGATGACCGGCACATTGGTGATCTCACGGATGGTTTCCAGCACCTCAAACCCATCCAGGTCGGGCATCATGATATCCAGCAAAATTAGATCAGGGGTGACATCACGCAGTTTCTGAATGGCTTGTTTGCCATTAAAGGCTTCGCTGACCTGAAAGCCATCATGCTCAAGGTTCATGCGGATGAAGCGCACCATTCGCTCTTCATCGTCGACAACAAGAATGCGGCGGCGTTCCATCGAGTTGGCCATTTCTATTCCCTCACGAATCCAATGATCTTTTCTTCTTCGGCGTCTTGAAGGATTTCAATAAAATTAACCTTGGCGATGGGCCAGATAACCTTGACAACATTATTATTAATGAAGTGCAGGTCCTTGCCATCGCGCTGGCGTGGATTTGAGACGACAATAATATTATCTGTGGGCTTGGGCAATTCGTCCACTTCGCCTAAAATGGCTGATTCACCCGTAACATGTAAAATAACAGAATATGACATGGGAGACTCTCTTTGTATTATATATTCTTGAACAAGACCTGGAGTTTTAACTTTCCAAGGGCGATGATATCGCCATGATTAAGCGCCTGCTCGACATTGGGGACGAGGCGTTTTCCGTTAATGTACGTACCGTTGGCGGATCCGAGGTCAATGAAGGTAATGCGTCCGCCGTTCCGCTTGATCACCGCATGAAGCCGCGATACACCCGCTGCATAGGCTTGATAGGGCGAGAGATCGATATCGGGCATGATCGGCTGCCCTTCACTAATGCGCCCCATTGTAAACTCATTTCGTGAGGAAAGCGGAAGCACCTGTCCCGTATCCAGTAAATGCAGGCTTCCCCATGCATCCCCATCACCAAATGACTGATACCTGTCATCTCTGCCGGGGGCAAGGTCCCTGACCCTCTCAAACTGCTCTGTTGTTATATTTTGGGTGGTTAGGGCATCGGTGGTGCCGGCCAGTTTAACGCCGCAATCCGAGCAAAACATGGCGCCTTCCATATTGGAATGCTTACAGTTGGAACAAATGATCATTTTTCTTTCCCTTTTACGCCGCCCGCCAAAAGTGCACGGGTGCCATATTTGACATCCTTATTTCCGCTTGCGCTCCAGGCGTGCATTTTTTCCAGGTTGTCGGCTTCGACCAAGGCCGTTTTGGCCATTGCATGCTCGCCGTTGGATAGCAGGTGAGTTGCAAGATTTTTCAGGTGGCGCGCAGCCGAATCGAATTGACCGGCATCTGCAGCAGCACGGGCGCGTTCCTGCATTCGATACAGGGTTAAACGTGAGAGCGAGTTTAAAACACGCGTTGGAGGCGGCTCAGGCGAGGGATCGGGGTAAATTTCACGTCTGAGGTTTAATCGAATGGGTGGAATCGGTGTGGGGCTTGCTGTAATGGAAGCCTTCAACGAACCGCCCAGAAGGGTGATCACATCCGCATTCAAGGCTGACGGATTAACTACAAATTCAAACAGCACCTGCAGGGGAGTTTCCCGAAGGATGGGGCCAAGGTGCATTGGGGATGCGCCTGCTATGGAACTGGCGTCAGGGTGCAGACGAAACGCATAATTAATTTTTACGTTTTCCTGCTCTTCAAACTCAAGGATCACATCATCCACATAGGTGCTGATGAGTGCATTGAATTTATCCACAAGCAGGCGGTGAATATCCTTGGGCTTTGAGATATAAGAGGAGGAACCGCCTGTTTTACCGGCGAGGGCATCGAGAAAAATATCATTCCAATCACTGCCAATCCCCATGCCGCTGATCCCAATATTCTGGGCGGCAGCTTCCTCGGCCAGCCTTAGACAATCCTGTTCATCTCCATACGTATGCCCGTCAGTCAGCAAAATAATGTGATTTACGCGTGAAGGGTGAGCCGTGCGGCGCACTTCCTGCAAGCCGGCTTTCAAACCATTGTAAATTTCGGTCGCACCGGATGTGGAGATCATCTGAATGCGCCCTTCCTGCTTCCTTTTATCGGTATTTACCGCGGCAGGAATGATCACTTCGGCAAAATCACTGAATGCGACCATGCTGAACACATCTTCCGTGCGTAAACCGCGCAGTAAATGAATGGCTGTGGCTTTCACCATGTCCATCTTTTCGCCCTGCATGGAAGTGGAACGATCCAGTACAAGACAGATATTAAGCGGGGGGGAGGGAATATTCTCCTTTTCTTCGCGCGGACTTACCGCAAGCAGCATGTAAAGCAATTGTGTTTCGCCCATCCTGACCAGGTTGGGGCGGCTGAATAAAATTTCGTGTTTTAAAAAAGAATTTCCGCTGATCTCAGGCGGCAGGGTGGCGTCATATAAATTGCGCCGCTTGGGATTGGAAAGAACCTCGTAGGCTTTTTGTACCTCAAGGAATAATTCGGTTTCGCCCGCAGCCACGTTTTTATCCGGATGCAGCCGTTGGACAATATCAATATAGGCGTGTTTTATCTCCTCCTGCGAGGCATCATAAAAAACGCCAAGAATGGCATAATAATCCGGTTTACTCAACGGCATAATTATCCGATCATCTGAACAAGAACAACAGTAATATTATCCGGACCGCCCGCCGCATTCGCGGCTTCGACCATGCTTTGACATGCGCGGTGCAGTGTGGGGGATTCTGTGATAAAGCGCTGAATATCCTTGTCGCTGACAACACCCCACAAACCATCACTGCACAACATGAGGGTGCCGCCCATTGGAAATGGAACGGTGAATATATCTGCTTCAAGCGCCTCCCCCTGCCCCAAAGCGCGGATCAACACGTTGCGGTGCGGAAAATTGGCAACTTCGTCCTTGCTGAGATGGCCGAGTTCTTCCAGACGTTTGACAAGTGAATGATCACGGGTGATCGGTTCGATCCGCCCGTCAGGGTATACCGAATACGCGCGGCTGTCACCCACATGTGCGATCGTCACCTGCTGCCCCAAAACAAGCGCAGCCGTAACGGTGGTGCCGCTGCCCGGCGCTTCGCGCTGAACATAACGATGGGCTTCCATGACCGACGTTTCCATCACCTCCTGCAGGGACTCCTGAAGGATCTGGGTGGGTAAATTATAAAGATAGGAATGAAATTTCTTGTTAATGTTGCCGCCCATGATACGCACTGCGGCATTGCTTGCCACTTCGCCAAACTGATGCCCCCCCATGCCATCCGCGACAATATACAACCCGAAAGGAATGCTCTCCGCCCCGCCGGAAATGGTGGTGGTCATGGCAAGCAGGCTGTCTTCATTGTGTTCACGCTGTTTTCCAACCGACTGCCCTACGCTGGCAATAAGCTGCTTCATCTCATACTTCAGGTATTGGTTCATCAGGATGGAGTTGATCTGTTGGTCTGAAAGCGGCGCGGTAACGCTCTGGTCAACCGGTTTCTGCTGCGCAGGTTGCCCTTTCGTTTTTTTCTCAAACAGTTTTTTAATGAAATCAGCCACAGGAACTCCTTTTAAGCGAATAAAGCATAAACATGATGATCTGTTGATCCAAAATAGACAATATCGTCAAATACCACAGGCGATCCTGCAATTGCGGCTTGTGATTCAAACTTCCAGCGCAGGCGGCCCGTGCGGTATTCAAGACAATACATGCTGCCATCCACAGAGCCGCAATAAATGGAATCTTTGTAAATGACCGGGGAACTGCTCACTTGATTTTCAGTATGGAAACGCCAGACTTCCTTTGCATTGCGCAGATCCACACAATAAATAAAACCATCTGCCGCGCCGACAAAGACATAATCATCTGCGAGAACAGGGGATGAGATGGAGCCTTTCCCCAGACGGAATTTCCAGATCGGCCACCCATTCCCTGCATCCAAGGCGTATAGGGAGCCATCCACGGAAGAGACATAAACCGCCTGCCCCTTGTTTACCGGAGAGGAGGTGATTGCGCGTTTGGATTGAAAACGCCACTTCATTTCACCGCGAAAATCAACAGCATAGAACCCGCCGGCTTCATTGCCAAAGAAGATCAACCCATTGGCAACCAGGGGCGAGGAAAAGATTGGCGCATCTGTGGAAAACTTCCAGGTGGCACGTCCGCTGTTGATATTGATAGCGTGCAGATACTGGTCCTCGGAGCCAAAAAAGATATGACCGTCTGCATAGCGCGGCGAGGAATATATTTTTCCATCCGTGTAATACGTCCACATGACCTTGCCGGAGCGTACATTTATAACATGCAGTCGTTTATCTTCCGAGCCAAAGATAAGATTATTATCGTACACCATCGGCCGCGTTACGATCCCCCCTTCCGTGGCATACTTCCATTGGAATTGCCCGTCAGCCGCATTCAATGCATACAGATTGTTGTCATAACATCCCATGAACAAAACGCCCTGATGCAGGACCGGCGCGCCGCGTATTTCATCTTCACACTTGAAAGACCAGAGCGGCTTGATCGCACTGTTGCCCCCGCTGGAGACCGGCAGGGCAGCCGAAATTCTGGAGAGCGCCCCCGTCTTGCGCGCCACACTCATCAGCGCATCCTTCATGGCGGTTGCACTTGGGAAACGGTCCGCAGGGGAGTACTGCAAGGCGACATTAATCACCGCTTCAAACTCGGTCGAGACATTCGTGTTGATGCGGCGGACCGGGCGCTCTGCAAAAGAGAACGGCGGCTCAAGGCGCGGGTCGCGGCGGGTAATGGCATGATGCAGCGTGGCCCCGAGCGAATAAATATCTGCCAGCGGTGAAGCTTCACCGCGATATTGTTCTGGCGGCGAATATCCCTCCGTGCCGATCATGGTCCCTTTTTGGCCGCTTTGAAAGGTCTTCGCAATGCCAAAATCCACAAGCACCACATCGCCGTTCTGGTTGATCATCACGTTCGAAGGCTTCATATCACGGAAGATGACCGGGTCCGGCTTGTGCGCGTGCAGATAGGATATTACATCACATAACTGAATTGCCCAACTAATCACCTGGTCTTCGGGCAGGAAACCATTGGTGTCTGCAATCACCGTTTCCAGGTCTTTGCCATGGATAAATTCCAGGACAAGATAGGAGCGGTCATTCTGGGTAAAATAATCATAAATACGGGGGATGGCCGGGTGATTAAGCGTGGCGAGCATATTGGCTTCACGCTCAAAATTCTGGACGATCGTCTGGCGCACCAGCGGATCGGGGGCGGAATTGATCATCTCCTTAACTGCAACCAGCTTAACCACATTGGGAAAGTGCAGGTCACGGGCGCGGTATACCGACCCCATGCCTCCCACTCCAATCACATCCTGGATGCTGTAACGGCCAACCAGCGTAATATCAGAGGGAAGCTGCTGACGGGGATGGGAACTTCCCTCTGAATCAGAACCTATGGGTGAAGTGATTTTTCTTGTTTCCAGAGAAGACTCCTGCGGTGTTAACCGGCTTGAATGAATTATAGTGTGCAGTAGTGGTATTTGCAAATGCCAGACAACTTCAATTTTTCAGACACAGCTTTTTCAATCCTGCTAATCCCTGTTGGGCATTGCGCTGGTCCATATAAAATTGATAATAGCATCATGCTTTTGTTTTCCCTGCGAAATCAAGACATGAACCCCTGGCCTTGAAAAAAAAACGGCTTTGCAGGCAATTTGACTTGCAGGGATTCGCTTTCTACGGCAAAATGAAGAATAGTGAAAATTTTTGCAGTGAGCGACCAGGTAGTTGAACGTGTATACAGCCTCTCATCCAACGGGCATTTCCGGGATGTGGAAATCATCCTAGGCTGCGGCGATATGCCCTTCGCGTACCTGGAATATTTGGTGACCGTATTAAACGTGCCAATGTATTACGTGCCGGGCAACCATGACCCGCGCTCAGAAAATTCCCATGCCGAAGGCGGATCCAACCTGGACCTCAAAATTATCCGCCTCAAAAAATTCCTGATCGGTGGATTCGGCGGTTCCATCCGCTACCGTCCCGACGGTGTCAACCAATACACCCAACCCGAAGCCTATCTGAGAGCCTTTTCCATGCTTCCCCGCCTGCTTCTCAACCGTATGCAATACGGGCGCGCGCTCGACATCCTCATCAGTCATTCACCCCCTTTCGGCATCCATGACGATACCGACCCTGCTCATCACGGATTGAAAGCTCTGAATTGGCTCATCCGCATTGCACGGCCCCGGTATCTTTTTCACGGGCATACTCATTTTTACAAACGAAACCTTGCCAGCCCTGAAACCACGATTGACATTACAAAGGTCATGAATGTTTACCCCTATAAAATAATAGAAGCGAGTCATTAATATGTCTGACGATATTTCATCCCGCGCGCGCGCCGACTTTGGCAGGGCGCGATTCAAATCCTTCATCAACCAGGTGTTGGCTGTGCTTTCGGGCCAGCCTACCAAACTGCTTTCCTATGATGACGTGAAGGAAAAACTTCGCATCGGCGGCCCCATTTATCGCGGTGTAAAAACCATCCGTGTGGATCAGATCGCGGGCAGCCTCAACCGCTATCACGAATTCGACCGCGCCTTCCTGCCGAAAGACGACCAGCTCGCCAGCCGCTGGCAGAAAGT
>CAYLOW010000228.1:0-7097 GCA_964385315.1 uncultured Anaerolinea sp.
CCCGTCAAAGGGCAGTTCCGTCACCCAGACCGGGAGCAGGTTGAGTTTGAACGAATCGATCACCAGGTTCGCGGATGAGGTATGCACGATGTTCATATTGTTAATGAGCCGCGGCAGGTCGCGCTTATATTTTTTATAGGTCTGGCTGCGGGCATCCAGCGAGGCATCCGCCATCGATACATCATAGATCTCGGCGGGCCAGTCGGCCAGGTAGCGCGGGTCATACGGCTTGATGGATCTCATCTCGAAGGAATCTACCAGCGACAGAAAAACAGCGGACGGTTTTTTGGAGGCCGGGAGCGGCAGGTCGTTGACCATGACGGGGTATTGATCAGATACTCGGACGACCTTTTTTTCATCGCGCCGCCCAAACATCTGCTCTTCTGTGGTTGTCATTTCGTAGGTGTAGTCGATCGCGCCGCCCACATCGAAGGTCCAGAGCGGCAGGTACAACCCGCGTGGAAGTTCCACTTTTTTTTCAGGTTTGATGCCGCCGCCCTCGACCCAGTCAATGAGCAGCTTGATCGCCCGCTTCCGGTCGAAGACATGCGGAATAATTCCATCCGGCGCGAGCAGGTCTTTTGTCTTTTCAAGACTGACCACATGCGGCGAGCCGCAGTAGGCGCAGGAGGCTGAGATCTGTTTTGGCGGCAGGATGAATTCAGCACCACAGCCATTGCAATGAAAGACCTGTTCCTGCAGGGGACTGCCATGCCCGCGGATGGTCGCCATGGCAATGATGAAATCCTTCTCGTCTGCCTCACGCGGATCCCTGCCAAGGGTGTTATTGCGCGCGCAGTATTCACAAACAAGCCCCTGACCATCGGGAGAAAATGCCATGCGCCCGCCGCATTTGGGGCACATAAATCTGTCTGCGTCTGCCTTTCGGCTTTCATCGGGAGGGACAGGCAGCTTATCAGGGTTAACCACCTCATCCGCCTTGAGCTTGCCGTCAAGGATCGCCAGCGAACGCCGCGCGCGTGAATGCCGCAGGTCGTGGGAAAGACAATTTTCCAGCGCCTTACGTTTTTCAATAGGGTCGGGCGTGACCTCGCCCATCCAAAACCAGGCCTCCGCCAGCAGGTCATGCGAGCTGCCCATGTAAATGGCACGGTCAAGATAGCGGCGGGCGGATTCCAAATTGCCGGCCTTCGCCTCGATAATTCCCGAGCGGAGCAGTTCTCTTGAATATTCTTCCATGTTTACATCCTGAACAGGGGGAAACGTTCTTCTTCAGTCAAGCGCAGGGGCGGGTCTTCTTACGATCGCATCCGTCATCCTTGCCACACGCGCCATTTCCCTGACATCATGCACGCGGACAATATCCGCGCCGCGCGCGATACCCACTGCAACCGTAGCGGCTGTGCCTTCCATGCGCTCGTCGGCGGGCAGGTTTAGCGTAAAGCCAATGAACGATTTTCGGGAAGTGCCCAGCAAAACAGGATACCCCAGGGCGCGGATATCTTCCAACCGGGCGACCAGTTCCAGGTTTTGCTCACGTGTTTTCCCAAACCCGATGCCCGGGTCGAGGATGATATGTGAATCAGCGATATTGGCCTGCTTCGCGATCGCCACGCAATCGAGCAGTTCGCGCTTCACATCTTCGATCAGGTCCTGATATTCAGAACCGCCATAGGCATTGCCCAGCTTCTCACGCACCTCCACGCTGACGGGGTTGCTGCGGTTGTGCATCAACAATACGGGCGCCTTGTATTTCTCCGCGACCGATGCGAGCCGGCCATCGGCACGCAAACCCCAGACATCGTTGATAATGTGCGCGCCAGCCTTGAGCGCCTCTTCGGCAACCTGCGCCTTATAGGTATCAATTGAAATGAGCGCTTCGGGGAAATTATGATGCAGCGCCTGGATCACGGGGACCACACGCGCCAGCTCTTCTTCGGCAGTAACCGGCGCCGAACCGGGCCGGGTTGATTCGCCGCCCACATCCAGAACATCCGCGCCATTGGCAAGAAAGTCCCGCGCCTGTTCGACAGCGGCGTTGACTCCATCCCCTCTGGCAAGAATACCATCGCCTGAAAAACTATCGGGGGTCACGTTCAAGATCCCCATCACGTATGTGCGGGAGCCCCAGTTGAACGTAAAACTCCCGATCTGCAAGGAAGAGGATTTCATAAATAAAGAGACCCGGCAGGTTTTGGGAACCTGTCAGGTCTGTGAATTAGATCTGATCCAACGAACGGCCAAGCCAGGCTTCGGCTTCGTTGATGTCGGTAAAGATCTTCATCGCCGAGGCGGAGCCGGCCAGCGCCAGCGAAGCCACTTTGGTGACCGCATCAGCCACCGCCTGGTCTGCCACCACGACCGCCACACGGATGTTACGCGCGGAGGGATCGCTGTTCGCATCCACCGCCATGCGGATGGCGGCTTCGGGGATCTGCTTCACGGCGCGCAGGTCATACAGGTTGCGTGTGCGCCGGTCCGCGCCAAGCAAATGCTCCAGAGCAAATTCATGCCAGTGGGCGAGGGTGGCATCCGAAAGATCGGTGAAGGTTAACGTCATGCCGCCGTCGCCGCGGCGGATCACAGAATAACCGACGCCGGGTATGGGCATCCAGTTAAGGGGTTTTGATTCAGTCATGGGTTCTCTCCTGTCTATAAGTGCGATTATAACGCAGGCATCCACAAAGTAATGCGCCATAAACATGCCGCTGAAACAAATTACACCAACACAGTAAATTAGACAGTCTTATTGCGCTGGGGACTCATAATCGTCTGCCGCAGGTTGGGGTTTTAAGTCATTCCTCCCCGGTGTTTTGTGCCAAATATGGAGAGCTTTAAAAATCACATCCAGGTCTGCCAAACAATAACAGCTGCCCGAACCGGGCATATAATTGAGCTTCAACAACCAAAGACCTGAGCGGCGCCCAGCCGGGAAGACAAAAAAAAAGTTGCAGAGTGAATTCTGACTGAATAACGGGATAGGTAGTATGCCAAAGGGTTAATCTTTTTTTTGAAATATTTCCCCCAAAAGGTAATGGCGGGCTCAGACAATTCAATATAGAATGCGTGTAAAGCGGCCTAGACAACTAATACAGGAGACCTATGACAATCCATACCCCGTTGGGTGAAGGCTTATATGTTCCTCAAGTCCGGCAGGACCGTCGTTGGATCCGTTATTTTGTAAAACATTATTCATACCTTGTTGGTGTTGTCACCTCGCTGATCATTATCGCCTCCCTCTACTTGATCGATCTCAGGTTGATGAGCGGCGCATTGATCACGTACTGGGTCTATTTGGGATTCAGGGTTCGCAATCGTTCCAATCCAAAGTGGGCGCCGCTGTACCATTCCCAGACCGTTCAATTCATCAGGGCGCTGATTCTCATCACCGGGGTTACCATCCTGCTTGCGTATGTTTACGCCAATACCTCCTATTTACAGGTGGTAAAAGTGGATACCCTCTGGCTGCTGTATTTGATGGCAATTTCAGTGATCAGCCAGCGCGGCTCGAGAAAGTGGTTCATATTTACCTTGTTCGCCATGGCCGTCTGTCTTTATATGGTCAGCCCCCGGGAAGGCAGCCTGATCATCCGTTCCCCGCTCCCGATCACACTTGAGTATGTTACCAAATCACTCTGGTTGATCTCCATTTCCGGGCTAACCTACATTTTGTTGCGCTACATGAGTGACGCGGTTGCAGATATTAATTTGATCGTCAAAGTTCAGAACCATATCCGCGAAATGGAGGGGAAATTTCTCCGGACCAGCACCGAATTGAATGAGAATGAATATCTTGAAAAAAGTGTTGAGATCATCAGGGGCGATCTGCACTACGATCATGTCAATGTGTACCGCCTTGACACCTATGATCAGGAATTGACCTGTGTGGCGGCAGCCTGCCAGGGCGGCAAGCAGCTCGTTCAAGACAGATATACCGTGAAAATACAGGAAGGGGAAAGCATCATCGGCCTGGTGGCGAGGACAGGGCTGCCCCATGTAACAAACGATGCCGGGAAAGACCCGCATTATCTTTCAACCCCGGCGTTTCCGAAAACAAAATCCGAGCTGGTGGTACCCATTAAATCCCGCAACCGCCTGTATGGCGTATTGGATATCCAGGTTCAACAGGCCGATTATTTTCTGGACCAGGATCTAAAAGCGATCGAGATCCTCGCCAATAACATCGGCTGGGTGGTCGATAATTCCGAACAGTTCGAACATATTAACTGGATCAACCGCATCATCGAAAAGATCGCCATGCCGATCTTCACCCAAAACCACCTGGATGCCACCCTTCAGGAAATCGCGGATGTGGCACAGCAGGAACTGGCCGCGGACCTGGTTATGCTGTATTCATTCGACCCGGGATCCCGGGAGGGCGTATTGGGGCCGATCTACGCCGGCCAGCCCATGCAGCCCGAGCTTCTTCAGCACATCAGCGAGGAGAATGACAATGTGGTGCAGCGCCTGATCGACAGGGGAGACCCGATCTATTGCTTTGAGGACCTGCGCGAACTTGAACTTGACCGGCACCCTTTATTTATGCCCTCTTCCACGCATCGGGCCACCGGCAGGCCGACATTTATTGAACGTGAGAACATCAAGTCGAACGTTATCATCCGTCTGTTGAATAACGACCAGTCCGTCGGGGTATTATTCCTGAACTTTCGAAAGGCCCGCGCGTTCACTTTTTGGGACAGGCGCCGTTATTTTTCATTTGCCCACCTGGCCGCGCTGGCAATACAAAAGATGCACTCCCAGCAGCACGCGATCAGGCTGGAAATGACCGACCTGTCCAAGCGCATCCATGATACGCTGCAAGGAGACACGGTCGGCCTTTACAAAGTATTGGACGGCATAAAGCTTGACGGGAAAAACGCCCGCGCGGAAAAACTGCGGGAGCTGATCGATACTGCCAAGGAAGTGACCGACCACCTTAATAATGACATCCGCTACATCAGCGGACTGCTGGAGGACGCACAAACCAATGACATGCAAATGGAATTGGATAAACTTTCCATCCTTTTCCGGCGCATCTTTAAGCTTGACATTCAACTGAAATGGAAGATCGACCCTGCCTATTTAACGCCCAAGCTTTCAAGGGAATTATTCCTGGTCGTACGCGAGGCCATCACGAACGCGGCGAAACATGCGCGCGCCACTGCCATGGACATCACTGGCAATGTGCACGCCGGCGTGCTGCATATCCGGGTATCTGATAACGGGCAGGGGTTTGACCTGCAGCAGATCAAGCGTGTAAACGGTCTGGCCAGCATGCGGTATCGCATGAAGGAACTGGGCGGCGACTTCAATCTCAGCAGCGAGCCGGGCAAAGGGACTACAATCGACCTGTCAATTCCTGTGAATAAATCCATCTAAATGAGGTTCCCATGCACGGCAAGAAACCATCCAATGAAAAGAACATGATCACGGTCGCCATTCTGGAAGACAATGAGCCGATGCTCAAGGGAATGTGCATCGAGCTGGACAAACCGGACATCCGCATTTGCTCAGCCCGGGATGAATTGGGCCCCTTCCTGGAAGACGTTCAAAAATATCAACCCACTGTCGCCGTGGTTGACCTGCGAATACGCACAACCGATACGGAGGCGGGGTATGAAGCCGTCCGGGCCATACGTGAGATCTCGCCCCGGACCCACTGCATTATCTATACTGTTTTTGAAGGGTTGGAATATTTTCAAAAAGCGGTCAGCCTGGGGGTAAAGGCTTTCGTCAGCAAACACATTCATGGGGTATCACTGGAAAAAGTAATCCGCATTGTCGCCGATGGCGGCACATATTATGGGGACCTTCTCGGCCAGTACCTTGAGAAGGTCAAGGAAGCGCCGCCGCGCACCTCACTGCAGATCCATTTATCGGACCGCGAGCTGGAGGTGCTGCGCCTGTTCGGGGAAGATAAAACGGAGGCGCAAATTGCAGCGGAACTGCACATCGAGGTCAACACGATCAAAGCGCACACCAAGAATATCCGTGAAAAATTGAAAGTCAAAACAACGAAGGAAGCCGTGCGGCTGGCCAGACTGCGCAATTTGATGTAACTTCGGTGGAGGCCAAAAGAAAGGCGCTACTCCTGGGTTTACTCCCCGGCCCGCCAAAGATTACTTCCTTTGTTTAATCTGATTAATTGAGTGACCCTTACAGGTCACTCTTTTTTTTATTACGAAAGGAATATACAGCCAGGTGCCAAATGGCTATGATACGAGTGTGATCAGAACATGAAAGGACACCGCCTGACAAACATCTTTTGCATCAACCGTTGAACCCATACCCCTGGTGGAACGGAAAGGAGTGTGAAGCATGAAAGCCGGAACCTTGATTTTCCTGATTGTAGTGATCCTGATCGCCTTCGGGTTCGTCCTCTCGGACGGACTGCAGACACGGCAGGAAGCCCGGGAACTAAAGAACAAGATCGAGGAGCTGAACGCGCAATTGACCCGGATGCAGACCCAATTGGGCACATGCCAGGACCAGAGCCTGAAGGACAGACAAACGATCACGGGCCTGCAGGGACAGGTCGATGCACTGGAAGCCGAAAGAGGGGCCCTGAAAGACCAGATCGCCGCCCTCACCATGGAGATCGCATTCCTGAAAGCGCAGCAGTCATTCCTGGACCTGCTGACTGAGAACCCCGTCCTGTTGACCGGAGCCCTGCTCACCCAGTTCGCGGCATCTGCCATGAAGTTCAGCAAAAAGCTGGGCATTCAATGGCCGGGCACGACCTCCCCCGGTGTGAGTAATGAATATGTGAAGCTGAGCAGGGAAGAACGGGAAGGCATCATCTCTGCCCGGCGCAGCAGAAAAGACAAAAGAGCATAAGCAGGATCGCCCCGCCATTGCACAAATCACCTGTTGCAAGGACGGGGTATTTTTCAAAAACGAAGAGGAGAAATTGGAAGATGTTGACCGTTGAACCGATGGAGGCCCGACATGTTATCTGCCTTATTGAAAGCATTCCACGAAATATCCAAAGCGTTGACCCATGCATGGGAACCGCTGGCAAGGAAGGTTGGAAAGCGCACCGCCGATATCCTGCTGGTCTTTTTGGCGCTGGCCCTCATTCTGGAGACCTTCTGGTTCACCTTGATCCTTTCGTTGTTGAGCCTGGTTTATTTCAT
>CAYLOW010000229.1:0-5305 GCA_964385315.1 uncultured Anaerolinea sp.
CACTTACGGTACAAACAATCGACCTGTGTGCTCGTGCATGGCCGGGAATCTTGATGATTCGACAAAGATCAAAAGCTGTTAGGAGAGGATAAGGGATAACCGGCGGACACGCTAAGATGTCATATCTGTCTTGAAATTAATACCATCGATCATTGATCCCCGCTCCATACCGTCACCCGGTTTCGCCCGGATTGTTTCGATTGATACATGGCTTTATCTGATTTTGAGATGATATCCCCCGGTTCTTTTCCATGCTCGGGGTAGGCAGCCACACCGAAAGACAATGTTACCTTCAGGTCTTTCCCCTCATGTTGGATGATGATCTCTGCACATTTTTGTCTTGACTCTTCCGCGCGTTTGGCGGCAAAGTCAAGATTTGTGCCGGGCAGTACCAGCAGGAATTCCTCGCCCCCATAACGGCAGACAATATCCGAACTGCGCGCATGGGTTTTCATCAGGCTGGCGATCTCCACCAGAAATTTGTCGCCGACCTGGTGCCCGTAGATATCGTTGATCGTTTTGAAGTTGTCAATATCCGACATGATAACGCTCAAGGGGGCATTCTCGCGCCCAACCCGCATGATCTCACGCGCCAGGGTTTCATCAAGATACCGACGGTTATACAACCCGGTCAGCGGATCACACAGGGCCTGTTCACGCAGTGCATCCTGGAGATTTTCCACTTCAATGATGCGTAAACCCAATTGTTCGTTTGCAATTTTTAGGGCGTTTTCGGCACGCTTGCGCTCGGTAATATCCTGGTTGCTAAAGAACACGCCTGATATCTTTTTTCCATCAAGGCGCACCGGTGCATAGTGAAACTCGTAGCATAGTTCGACTGCGCCCGCCTTGAAATATTTTTCGATTCGCACCAATTCGCCATTCAGCGCACGCTGGAAATTCCGGTCAAAATTCTCCCGGTCCCGCGGGATAACCATTTCATAGATGGAATCGCCCAGGTGAATCTCTTTTCCAAAAACCTTCATTGCGCGTTCATTTGCGATTTTGTTAAAAGATTGGATCTTACGATCAAGATCAATTAACAAGAAGGACTGGTCGCTATACTCGAACAGCGCCCTGAGGCTGGCTTCGGATTTTTGCAGTTTCTCATCCGCCTGCTTGCGTTCAGTGATGTCCTGTAATGATCCAAAAAGACGCGTGACGTGTTTTTGAGGGTTCACCTCCACATGCCCGCGGGCCAGGCATATTCGCGCCGTGCCGTCTTTGCGGATGGCGCGCAGTTCCATTTCATATGGCGTGCCGTTATTTATGGCGGCTCCGACTGCCGCGACGAGCCGCTGCATGTCTTCAGGGTAATAGAGTTCCGAATGCGCTGCAAAGGAGGGCGCCCCGTCGGCCGGGTTTCTCTGGAAAAAGTGGAACAGCTCATCGGACCATGTTACGATGTCTGCCGCAACATCCCATTCCCAACTGCCGATCTGCGCAACACTTTCAGTGCGTGCCAGCATGGACTGATTGCGCCGTAGTTCCTCCTCGGCCCGCCTACGTTTGGTGATGTCAATCGTGACCCCGGCCAGTATATTCGGCTTTCCATTTTTATATATGGGGAATTTGGTTGTTTCATAAATATGCCCATTGAATTCCTCGACAATATTGACAGGTTTGCCTTCGTTCAATACCCGCAGATCGTCTGCCATCATCCTTTTGGCGAGATCAGAGGGAAAGATCTCATTCATTGTCTTTCCAAGCAGATCGCTGACAGGCTTCCCGAACATTTGCTCGTAATTTTTGCTCAATCTTAGAATGCGGATGTTCTTATCCTTGAAGAATATATAGACCTGGCTGTGTTCGAGGAAGGACGAGAATATTTTTTCATTCTCCTCCATTGCCTTCTCAGCCTGGCTTCTTCTTTCATCCCCCTTTTTCTTAAACCTGCGGAGGGAACGCCATTGTATTTTCCTGGTTTTCATAGCCCATCAGCTCCTGATCCTATGTCCTGACTATCCCTTATGGCTTGTTTCGACAAGCTCAATATAACTCCGCATTGGTATGCAGTAATATTTGGCGGGTGTTCTTCCCAACGCCATTTCGGCAGACCCGGGCGTTTTCTTTCGAAAACTTTAATATTGATTTTGCTAGGGGTGATTTATCAGGTCTTGGGAAACGCACCTGCGCGCCAGCCCATTATGGCTTGATCACCTGGTACCTGCCTTCGAGCCAATCTTTTGTGCCGGATGTGTAGTAAGGCGAGAAGCGGCTGCCCGATGCGCCGCCGGACATGTTGGTATGCACCTCCGTATCGGCGAAGTCGCAGATCATGCGGAAGGTGGCGGCGAAGGAGTTGTCGCGGCCGGCGCTGCGATATAACTGCGCCTGCGGGATCGTGGCCCGGCTTCCAATGTGCTCAAATGCATAATCAAAGCCGAGGAAGCGCGGCAGTTTTCCGCCGAAGAAAAGGTTGTTGATGTAAATGCGCCGGGTCGCGCCGTGACGCGGCGCCGGTTTTTCCAACCCGCGCTTGAGCGCCTCTTTGAGCAGTTCGGCACGCGGTTGGCTGTTGAACCAGACCGAGTCTTCCTTGAGCAGGACCGCGTCAAAATTGCCGTGCAGCATGGCAAACAGGGTGGTCTCTTCCATTGCCCGCGCCATGACATCGGTGCCGATGCCCATCTCCCCGAAGACCAGCTTGACCAGCGCGAAGTACACATTTTCGAACAAGGCCGCGCCGACAGAGTCAGCAGTGTAGCATAGATCCCAATCGCGCAGGATCTGCCCATTGGGTGAATCAGGAAGGAGTGGGGTCAGAAGCGCCATGAATTTTTCGGCTTGCAGGGAATAGCGGTCATAGTGGATGCGCTTCATATCCTCCACTGTCAGTTTGTCTTTTTCCTCCAGCCGGCGGCGGATCAGATCTGCACGGTAGGGCGCCATGGGCAGGGTCATCGGCTGAACATCGCCCAGGTGGTTGAAGTCATTGTTGGCGGTGACATGCATGCCGCCCTGAGGGTCGAGTGTGCGCGGATAGCGGCGCGGGTCAACGGCGCCGCGCCAATCGTCCGCGGGATCCCAACCGAGGTAGGGCAGCAGGCCCGAGGTGCCCGGGCGCTTTTCGGGGAAGAGCCCACCCAATTGGTAGCCGACAGTATCCGCATCCGCGATGAGCCAGTTGAACGGGGAGAAGGTCAACTCGGCAAAATGATCGAGCGCTTCGGCGGCGCTTTGGGCTTTGAAGATCTTGAAGAAACCATCCAGGCTTTGCGCGGCGGAACCCGGATATTTTTTGATCGAAAGGGCGAAGGAAAGATGGTAGCCGTTTTCGGTTGGTTCGCTTTCGAGCAGCCCATGTTCGGTGGAGCAGACACGCAGGGTGATGGACGCGCCTTTCATGGGTCGGATGACTTCCTCACGGACAGCGTACGGAACCCAGGCATCGCCGCGGCGGACATTGCCATCCCTGACCTGCTCGATGAAGAAATCGCTTAAGTCCATGGTGCCATAGGTCGCGGCCCACGCCAGGTGATTGGAGCGCCCGATCGCGACGGCGGGCACACCCGCGACAGTGGCCCCTGTCAGGAATTGATCACCGCAGCGCAGTGAAGCGGTGTACCAGATGTTTGGAAGCTGCAGCCCGAGATGCGGGTCGGCGCACAGGATGGACCTGCCTGAAGCGGACCTTTGCGGGGCAACCGCCCAATTATTGCTGGCTGAGAAGGAAGGCAGCAGGTGCTTCCAGGGTGTGTTCGGCGTGATGACCGGCATGGATGTTTTGACCTGCCGGATGATCCCGAGGAATTCGGGCGTGATGTCTTCCTTGATGGGCGGGAAGAGCTCCCTGAGCCGCGCGGGGTCGAGCCCGTTTTGCAACATTTGAATGATGAATATTTCCGTATCGGCCTGGGTGGAGGCGAGGCCCACAAAGCCGATCATTTTGGCCCCGAGCAAAACATCGGCCACGGTCCATTCATCGGGCTTGTAGCCCACCATCCTGAATTCAAGCGGCACCCCGCCCGCCTTGACCGCGTCGTTGACGCCCTTGCAATAGGCATCGAGGATGACGCGGGACGCGGGCGTGATCATTTCCACTTCGCGGCGCGCATCGCCTGCCAGGTCGATCCAGCGCATATATTTGTCGGTTTCGATCATCAACGGGCCGGAGTCAAGGTACTGCGACCCCTGGCCGTTGCCGATGATCTTGGTCAGCCACATTTGCGCCTGACGGTCGAGGGCGTGCATGTAGCCGAGGCCATAAAACAGATCCAGGTCATCATCGGCGGTAATTTGAGGGTATCCGTTTTCCAGGCGTTGAACGCGAACCCGGCCTTTCACGCCGGGAAGGGTAAATGGTTTTTCCTGTTTCATGAATTATGCTCCTTGGTTGGTTTTGTTTCCCGCAATGCCTTCAAGCCGCGCCGATCAGCCCGGCAGGATTCAGACCCATGCCCAGCATACAGCAACTTTCCTGGTTGGGAAGGCTGCTGTAAATGGTATATGCCGCCTTTCCATTAAGGCGGGGTGTTAATCCATTTGTTTGTTTACCCGGCTGCGTTAATGACCATGACAATAATATAGAAACCCGCTCCCATCACCACAAGCCCAGCGATACAGATCACCACAATGGGACCAAAATCCGCCTTTAACAGATCGGGGAGAGCCTCAATGATTTTTGCCACACCGTCGAATAAGGTTTGTTTGGTCGTTTCAGCGCCCGCGGCGCCAACTTCCCCTGAGGTATCTTCAGAGGGCTGGTTTGCCGGATCGGCAGAATCCCCCGCGGCTTGCTCATCGCCCGGGCCGGGGACGGAGTTTTCCCCACCCTCATCCCTTTTACGGGTGACTCGGAGGGGAGTTATCATGGACGGGTCGATCATCTTATTCACGGAAAATAACAATTGATCGACATTATTCATTTGCCTTCTTTGTCCCTGCCCCGGCAGGCCCTTTGTGCCCGGGTCTGGAACTGGAGCCGGTTTCCAGTCATATTTTTGCAGGATCATTTTTACCCCGCTGTATAAGATCCACCCCCCAAAGACCAGCAAGCCAAAAGACGCTGCGATGTTGACGATCAACTTTGTGAGTTCCATATCCATCTCCTTGATCGGACTGAATTGCGATCCCTTTCATTCAGACAAACGACTACAGATACATCATAGAAAAAAACAACGGGTTTGTCAATCGGCATTCCGGCATTGATGTTATGAAAACAGGGAAGTCCCTGTCTTATGAATTATGAAACCTGATGATGCTCCCGTAACGTTGGAGATTGCTTCGCCCTGCCGGGCTCGCAACGACATGACAGGGACGCGGGTTTAGGGACTCCCGTAACATTGGAGGTTGCTTCGCCCTG
>CAYLOW010000229.1:5405-7078 GCA_964385315.1 uncultured Anaerolinea sp.
ATGACAGGGACGCGGGTTTAGGGACTCCCGTAACATTGGAGGTTGCTTCGCCCTGCCGGGCTCGCAACGACATGTCAAAAAGACTCCCTAGAACAGGGTCATGGCGCGTTCAGCCAGGGCGGTGATGGTCAGGCTGGGGTTGACACCCACATTGGCTGGGATGGCGGAACCGTCCATCACGAACAGGCCGGGATAGCCAAAGACCTCGTGGCGCGAGTCGATCACGCCGTTCTGCGTGTCTGTTCCGATGGGGCAGCCCCCCAAGATATGGGCCGTGACCGACATGTTCAACAGGCTCTCAAGCACCGAATTATGCGACACGCCATCGCTGATGGCAGCATAGGCACGCGCGGCCTGATTGGCTTCAGGAATATAAGCCGGTGCGCGCCTTCCGGAGAGCGAGACAGACCGCAGCCCCTTAAACACCCTGCCCCAGCGAAACGCCATCTGGTTGTCGAGATTTTGCATGACAGACAAAAGGGTAACGCGCTTGTGCCAGTCCCTGCGCACCCGCAGCGAAGCCGTGGACTCCAGCGGATGGCGCAGGGCATGGGCCAGCACTTTCAGCGCGCGCAGAAAAGGCCGGGCGCCATCGACGAGCGGACCTGAATACAGCTTCATGAACCAGTAACTTTGCGGCAGGCGGTTCTGGGTGATGTGCGTATGGGCGTTGGCATGGAAGTCGGAGGAAATGGCCGGGCCATGGGCGATATCGACCTGTCTGTCCTTTGAAAGCGACGCCACGATGGCTTCGGAATTTGTGCGCACGCGCCGGCCGAGCATGGCGGAGAGATGCGGCAGGGTGCCAGCTTGGCGGCAGCGGAATAGAATTTCCAACGTACCCAGCACCCCGGCAGCGAGGATCACCCTGCCGGCTGTCAGGGGCGGGCGGGGTTTTCCATTTAACGGGTTGATCGAATTGACCCGGTATCCGCCCTCGACCGGTTGGATCAAGGTCACTTTGTGTTCCGGCAAAATTTGCGTGCGGTTCTTTTCGGCCAGGTATAGATAATTTTTGTCGAGGGTATTCTTGGCGCCGTTGGCGCAGCCCGCGAGGCAGGCGCCGCATTCAATGCAGCCATTCCGCGCCGGCCCTTTGCTATTGAAGAACGGGTCGGGTGTGTTCTCAGCGCCAAAGTAAATGCCGAGCGGCACCGGGCCGTAGGTTTCACCAACACCCATGGCTTCGGCGGTTTGTTTCAGATAGGCATCCTGAATATGCGTGGTGGGGCAGGTGACGCGCCCGAGCATTTTCGCGGCGGTCGCGTAATGCGGGCGCAGTTCGGCTTCCAACCCGTCCGCGAGCGCACCCCAGGCCGGGTCGTGATAAAAGGCCTGCTTCGGTTCGAGCAGGACCGCCGCGTACACGAGACTTCCGCCGCCGAACCCCACGCCGCCCACAATGGTGACATGCTTGAAGAAGGTCTGCGTGAAGAAGCCTTTCAACCCGAGGGCGGGCATCCAGAAAAGATCGAGCGGCGAGCGGTTGGCTTTCTCAAGCTGCTCTTTGCTGACACGCCTTCCCATTTCGAGTACCGCAACGCGCAGGCCTTTGGCACTGGCACGCAGCGCGGCGACGCTGCCGCCGAAGCCCGAACCGATCACAATGACGTCATAATCCATAGCGCGGCTTCCAGCCGCAACCAAAATATTTAGGAAGGTGGCCTGTCATT
>CAYLOW010000230.1:0-6971 GCA_964385315.1 uncultured Anaerolinea sp.
CGAGTTTCTTCAACCGGCGCAGCATGTTGGAGGAGAACCTGCGTTCGCCTTTCTTATTGAGCGGGCAGAGCGCATTAAATAATTTCTCGTCGTCCTGTGTCTTTTCGTGCATCACACGCGCATCCAGCGCGGCGGCGGTCAGGTTGGTCGCCGCAGTAATGGCGTGAATATCACCGGTCAGGTGCAGGTTGAAATCTTCCATGGGAATGACCTGTGAATAACCGCCGCCCGCCGCGCCACCTTTGATGCCAAAGGTCGGACCCTGGGATGGCTGGCGAATGGCGGTGATGACGGTCTTGCCCAAATGTGCGCCCAAGGCCTGTGAAAGGCCGACCGTGGTGGTGGTCTTGCCTTCGCCGAGAGGGGTGGGGGTGATGGCGGTCACATCGACATATTTGCCGTTGGGACGGTTCTTTAAGCGGTCGAGGATCTCAAGTTTGATCTTGGCCTTGTAGGGGCCGTACAGTTCAAGCTCGTCATCGCGGATGCCGAGTTCAGCGGCGATCTGCATGATCGGCTTGACCACCGCCGCCTGGGCGATGTCAATATCCGAGGGGACCGGGCGTAACAGCGTCAACTTTGTGGCTTTGAACTTGATCTCGGCCTTCGCGGGCGCTGGTTTCTTTACGACGGCTTTCGGTGCGGCCTTTTTCGCGGCTTTAACAGCCTTTTTAACGGTTTTCACAGCCTTAACAGCCGGTTTCGCGGCCTTGGGTTTGGCTTTTGCCTTTACGATTTTCTTAGCAGGTTTTGCCTTGGGTGCCATACGATCTCCTTAATGATTCAATTGTGTAAAATTTAACTTGCTTATTATCCATTTAAGCGCATAAAAAAGCAAGAGAGTTTCGTCACGTATTTTGTCATTCACCTTATGAGGCAATTATTCACATAGCAAAGTGCCAACATTTTCACCGAGCAGGGCGCGGGTCAGAGACCCGTCCTCTTCAGCCGAGAAAATTTGCACGGTCAGACCCTTGTTTTTTTGGATCAGCCCCAGCATTTCCTCGACCTTGGCCTTCATTCCGCCGGTCACATCGGTGCTGACAGAACCGCTGATGCCTGCCCGCATTTTTTCATAATCAGCCAGTTTGATCTCCTTCACCAGCTTTGTACGCGCGGGGAAATCGGCCCAGACGCCGGCCTCGATGCCCGCGAGCAGAATACGTGCAGGGGGGAGCTGCCCGGCAAGGAAGGTAAACACGTCCTCCGTCGAAAGGATCGTCCCGCCCAGGGCTTCATCGAAAGCCACGTCACCATGCACCACGGGCAGCAAATGAACATCCAGTGCTTTGCGTATAGCCGAAAAGTTGTGCGAGGTGACTATTCTATGATTTGAGACCATGGAAGCCGATGGAGAGAACGGCATGGCAGGCACGCCCGCCTCGAGCAGCGACTGCATCACGTAACGTGTTAGTTCCGCGGCCTGGTAGCGTACCTCGGCAAAGCCCTTCCAATACTCTGCAGCGGGCATCGTCTCCTTGAGTCCGTCGCGTGTGCCGTACTTCTTGGCGGCGGTGTGACCAAAGGATCCGGAACCATGCCCCAGGATCAAGACCAGGCCGGGGTTTGAGATGAGCACGGTCTTGATCTCACGTGCCAGCGCTCCCAGCTTATCCTGTCTCGGGGTGTAGGGGATATCCTTGTCGGTGATCAACGATCCGCCCAATTTGAGGAAGATGGTTTCTTGTGTCATGCGGGCATTATAACGGTATTACCCATCCTATAGATGATGTTGCTCCCGAAAGGGCATCGGGACAGGTGTCCCGTAAAGGCACCAGGACAGGTGTGCGAAACGCGTCTTTGGTACACACATCGAAGCAACCTCCCTATAAGTTATGGGGCTCTTCTATATGAAAGGCATGATATCGCAGCTGCCCCTGGGTCCTTCCGGGAAGACTATATTTTATTAAGTTGTGGGGGTTATAATCTGGTTATGGATATTCATGCCGGGATCATTGCCGCAGTCATATTGATCGTGATCGCAGGGGGGCTCGCAATACGAAGTTCGATCCGCATCATGCAGTCTGCGCGCAAGTTATCGTTCTACAGTCTGCGGCGCATGCGCAATGCGAACGCCTGGAGATTGTTTTTTCTCGCCCTGATCCTGTTTGGCTGCGCGGTCTGGCTGCCCCTGTATGGTGAACCCATGGTCTATGTCTATTTTCCCCCGTCCCTGACGCCGTCGCTGACCCCGACCATCACCCTTACTCCGACCATTACGCTGACCCCAACCATCACTGTCCCGCCGACAGAGACCCCAACCCCCGCGGTTTCCAACACACCCACCCTGACCCTGACACCATTTTTACCGAACGCCATCGAAGCGCTGTTTTCCGGCGGAGTCACGCCGAACCCCGAAGCGCTTTTCACCGCGCTTCAGTTCTCGACAAAATTTGACGGCACCAATCCGATCGACCCGCAGACCGTTTTTCCGCTGCCGATCAAAACCATGTACGGCGGGTTTGACTATAACAACCTGATCCCCGGTGTGCAGTGGACCGCGCTCTGGTATCACGACAAGCAGCTGGTCTGCTATGAAACCAAACCCTGGGACGGCGGCACGGGCGGCATCGGCGGCTATACTGAGTGTTCAAGCCCGGTCGGCGGCTGGAAGGCGGGTGAATACGAAGTGCAGATCTTCATGGGCTATGATTGGATGACGATTGGGCGCTTTATCGTGCTCGGTTCCGACCAGCCCACCCCGACTGGCACGCCGACCTTTACACCCGCCGCACCCTAACCCAAGACCCCCGACCTGACAGGGCTCGACCAGACCTGTCAGGTCTTTATTTTTAAGGAGACTTCCCCATGACTGATAAGGCATTTCAAGATTTTTACCCAGAATACTTTGCCCAGTGCTACGGCTGCGGCAGCCGGAACGACCTGGGGCACCAGCTAAAAAGTTTTTGGGACGGGGAGGAAAGCGTGGCGCATTTCCAGCCGGAGCCGTATCACACCGCCATACCGGGCTATGTCTACGGCGGGCTGCTGGCTTCGCTGGTCGATTGCCACGGGACGGGTACAGCGGCCGCCGCCGGTTACCGGGCCGAAAACCGCAGCATGGACAGCGAGCCCCCCTTGCGTTACCTGACTGCTTCATTACACGTGGATTATCTCAAGCCCACTCCGCTCGGCCCGGTGTTGGAAGTGCGTGGCCGTGTCAAGGAAGTGAAGGGGCGCAAGGTGGTGGTGGAGGAATGGATCACCGCGAACGGCATCGTGACCGTGCGGGGCGAATTGGTCGCGGTCCAGGTGCCCGAGAGTCTGGTTAAGGAGCTGCTGGGGGGCGCTTAATGGTATTAATCCCATTTTTATGAGTATTTTTGCAGGGTGAGGTTTATACTGGTTCGGATATGGATGGATTTTTGGAAACACTTGGTAATACGCGCTTGTTCTCAGAGCCCGGGCGCAGGAATGAAATTAATTTGGCAGGCCATCAACACCTGCCAATTCATAATGACGATCGACCGATGAGCCCATGGACATAGATATCCGCACGCTCGCCATCTTCATGAGCCTAACCAATGTGCTGCAGGTTACCGCCCTCACCATTCAATATAAATTGAACAAGGGGCAGCGCGGGCTGGGCTGGTGGGCATTGGGCACCGGGTTATGGGCGGTCGCTTTTGTTTTTAATTTTCTGCGGGATCATACCACGTTCGGCAATTTTGCGATCATCGCCAATAACGCACTGTTCATTTCAGGCCTGGTCGTTATTTATGCCGGCATCCTGCGGTTCTTTGGCCGGCGTGAAGCCCGCATATCCCTGATCCTATTTTGTGCCGTGGTAACACTGATCGCGGTATATTTCACTTCAGTAGACTATAACATGATCGCGAGGCGGGTGAATTTCTCGGTCTCGGTCGCGGTCATTTCTTTCATGATCTTCAGGGCGTTTTTTATATATCGATCCCGCGCGGTAACCGCTTCAGCGCATTTTCTGGCTCTGACATTTCTGATCAACGGAATATTTTTCACCCTGCGTTTGCTGACGCCCTTCCTGGGCGGGAGCGTTGGAGATATCTTCTCTTCCACACTGACCCAGGTCGCGAGTTATCTGTGCGCGTTAATCGTCAGCATGATGTGGACCTTCGGTTTCATTATTCTGATCAACCAGCGCTTGAACGCGGATAATCTTGAAGCGCGGGAGAACCTGGAACATATATTTAATACCAGTTCCAATGCCGTGATGATCACGAAATTGGCCGACGGCTCATTTGTTAACATCAATGACGGGTTCACCGAGATCACCGGTTTCACGCGCGCTGATGTGACCGGAAAAATTCCGGGGGAATTCAAATTTTGGCACATTCCATCTGCCCTGCAGGAGATGGTCAATGAGATCAATCTGAATGGCTCCTGCAGAAATTTTGAAACTTTCATGTTCCGCAAGGATGGGACACAATGGACAGGGGTGGTGTCGGCAAAGATCATTTCCCTGCAGGGTGTGCCCCATCTCATCACCGAGATCAGCGACATGACCGGGTGCATTAAAATGCAGGAAGCTTTAAAAGAGAGCGAGGAAAAATACCACGTTCTGTTCAGGGACTCACCGGACGCATTTTTGCTCATCAGTGAAGGCCTCTTTGTCGATTGTAACCTTGCTGCCGAGGCCATGCTGCGTGGAAGCCGGGCGCAGATCATCGGCAGGTCACCGGCTGAGCTCTCACCGGAATTCCAACCGGATGGCCGAAGATCCCTGGATGCGTCCGGTGAGATGATCCAGAATGCCATTCAAAGTGGAAAGAATGCCTTCGAATGGGTCCACCGCAGGTTCGACGGCTCGGATTTTTATGTGGAAGTCTCCACCGCCTCGATCGAACTGGATGGCAGGATCTTTCTTTTCACCGACTGGCGGGATATCAGTGCGCGCAAACGCGCTGATGAATTACTGCTTGAAAATGAACAGCGTTACCGCCTGTTGGCTGAAAAAAATACTGATGTCGTCTGGCAGCTTTCGCAGGAGATCGCAGACCGTGAGCGCGCGCAGGCCGCTTTGCAGGAGAGCGAACATCGCTACCGCCTGCTGGCGGAAAACACCTCCGATGTCATCTGGGTGATCGACGCCGACCGGATGGATATTCTTTATATCAGCCCATCGGTGGAAATGCTTTTGGGGTACACTACCGATGAAATGATGGCGCTTTCATTCACTGGGAGCATTGCCCCTGAGAGCCGTGAGCCTTTTCTTCAAAATATTCGCGAACAGGTCGAGAGCTTCCTTTTAGAGCCCGAGATCCGGGGCGAATACCGCACTGAACTTGTGTACACCAGAAAAGACAGTTCATTGGTTTATGTTGAGATATTAACCCATTGCTACCGGAATACAGCCACCGGCAAAATTGAGATCCAGGGTGTCAGCCGGGATATCACCGAGCGCAAGCGCCTTGAAGATGAATTAAAACATCAAGCCACCACAGACGTGCTGACCGGGGTATTTAACCGGCGGCATTTCCTGGATGTATCGCGAAACGAACAGAAGCGCGCTGCAAGATTTAAGCAGCCGATCACGATCGCTTTGGTCGACCTTGACCACTTCAAACAGATAAATGATACTTATGGGCACGCGGCCGGAGACCAAGCGTTGATCGCCTTGACCAGGATCTGCCATCAGAATATCCGCGAGATCGACCTTTTTGCACGCTTTGGAGGCGATGAGTTCGCTGTGCTTCTGCCGGGAGCCATCGGCGGCCAGGCAATGCAGGTCCTGGAACGCATTCACCAGGCTGTGTCGGCTTTGCCGTTCGAGTTGGATGGAAGACTGGTCCCGATCACCATAACAGCGGGTCTGGCCTGTTCGAAGGATGGGAGTGAGAGTCTGGATGCGCTTTTGATCCGCGCGGATCAGGCCCTGTACCGGGCAAAGGAAGCCGGTCGCAACCGGATGATATTGGCTGACGATATTAACCTTGAAGGGTGAGATAAATGGATAACTTGCACCATAATACCAGCCAGGTGATCGGCAGGAAGCGCGAAAAACTGACACAGGCCATTGTCGCGCAGTTGTACGGCATGCAGGAGTTTGACTGGGATAAATTTGGCGAGATCGGACACGAAAAAAGTCTCCGTGACATGGAGTACCACCTCACCTTTTTAATCGAAGCGATCTCGAATGAATCTCCGGTTTTATTCAGCGACTATATTTCGTGGGCCAGTGTTTTGTTTGAAGGTCTGGAATTTCCGCAGGATATGGTCGAAAGAATATTACTGTCCACGCAATCCATTTTGCATGAAGAACTCCAGTCGGCACCTGAAATGGTTCAACTGGTGGATAAATTCATTGCGGCCGGTTTGACGAATTTACACAATGGTCCCAAAAGCGCCCCCATTTTTATCAATGAAAGATTGCCGCAGGGTCAGCTCGCCAAGGAATACCTGGAGGCGCTGATGCACGGCGAGCGGCGGACCGCCAACCAGCTCATTCTGGATGCGGTCGGGCGCGGCGTCAGCGTGCAGGATATTTATCTGTTTGTTTTTCAACCTGTTCAATACGAAGTCGGGCGTCTTTGGCAGACCAACCAGATCAGCGTGGCCCAGGAGCATTTTTGTTCTTTCGTGACCGAGCTTACCATGTCGCTCCTGTCACCCCAGATCTACAATCCCCACCGGTTGAACCGCAGGATGGTGGCTACCTGTGTCGGCAGTGAAAGGCATGAGATCGGCATGCGCATCGTCGCAGATTTCTTTGAGATGGCCGGCTGGGATACTTACTTCCTGGGGGCAAATACTCCGGTCGAAAGCATTAACCACACCTTGTCGGAGCGGAAAGCCGACCTGCTTGCCGTTTCGGCTTCATTGACCGTGCATCTGGGGGAGGTTGCAGACCTGATATCGAGCGTCCGCAGGAGTCCCTCCGGCGGGAATATAAAGATCCTGGTTGGCGGGCACCCGTTCAACGCATCAGATACTTTATGGGAAAAGGTCAACGCAGATGGTTATGGGCGTGATGCGCAGCATGCGCTTGAAGTTGC
>CAYLOW010000231.1:0-6951 GCA_964385315.1 uncultured Anaerolinea sp.
CTAAGTACCAGAACTGATCGAAGTTCAACCGGGGTTATTCCATTCAACTGGAACCCCATCCCCGGGGATGAGACAGCCTGTCTCATCCATACCCTCCGGCGGAGAAATAAAAAAAAAGACGGTTCCCAATAGAAAATATTGGGAACCGTCTTTTCATTGTTGGAGCAATTATTTGTTGCTGCTGTGAATCACCAGACAGCATACGCTAATATAGAGAGCACTAATCGTTTAATCCCTTTCCAGTGAGAATTGGCTGTGTGCATTTTTCAACCCTTGCCTCCCTGGTTTTGGATTGTTTCGGCGCCGAGAAATAAAGGATGTACGCCCTTTGCCGCCCCGGCGTCAATGCCTCAAAAGCGGTTAGCAAGGCGGGGCTTTCATCCAGTTTATTTTGAAATTCCTCAGGGATATCATATTCTGTTGTCTTTTTCAGCTCCACTTTCAAGCCGGCGATTTCCACTTCAATGGCCTCATGAATATAGGCCTTCAGGATGGTTTTCAGCTTACTGATTTCCCGAACATTCGTGAACCGTATTTGCCGGCCTGCCTGCACATTTTTCGTTTGTTGGATCAGAAGACCTTCGGGGTCCTTTAACAAGGCACCTTTAAAGAACAGAAGCGCGCAGTATTCTTTAAATACGTGGATCAAAACAATGTTGCTTTTCTCAAATGTATAACACGGAACCCCCCATTTCAATTCCTCGGTCAGCTGACAGTCAAGCACGATCGTTCGCAATTTCGCCAATTCTTCCTGCCAAGCTTTGGCCTTAGTGAAATAAAAATCAACCTTTGGATTCGAATTCATTGTTCTCCTCGTCATCCTATGTTTCAAATTAACGCAGACAAACCGGAAATCAGGCTTGCCCTCCTGTCATTGACTCAATGGGACCGCTGTTAAGGGTCGCTTCCCCTAAAGTTTGGGCAGTATTCCGCCTGTTGACTTTTTATACTCGCGATATTGATCGCCAAATTTTTCGATCATCATTTTCTCCTCTGCCCGGCTGCGAAACGTGTAGAAAAGAATGAACATGAGGAGGCTCATTGGACCCGCGATCCAATTTTGGATCAGCAGCGCCTGGGCGATATTCGCGATCAACAGACTCGCGTACATAGGGTGACGGATATATTTGTAGATCCCGCCGGTGATCAGGGTATGTTCTTCGTACAACTCGAGGGATGGTGACCAATTCGCTTTCAGGTCGTAGTGGGAACGCCAAAAAACCAACAACGAGCAGGCCATGATGAATACGCCGGTCCATCCCAGCCAGACCGGCAGGGCATAATTGGCAAAATCCAGCCAGTTCGACACAGAGTAAATGAGCGGCAGGACTCCCGTTGTGATGGTTAACAAGATAAGCAGGACATTTTCGGTAACCGATACACGCTGCTCCGCTTTTTTCCTTGACCTTGTGCTCATTCCAAATGGCGCGCGGATAACCACTTGAAGAACTGTATTCACCCAAAAAATAATTTTAAACAAAGCCATTGGAACTCCTTCGTGAATTGTTCTCATTTGCGCCATCCATGGAGGCAGATTTAACTCCCCAATGGTTTAAGTTATACCCCATCCGGTATCAGACAGACGGACAGGACAACACTTGCATGTAGTCCCAACCGTTAAGCGCCTACACCCTCAGTGATCCGCGGAATCCCCTGACGGCATAGTAAGAGGAGGCACCGTTGTGATAAATGAAGACATGATCATAGCGGCGATCAGCAAAGATGGCGCCGCCGAGTTTTCTAATTTCAGGTGGAGTCAGCAGCCAGCTCGATGTTTTTGTATCGAACTCCCCAAGTGCCTGCAGCGTTCGATATTGGTCGTCGGTTAAGATCTCGATGCCCATGGCAGCCGCCACATCCATGGCGTTGCCTTTTGGTTTGTATTCTTTCCTTGATTCCAGCGCCTCATGGTCGTAACAAAGATTTGTCCGGCCTTTGGGAGTTTCCGCTGAACAATCATAAAAAATGAATTCGCCCGCCTTTTTATCATAACCAACCACATCCGGCTCCCCGCCGGTGCGCTCCATTTCATTGAGTGACCAAAGTTTTTCAGGGCTGGCTTTCAAATTTGCCTGAACACCGGCCCATTTAAGACCTTTATGCCGGCCCATGTTTTTCTCAAACCGGGCTTGCAGGACTCCGAGCAGTTCTTGGCTCTGTTTTGACGACAATTCTTTTTTATTGTGCTTGGTTTTGTTCATGAGTTTATAGTATCCCCGTGGAATTGGTGTGTCAAGATAAAAATTGCCGGAATTTATTTCAAAATTCCTTAAGCTTGACCAAGCCGCCATTGAGTCCGCTTTCCCAAAAGCACATTATTCTGCTTCAAGATGATCCCCGTTCTTTGGCCATTGAACAAACTTACTTCGGATGGATGTGCTTGGACATAAAAATATCAGGCTTGCCGATCCCGTTCGCGTCGGGCACGACACCTGTGATCGTGTATCCCATTTTTTGATAGAACTCAAAAGGATGCCCGTTCAAGTTTTTGATCTCGGTTATCTTCCTCCATGTATCGGCATACAGGTTAACATTTGACAGGGAGGTTCGGTTGTCTTCGTCATCCGCGCCGAGCATGATCGTGAGTGCGCCGCGGGACCAGACCTGCTCTTCAAAATCCAGGACCAATGCGCGCCCAACCCCTTTACCCTGAAGTTCCGGCTTCACGACCAATGGATGCAATTCCCATACATGGCCGTCATACTGCGGAATACCGCCGATTCACCCTGCAACATTCCCTTCGGCATCCAGGGCAACACGCAAGATGCGCTGACCAGCAAGCATCTCATGCACTTCATTTAAACCATCCTCCAAAGTCGGCCAGGCTTCAGGCGCGTGGGTTTTAAATGCATCCACAAGGATTTGTGCGGCTTGTCGAATCAGATGATCCTGCCCAGGGGTAAGCGAAACAATTTTCATTGGCTGGTGCTAAGCCTCGCGGGATGCTTGAATGTGCGCCAGCGCTGCTTCACGCGAATGGCTGGGGCCGACACGCAACTTTATTTCCAGATATGGAGCGAACGCGGTATAGATAAAATCCTCTATTTCCTTCAGCACATCTTCATGTACCGTCAACTCCTGACCGGGCAGGACCGCCAATATTTTATGATCGATCTCCTCGTCTTCGTGCTGCTCGAGCAGCGCCACCGGCTCACACTCCACGATCGTGCCGGAGGTCAGCTTTTCGTTTGTGATCAGGTAGCAGTCCACGCAGCAGCCGTCTTCGGCGCTTGTGCCGACGATAAAACCATACGGATACGGGTATGGCAGCGAACCTGGCCTCGTCTCCAGATATTCCAGGGTCCTTTCATTATAGATATTCCTGTCACAGGAACCCGCCGCGACCTGAATGAATGCTTGTATCATATAGACCTCCCACGCACTTGTTTCTCAACGACAAAAAAAGTGTAGCATGAAACGGGAATTAAATTCAAGCGAGGGATATTTCCCTGCGCAGACCTAAATGTATACACGCATTCCCCGCCCGTTTCTATCTGCTTCTCAAGATCACCGATCATTGCACAAAATTAAAAAGCACTGGAACCGAAAACAAGTCCAATGCCTTCCTATATCTAATTCTTTTCATCCAACGACCGCCACTGGTAAAGGGATGCGTATTGATGAACTACCTGGTGCTTTACCCTGGCACAGGACGATACGGTTCTTCCTTCACCAAATGCCCATATAAGATCTTGATCATCAGCGCTGGAACAAGCCATTCAAAACCCAGAACAGGGATAATAATATAGATATTTAACAGCAATGCCAATGAGATGAGCAGGAATGCCATTGGCCTTTTGAGATATAGCGGCGTATTTATGATCAGGATCGTGCCGGCCATGAGAAAGACATACCAAAATACCCCATAAAAATAATTCGCCGCGCCAAAAAGGATTGCAACTAGGATCGTGTGAACATGCAGGGCGGAAAATGCCAAATGATTTTTGAAAAAGGCGGCATATGCCGGCTCGTCCGGTCTTGCCGGGGAATGATAAAACCTCTTGCAGGAATTAAGACTGTTGGCAGTGATACCGCCGATCACATCGAACGCAAGTAGCCCCGCCAAAACATATTGCCACCAGATCCAGGGCAGCGCATGGGTCAGGTACAAAAACCCATAAAGGCCTGCGCCCGCCAGACTTGCAACCCACCCTATGAGCTGCTCTGCCTTGGTTGCGCCGGTTCCCAGCGAAAAATCTGCTTTCCCGCTGTAACTCCAATCAATATTGACTTGTTTATCAGACATGATCTTCTCCATGCGATATTATATTTTATAGGGAACGATCGAATGGTCTGCGAAAACGGCCAATGTCCCGGGGGCATGCTCTCACCACCATCCAAATAGCCCGTGTTTCTTCTTCTTGTCAGAACTTTTATCATGCATAGGTTCGGCAGGCTTTTGGCGGACCGGCGCCATGTTCCCCGCTCAATATCTTCCACCGCCTTGTAGGCTTCCTTCGCCTCCACCTCGTACACGCGCATATAAAGGTCGATCGCCATGCGGTTCAAGCCGGCGTGCACCAACTCCTTTAGCTTATCTTCTCAAACAGGGTGCCCGGGGTTTCATCCACGGGACATTTCTCCGGTGCATCAAGCATATAGACGAGGCCGCAGTGCGGGCATATGAAGAAATCCGGGTTGTCTTCGGCATGTCCGTTCATACCGCTTAAGATGAGATTGCTGCGTGCCGTCTCCGACGCGGCCAATGCGCGGAAAAATTTTCCAGCTGGGCAAACCCTTACTCCCGGGCTATTTTGATAAAGCGGGGATAACGGCTGCTGCCCTGATGCAATTCTTCTGCAAAGTCAGTCAATAGTTGTTCGATCGTGACGGTCATAAGTTTCTTCTCTTCATATAAGCCGGATAAATTATTTTATACCGCATCAAGCGGTCATTATCCCCGAGGGCGCACTCTCCGGATGGGATCACAAACTTGCGCTGCGGGCTTTACGCAGAGTCAAATGTGGACTCTGCCTGGGAGCCGGATGCGAAGCTGCCAAAGCCAGCCTACCCTGAACGCGACTGTTGATCGGCAGGCTTTTACAAATAGTTCTCATTTGGGCATGGATCGGATCGAGAAGGAAGTATGGATCTGTATGAATTGCCACCGGCTTTCCCGTTTTACAAGCACGGCTGTCACACGCAGAGTCTTGACCCTCGAATCACCGCTGGACGTATTGTGCACGGTGCCCATTACTTCGTCTTTATCCCCGAGGTATTCATCGGTTTCATCATCTTTTGTGATTGTGGCTGTGGTTGATAACCAGGCAATATCATTATGTACATCAATGTGTGCCTTCTCCAGATCGAGGCGGATCACCCCCCAGTATTCCCAATCGGCTCTCACCAGATCCCGCACCGCTCCCATCCCCACGCGCCATGTGCCACGCCGGAGAGCGACCCCGCCCGTTGCGATAAATTCCAAATTTTCCTCCCGGGCAAAGAGCTCCATAAAGCCATCCAGGGCAGATGGATCCCGTTTTGAATACCCTTCGTTAAACGCTGAAAGCAAATTACGTATTTCTTCGATCGATTCGGAATTTGTTGTCATAAAACCTGTCATGAAAGCAACACTCTCGAGGGAGTTTCCGGGTGTAGTCGGGGATTTGCGCTAATGCACATCTTTGAGTGCCTTCCTGATACTGCTCAAATGATCTTTGATGTGCGCGTTGACAATATCGAGGTGTTCTTCAGGGGTGTAATCCCTTGAACCTTTTTTATAGGGGATTAATACAAGATTGGGATCAAGAATATTCTCTTGAATGACCCTATGGGCGTCTTCCAATCTTCTGGTTATTTCCTCCACCGTCCTTGGCCTCATTTCCTCCAGGCAGCGTTGATTAAGGTCACGATATTTTCCGCTCAAGACCGTTGGCTTAATATCATTGACGATGTCATGCACGTTTCGGGCAAAACTTTCATGCCAAAAAACTAGATGCCCCAAAATATCCCTGGCTGTCCACTCTTCATAAACAGCAATTTCAAGGTTTTCCATGTTTTTGTAAATTTCAAAAAATTGCGAGATGGTCTCGTTCAATTGTTTGAGATGGATTTCTCTTTTTTCCATATTCCTTCACCCGTGAATACCAGGATTGGCAAGGGATTGATGTTCGGTTTATCTTTTTGCAGCCTCGTCCGGATATATTTTATCAGCGGTCTCCGGGAAAACTTTTTAACCCGTTTCGACGTGGTTGGGGATGTTAAGTGTCCAGAGTAAAACACCCTGCCAAATACAGATGATCGTGCCAAGCAATAAAACAAACCCTTCGAAATCCGGGAACCGATAAACGAACAAGGACGCGCCCCCTGCCAGAAGAAGGAAAATATTTAACGGGCGGGAAAAGAGGCTGGACGTCCAGCCGGCTGAGCCAAGCAGCACAAACACCCATCCCAGAAAGTGAAATCCGACCGCGTTCACGCCTGCAACAAGCGTTGTCCAAACGATGAGAATCGTTGTGGAGTCTTCCAAACTCAACTCAGGATGGATCAAATGGTAATGACGATTGGAAGCGCGGATAAATGCAGTTGCGGCCATCCCCGCGGCTGAAAGCACAGCCGCGATCAGTGCCAGGTCCATGCGGCGAAAAGCCCGCCCGCCAATGCGCTCACGAAGCACATAGGTCACAGTGATCAAGCCGGCTGATACAACAGGCCCGTACAGAAAATCCGCCAGGTCATATGCAAATACTCCCATGGCGTCCCGCAAATTTCCGATTAAGTAGATCAACGGTGCGGCGATAAATGACACCGCCAGCAAAAAAGATGCGAGCCCGCCCCATTTGTTGATTGTCATGGTCTTTTACTCCAGGATCCGGTACAGGCACTACCGAAATCAATATTCAACTTCGTAGGGTTCCACCCTTGACGCTGCGATGCTGTTCAGCGGCAAGCTTTTTTAACTTTAGTTTCCGCTAACATAAAGCGGAGTTTCTGTTTTTGGAGCATTTGCTG
>CAYLOW010000232.1:0-6944 GCA_964385315.1 uncultured Anaerolinea sp.
TGTCTTTTGGCATATACCTCTGGATGGTTCGTTTACTCACTTCTATCCCCAGCTTTTCGAGGAGAGATTTTTGCTCCCGCTAACCTAGCTTTCTCGATATCGCTCGAATATCATCCCGGCGTTCTCCCTGGAATGACAGAACTTGTCGAACAGGATTTGTTGACACAAAAGGGCGTGTGGGTTAAACTAGACTTAGTTTCAATCTGACGGAAAGTAAGTTATTCGAATAATTACTCTATCCAACATGACAAATACCTATATTCCTGCTTCAAGCGAGTTAATTCGCACGATCAACCATTCTCTGGTACTCGATGCGATCCAGCAACATGGACCCCTATCCCGAGCCCAGATCGGCCGCGAAGTAGGTATCAGCATGTCAACCTCCATGCGCGTGGTGGATGAGTTGATCGAGGAAGGTCTGGCCGTTTCAGCAGGGAAAGGCAGATCCACGGGCGGCCGGCCCGGGGAACTTATTGGGTTCAACAGTACCGGATTTGCCGTTGTCAGCATAGACCTGGGGGCCACCAAAATTTACGGCGCAGTGACCGACCTTTCAGGAAACATCCTCCACGAAGTTCTTGTTCCCTCCATTAACCAATCCGATCCCAAAAGCAGCCTGGAGAGGCTGACCGCGGTAATCGCCGAACTGCTTGACAAGCCGCGGCTTGCCGGCCAAAAAGTGATGGGGATCGGCATCGGCGTTCCAGGAGTTACCAAGTCAAACGGAGTCGTCATCCTCGCTCCCAGCCTGGGTTGGAGTGAATTCCCCTTACGGGAATTACTGGTGAAGCGCTTCCCCTACCCTATTTATGTTGAGAACGATGCCAATTTGGCAGCCCTGGGTGAATACGGGTACGGTGAAGGGAAGGGAATGAAAAACCTGGTCGTGATTGTCTTTGGAACCGGCGTTGGCGCGGGGATCATCATTGGCGGATCACTATACAAAGGCAGAAACCAATCAGCGGGCGAAATCGGTTACATGATCCCCGGCAAGGAATTTTTGGGAATTGCTTACAAAGGATTTGGGGCTTTTGAAATGCTGGCCTCGGGTAGCGGCATTGAAACCCGGGCCAAAAAAGTTTTGGGAGCACAAGCCCCGGTAAACCTGTCGGCCAAAGAGGTCTTCGAGGCAGCCCGCACCGGCCAGGACTGGGCCAAGTTATTGGTCGCAGATGTCGTCGACAGCGCGGTCATCTCCATTGCAAATGTAATCTCCGTGTTGGACCCGGACGCCATCATTCTTAGCGGCGGGTTGACGGAGTCAGAAGATCTACTGGTCCAACCCATCCGGGAACGCCTAAAAAATCTCATCCCCATCCAACCAAATATCATCAGCTCCTCTCTTGGCCATCGCGCCACTGTTTTAGGCAGCACACGATATGTTTTAACGGCAGTAACAGGTTCACATGCTGTACATCAAATCCACTAACGAGAAAAGGGTTCCAATTCCTAAAAGGAGGCCACGGCATAAAACTGACCCAATATGATCTTCCCAATGAACCCACGTAACGCCGATGTTTCATCCCCGCATTTTTAGAAGTTGTGAGCAAGCCATAACCTCAAGATATCGCCCAAAAATATCCAATATAATCAATCAAGGAGAATGAAATGAAGTTTAAACTAACCATCCTGTCATTGCTGGTCATCGCAGCCGTGCTTTTTTCCGGTTGCGCCCCCCAGGCAACCCCAGCGGCTCAAGTTGATAAACCCGTCGCCGGTGAAGAAGTGGATCTTGCGAAATTGGGAATTGATTGCACCAAGTACAGCGACACCTATTCAAAAGGACCCAACGGTGAAACCACCACTCCAGCAAGCCAGATCAAACTTACCGATGAAGATATTGCCAAGGTAAAAAGCGGCAATTACTCTGCCGCCCTTCTTTGGGCAGGAGCAGGCGAGTGGTATAACGGGTTAACCAGCGGAGCCACCGCCGAATTTGAAAAGCTGGGCATTAAGATCGTAGCTACAGCAGATGCTCAGTTTGATCCAGCCAAACAGGCGACAGATGTTGAAACCGTCCTCGCGCTGAAACCCGATATCATCCTTACCCTAGTGGTTGATCCGACATCCGGCGCGCAGGCTTTCCAGGCTGCCGTGGATAAAAATGTAGTCCTTGTGTTTGCTGATAACGGCGCCCAGAATTACGAAGCCGGCAAACAATACGTCGGCATTGTCACTGGTGATCATTACGGTATGGGACGCGGTTCTGCCGACCTGATGGCCGAAGCCATCGGAGGAAAAGGCAAGATCGGTTTTATTTATCATGACGCTGATTACTTCGTCACCAACAATCGTGACCGCAGTTTCATTTGTTATATCAAATCCCACTATCCTGACATTCAGGTCGTGGCTGCCGGAGGCTTTACGGAAGAGCCCAAGACTGAAGAAGTTGCATCAGCCATGCTGACCCAGCATCCTGACTTGAACGGAATTTATGTAGCGTGGGATGTGGCAGCAGAAGGCGTGATCGCGGCTTTGCGTGGCGCTAACCGGACTGACATCAAAGTGGTGACCGAAGATCTGGGCGCCAATAACGACCTCGATATGGCCCAGGGCGGTAACATGTACGGTAAAACCATTGATATGCCTTACTCCATCGGCGTGACTATGGCTGACCAGGCGGCCCTCAAGCTGCTGGGTAAAGAAACCTATCCCTTCGTCGTGGTTGATCTGATGAAGGTTAAGAAAGATAATCTGGCGGATGCCTGGAAGAAAGCCCTAAACCTCGATCCACCCGAAAATATCATGAAAGCTCTCGGCCAGTAGGCGGCTGATTCAAAGAAACAAGTTCCAACGGGTCGTTTGGCATGCTGATCGCCATCATTCAAGCTCAGGCAAAGGCTATATTCGGTACAAACGGCCCGCTGGTTCATGATAGCCGGGGTACGACGAACTACTTAAGTTGTTGTAGGAGTTATTCTCTATGGAGAGTACAAAGAAAAAGTTGTTTGACAAATCAATAGATTTTCGCAGCTATGTGGTTTACCTGAGTCTCGTTGCCATCCTTCTTTTCTTCTCTATCGCCCTGCGCGACCAGGGTTTTCTCAGCAGTGAAAATTTAATGAATATTCTGCGTCAGACCGCCATGGTTTCGATCATGGCAGTAGGCATGACGTTTACCATTACCGCCGGTGAAATTGATCTTTCCATCGGAGCCACAGTGGCTTTTTCTGCGCTGGTCACAGCGGTGCTGCTTAACACCCAGAGTATTCCTGTTGCGGTTCTCGCAGGATTGGGAGTGGGCCTGCTGGCCGGCTTGGTAAATGGACTGATAACCACCAAAGTCCGCATCCCTGCATTCCTAGTTACCTTGGGAACATCCGGTGTCATCAGCGGCTTGGCCCGTATGATCACGAACCTGCAGGCGGCACCCATCACCAACACCACGTATAATTTTATTTTTGGTTCCGGAAATATCGGCGCGTTTTCAACCCTGTTTATTTGGACCATTATTGTGGCAGCCATTGGTTACCTGGTTCTGGAAAAAACCCCCTTCGGACGGGCAGTTACGGCCACCGGAGGAAACCGGTCCGCCGCGCGATACTCTGGCGTTCGTACTGACAACATCCGTATCGCAGTCATGGTGATTAGCGCCCTGGCGGCGGCTACAGCCGGTATTCTATATGCCGGTCGTCTACACGGCGCACGCTATACCCTGGGTGAAAATGACCTTTTGACAGTGATTGCCGCCGTGGTTATTGGCGGAACTGCATTCAGTGGGGGCAAAGGTTCCATTATCGGATCGATCGTCGGTTCGGTGGTTATGGGTATCATGAATAACGGGCTGTTACTGCTTGGGTTGACCGTTTCAGAGCAAATGATCGCCCGCGGTATTATTATTGTCATTGCAGTCTCACTCTCTCTGCGTGAAGAAAAAGAGCAGTAGCGAAGATCGAATCTGCTGGAGGTTGATATGTTTCTAAAAAAACTCATACAACGTAATAGCGAATTTATTAAGGCAGCCATCGCACTGCACCAGGAAGGCAAAATTCCGCCCAACAGCTATGTGCTTGACCTGGACACAATGGGTAAAAATGCCGCCCTTTTGGCAGCAGAAGGAAAGCGCCTGGGGCTTAAAGTATTCCCCATGACCAAGCAATTTGGCCGCAATCCAAAAGCGATGGATGTTTTTACCCGTCACGGACTGGATCAATATGTTGCGGTGGATATGGGCTGCGCAATTCCGATCCATCAAGCCGGATATAAGATCGGTCATATCGGACACCTTGTTCAAATTCCCGTCAGCGAAACCGCGGCCGCGGCCGGTTTTATGCCCCAATATTGGACGGTTTTTAATGATGAAAAAGCGCTAGCTGCTTCTGAAGCCGCCGGCAAATTGGGACGTAACCAGGACCTGTTGGCGCGGCTTTTCGCACCCGGAGATATTTTTTACATGGGACATGAAGGCGGATTCCGCGCAGAAGACGTACTCTCTGTTGCCGACCGTATGGACGCCCTGCCAAACGCTCATTTTGCGGGCATTACCACCTTCCCGGCGCTTTTGTTTGACAACAAGGATCTGGCAGTCAAACCCACCCCCAATTTGAAAACCCTTGAAACAGCCCTAGCTGCCCTGCATAAAGCCGGCCGCACGAATATAGAGGTCAATACGCCGGGGACCACATCGAAGGTTGTGATGGAAGTTCTTACCAACGCGGGCGCTACCCAGGTGGAACCCGGTCACGGCTTAACCGGCACCACCCCCCTGCATGCGGTTCAAGATCTTCCGGAAGATCCAGCGGTACTTTACCTTTCTGAGATTTCACACATCCATCAGGGAAATCCGTATTGTTTCGGCGGCGGGTTATATATCGACCCGGTTTTCCCGGAATACAATGTACAGGTGCTGGCCGGTAAAACCGGTGAGGAAGCGCTCCAGCAACCCATTTCAGTAAATATTCCCCCGGCCAACGCCATTGATTATTATGGGATCCTACAGCCGGATGGGAACCGGAAAATTGAAATCGGCGACAGTGTGATCTTTGGTTTTCGGGTGCAAGCCTTCGTGACCCGCGCCTATGTGGTGCCAGTCTCAGACATTGCGAGCGGGTCCCCGGTAGTGGAAGGTATTTACACCTCTGACGGCAGAAGAACGGATTGGCCAACATGGTAGCCGCTGCACCAAACCTTCCTGATGTCCTTCTTGCCGCCTCCGGCATCAGGAAATCATTTAACCGTGTGGAAGTTCTCCACGGTGTTGATTTCACACTTCGGCATGGGGAAGTCCATGGCATTGTGGGGCAAAACGGCGCAGGCAAATCGACCCTCATGAAAATAATCAATGGCGTTTACACGCCTGAAGAGGGAACCATTACCATCCATGGTAAAACCGTTCACTATGATTCGCCCATCGGAGCAAGTAAACACGCTATTTCCATGGTGTATCAGGAATTTAGTCTGGTACCCAGCATGACCGTTTTACAAAACCTGTATCTGGCCCATGAAGAAAAAAATCACCTGATTTGCGATGATGCCGGTATGCGCGAAAAAGCAAAGACCCTATTCAAAGAAATGGGCGTGGAAATAAACCCGGATGCCGTGGTGGCCAAGCTGCCAGTCGGCGAGCGCCAAATCGTTGAAATTGCCAAAGCCATCAGCCGCCGTGCCAGTATTTTGATCATGGATGAGCCAACCGCTTCCCTATCCAGTGTGGAAATTCATTCACTCTTTGCCCTGATCGAAAGATTAAAAAAGGATGGCATCTCCATTATTTTTGTCTCTCATCACCTGAACGAAGTCATGCAAATATGTGACAGAGTATCGGTGATCCGGAATGGCATTGTTGCCCTCGCGGAAGAAGTAAGCAAAATTGGTCTTGAAGACATCATTATTGCCATGATCGGCAGAAAGATCGAGAAAGCCGGGACTCGCGAGAAGCGTGAAATTGACCGCAGCCATCCCCTCCTGGAAGTAAAAGGTTTGACATCGTCCAGACAATACAAAAATATCACCTTCAACCTATATCCGGGGGAAATTCTGGGGATCGCCGGTGTACTGGGCAGCGGGCGATCGGAACTGCTAAAATCCTTCTACGGCATCATCCAGCCCAATTCAGGAGAGGTCCTGCTGGAGGGGAAGAAAATTAATTTTTCGCATCCTGCAGAAGCGATCCGATCGGGGATAACCCTGGTGCCGGAAGACCGTCGAAAAACCGGACTGGTGCTTGGCGGGACCGTACGAACAAACATACTGCTGCCGATCTGGAAAAAACTCGTAAAATTTCTTTTCATTCGGGATGGTGATGGAGATCAGATCGTCAACCGTTTTGTCAAGGAATTAAATATTAAGACCACAACCATTCACCAGCTTGTACAGCGGCTTTCAGGCGGCAATCAGCAGAAAGTCGTATTTGCAAAGAGTATGGCATTAAAACCGAAAATACTAATGCTGGATGATCCAACGGTGGGCGTGGATATTGAGACAAAAAAAGAGATCGCAAGCATTATTCATCGTATTGCAATCAGCGGTGATAGCGTGCTGCTTGTTTCCTCCGAAATGGATGAATTAGCCGCAATATGTGACCGGATTCTTGTATTACAGCGTGGAAAAATAAAAGAAGAGATGGACTGCAATAAAACAGTTGTCACAGAAGAATTATTGATGAAAGCGATACAAGGCATGTAACCAATTTAAAACCTGTTCTGGCTACTGGTTCATCCTCCTGATATTTTGGGATTTTTGACAGGAATTTCGTCAGACAATTCTCCTTTTCCCTCGAAGTTGGGATCGGTTTATTTTATGAATTCTCACTGGGATCGTTTGGATAATCGTTTTTAGGAAAACACACCGGTCATAAGCAGCAAAACATAATTCCGGGCTGATAGGTAAGGAGCGAACACAGGAGAATATTTTAAATACCTAATTCGAATTTCACAATTTCCCCTGTGCTGGCTACTTGGTTCATCCGCCAGGTTTTTTGGATTTTTAGGCAGAAATTTCGTCAG
>CAYLOW010000233.1:0-6931 GCA_964385315.1 uncultured Anaerolinea sp.
TGATAACCGCGCATGATCTTGTAACGCGGGAACATATCCTTGAATGCGCGCGCCAGGACATGATGCACGCCTGGTCGTCCATTGGCAGTGGGAGGTCCTTCATAAAAAACATATTCAGGTTTGCCTTCGCGCTGCTCGATCGTCTTCTTGAACACATCCTGTTTGTTCCATAACTTTAAGATATTTTCTTCCATGGAAGATACGTCAAGTTTTGGTGATACTGATCTAAATGTCATTCTTACCTCCAGCGTTTACAAGTTGTCAGGTGTCAGGTTTGCACGTTTCATCGTTCAAACCCGCAAACGTTCCGAAGCCTTAAAAATAAATACTCTCGCCTCAAACAGAGACGAGAGCAAAGCTCACGCGGTACCACTCTGATTCCCGTCCTGCGACAGGCTCTCATACAAAGACCATCATCTTTGTTCCCGCATAACGTTGGGCAAACGGTTCGCTTACTTTTAATGATCTCTCATTAATTTCAGTTCACAGCTCCGAGATGATTTTCAATCCACCTGGTTGATCTGTCTCACACCATTCACAGACTCGCTGACGCAACCGCCACAGATTTACTCGTTCTCATCAATGCTTTTGATTTACAGATTATACTCAGGTAAAAGACAATCGACAAGACATAAATCATTCTTCTTTTTAATATCAAAATTCTCATTGACGGTTTATTGTCAGACAGGTATAATCTTTTTTCGGCATTATTTCAACCAGTAGGAGTATAACTATGACAACACCCGACAGCGCACCCGCCGTTGCGCTTGAACCAAAAACAAAATTAAGCGGCAAAGTTTTGAAGACAACACTCGCGGGGGCGCTTGTGGACATCGGACAAAGTGTTCCCGGTGTGATCCACATATCACAACTACAACAAGAAGCAGTTAACAAAGTGGAAGATGTTGTGAAGGAAGGCCAGACTGTTGAGGTCTGGGTACGTCGCGTGAAGAAAGATCGAATTGAACTGACCATGATCGAGCCCCTTGGCTTTGAATGGAAAGAGATCGTGCCCGATATGATCGTAAAAGGCAAGGTCGTCCGTCTCGAAACGTACGGTGCATTTGTCGATTTTGGTGCAGAACGCCCGGGTCTCATTCACGTCAGCGAGCTCACCCGCGGTTATGTTAAGACCGCAAGTGAAGTTGTGAAAGAAGGCGATGAAATTGAAGCCAAAGTATTGGATGTTGACCGCCGCAAGCGCCAAATCCGCTTGAGCATGAAAGCACTCCAGCCTGAGGTGGTTGAAGAAGCGAAGCCCGAACGCGAAGAACGCAAAAGAAGCGCCGGTACCGGCGACAAGCGCAAGCCTAAAGGCAAAAAAGAAGAAGAATTCCACATGGAAGTTGAAGTATCCAATGAGCCGCAGTTCACCGCCATGCAGATGGCCTGGCAGGCGGCACTTGAACGCTCCAAGGGACGCGGCAAGGTTCGCGCAAAATCCTACAAGTCAGCCACGGAAGAACAGGAAAAATTGTTCAACCGCACACTTGAAAAACGAGTTCCCACCGGCGGATAAAGCCAATCAAAAAAGAACAGGTTTATGCCTGTTCTTTTTTGATTCACAAAAGAGGTGCTATTTATATTCAGCGTGTTTGAAAATGACCTACCCTTTGTTATCGCACTTTATTGGATTCGCTCTTTAAGTATGCTTCCATAAACCCATTCAGGTCGCCATCCAACACGGCCTGGGAATTGCCTGTTTCGTGATCAGTACGATGATCCTTTACCATTTGATACGGATGCAGGACATAGGAACGTATCTGACTCCCCCACTCGGCTTTTGTATATTCTCCACGCAGAATGGCACGTTCTTCATCTTTTTCGGCGGTCTTTAACTCCAACAAACGTGCCCGCAAAATGTTCATGGCAAATTCACGATTTTGCCCTTGAGAGCGTTCGTTCTGGCAGGTTACAACAATTCCGGTTGGCAGATGGGTAAGACGTACCGCGGTCGCGTTCTTTTGCACGTTCTGCCCGCCTGCGCCTGATGAACGGAATACATCCAATTTGACATCACCGGGATTAATTTCCACATCCGCTTCATCCATCGAAACCTGGGGCAGGACCTCGATTAGGGCAAAGGAAGTATGCCTGCGATGTGCGGCATCAAACGGGGAAAGACGCACCAATCGATGCACCCCCTTTTCAGAACGCAGGTAACCAAAGACATAGCTGCCGCTGACCGCAATGGTCACGCTCTTAATGCCCGCCTCTTCCCCCAACGTGACATCCAGGATCTCGGTTTGAAAACCCTGGTCTTCCGCCCAACGCAAATACATGCGTTCAAGCATCCCGGCCCAATCCTGTGAATCGGTTCCGCCGGCTCCAGCGTGAATGGCAAGAATGGCGTCATCACGATCATATTTTCCGGAGAACATGGTGGTAAAAGCGCGCTTTTCCAGTTCAGATTCCAGGCTGGTGATTTCGGTTTCCAACTCATTACGCAGGGAATCATCATCAAGCTGAACCAGTTCGGTTAGGTCGTGCAGACGCTGCTTGATCGAATTCCACGATTGAACCTCATCGCGCACACTTGAGACTGTCTTCATTACACGCTGCGCGCTGGTCGAGTCATTCCAGAAATCGGGTTGTTCTATATCTTTTTCAAGCTGTGAAAGCTGAAGCTCCTTGCCCACCAAGTCAAAGACGCACCAGTAATTGCTGAGTCAGGTCATTCGCTGCCTGCAAGCGGTTAAACAAATCCTGCATGTAAACCTCCTAGTTGTTCGATAAAATCCCGTCCACAAATGCATCTGGGTCAAAGGGCTGCAAATCCTCGGGTTTCTCCCCCAGGCCTGCAAACAAGATCGGCAAACCAAGTTCGCGTTGAATGGCAAAGGCCATCCCGCCGCGCGCTGACGAATCCAGTTTGGAAAGGATCACGCCTGTTACATTCACGGCATCTTTAAATGAACGCGCCTGCTGCAAGGCATTCTGCCCAATGGTCGCATCCAGCACCAACCAGACTTCATGTGGAGCACCGGGCAGCGCTTTGCCAACGACCCGGTTGACTTTCTTCAATTCTTCCATGAGATTGAAGCGGGTGTGTAATCGTCCTGCCGTGTCAATCATGACAATATCCACGCCGCGGGCGGCGCCGGCTTGGACAGCATTGAACGCCACTGCACCAGGGTCAGACTCAAATGCGCCTGCGACCACCTCCACCTTGAGCCTGTCCCCCCAAACTTGAAGTTGATCCATTGCCGCAGCACGGAAGGTATCGGCTGCCCCGAGCAAAACCTTCCTGCCTTCAATAGTAAAACGCCCTGCGAGTTTCGCAATGGTCGTTGTTTTCCCAGAACCATTAACACCAACCACGAGGATCACAGACGGTTTATGGTCAAAAATCAAGGCAGGCGGTGTGACAAGGCGCGCGCGTAATTCCAGCCGCAAGGTGGCAGAAAGCTCATTGGCGCGGATCAAACCCTGGGAACGCACAGCCTGTTTTAGGGAATCCAATACCGAAGAAGTCGTTTCAAGCCCCAAATCAGCCTGAAGCAGAAGCGCTTCGAGATCATCCCAGGTCTCGTTGGTAATCTCCGATGTCCCAAGAACCGAGGCAATCTGCCCCAAAGCAGCCTTGCTGGTACGCGAAAGTCCGTCCCGCCAGCGGGAAAATAATTTATTCATGGACAGCGATTATATCAGGGAATATATGTTATACTTTTTTGGTTGAATGAGGGAAATACCTCATTTAAAACCCCACCCTGAACCAGCTTTTCGGGAAATTTTAAATAAGGAACTTATAAAAATGACTGCTGAACCTATTCATATCACAGATGCATCCTTCGAAAAAGATGTCCTGCAATCCCCCCTGCCAGTGGTTGTGGATTTTTGGGCGCCGTGGTGCGGACCATGTAAGATGGTCGCCCCCATTCTTGACAAGTTAGCCCAGGAGATGGACGGCAAACTCGTTGTTGCAAAAATCAACACGGATGAACATGCTGAATGGATGCAGAAATTTGGTATCCAGGGTATCCCCACCATGCTGTTCTTTTCAGGCGGCAAGATGGTACACCGTCAGGTGGGCGCGCTGCCGGAACGCATGCTGCGCGATGTTGTAGCCCAGTTTCTGGAAGTAATCAGCCAGAATTAATTTCCCCCAAATGCAAGGAGACGGGCCATGAAAAAAATGCTGTTTTTGATTACTGCGTTTTGTTTCACATTATGCGCATGCGCGCTTAATACGTCAGAATCCCAGGCAACCAGCCCGGCTCCCATCTCAGAGGCAGATATTCAGGCAACGGTCGCGGTGCAGGTGGAACAAACCATCGAATCCCTTCCGACACCCACAATTGCCCCGAGCAACACCCCGCAGGTGATCACCGCAACCAGCGCCCCAACCCAAACACAAACCGTGGCACCGTCAACAACCACCGCTACGGGTACTGCAAATCCAACAATCCTGACTTTGACCGCCACGCTCGGTATGGGCACAACGACGGTGACAGTTGTGAAGACCGAAACCTTACCCTTCACAGCCACGGTTACACGCAACCCTGCTTTCAGCGCTACACCAACCGGCACATCCCATTATCAGTACTATGGTACAATGCCGCCTAATCTTTCTTACGGCCATATAACGCTTTCCAACATGTCAAAATTGGATGCTTATATTTCGTTGCAATGCACCACCCGTGACGGGTATACAACGATCATTGAATACCCATTGGGCGGCAGCAGAGTGGATACAAGCGCTCCTGCCGGTCAATATGTTTATGTGACCTGGGTTGGCGGTAAAAAACTTACTGGAAGTTTTAAATTGAGCAAATCACAGGATTTGACAATTAGAATTTATAAAGACCGGATCGAACTAAGGAAGTAACCCACCCGGGACAGGCAGTTTTATTTGAAATCTGAACCCGCGGAAGGTGTGCATCACCGCCATAAGACAAGTTTTTTATTACAAGCATATAAAAATGGAGAAAAAATGTTAAAAAAAATATTACCCATCCTACTCGCCATCAGTGTGGCACTGACGGCTTGCGCTCCGAAAGCCGCGCCCACCATGGCGCCAGCGGACGTCGAAGGCACGGCGGTATCAGCTGCGTTTACAATGGTTGCCCTAACCCAAATGGCGATCCCAAGTGCCACCCCGCTCCCGCCCACAGAAATGCCCAGCCCCACCCCGCTACCGACTTTCACACTCCAACCCCTCCTAAACACCCTCGAGCCATTGGTTCTGCCAAGCGCAACACCTGCGGTCTCAGATCCAAATAATTGCAATCATGTGCTGGATATGGGTGAAGCCGGACCCATGAAAAACCTTAGAATCGAAAACGAAAATAAAAGCACTGTCAATTTATCCTTATCCCTTTATAAGCCCAATTCGTTTGGTCAATGTGGATATGTATCCTATGTTATATCTAAAGGTGAAAAGCGCAAAGTAGGAATACCCGCGGGATATTGGTATGCATATTCGTGGGTATTGGATCCACCCAGCACAGGATCAGTAAGTTTTTACATTGGTCCAAGCGGATCTACCGACCTCCTGCGACTTGTCATCAAAAAAGATATAATTGCCTGGGTCGGCCCATAAAGTTCCCATACAAATCACTTAAAAAAGCAGAAGCCGCAAATTGCGGCTTCTGCTTTTTTATTCGGTTGTGCGTTTTATCACTGCCCCGAGATTGCGTAACTTTTCATCCACCCTTTCATACCCCCGTTCAATCTGGCGGACATTTCGTATTGTGGAGGTTCCCTTTGCAGCAAGGGCGGCTAATAACAGTGCCATACCGGCGCGAATATCGGGGCTTTCCAGTTTTTCTCCGTACAACTGAGTGGGTCCCTGGATCAAGACCCGGTAGGGATCACACAATATAATCCGCGCACCCATCCCCACCAGTTTATCTGTGAAATACATTCGTCCTGAAAACATCCAATCGTGAAAAAGAACAGAGCCTGCTGCCTGGGTTGCCATGGTGATGGCAATGCTCATCAAGTCAGTCGGGAAGGCAGGCCAAACATTTGTCTTTATTTCAGGCACCGCCCCATCCAGGTCAGAGGCAATGACAAGCGGCTGATCAGACGGAACCAACAAATCATTCCCTTCCACCGACCAATGAACACCCAAACGACGAAAGATCAACCCGATCATTTCAAGATGCGGAACACCGGCATTGCGGATACGAATATCACCATGTGTTACAACCGCTGCGCCAATATAACTTACCACTTCCAACAAGTCGGGGCCGATTGTAAACTCACCACCTTTTAGCTTTGAGACACCCGTAATATGTAAAGTATTCGAGCCAATCCCGTCGATCTTTGCCCCAAGAATATTTAAGAACTGGCATACTTCCTGAACATGCGGTTCGGATGCCGCATTGCGGATATGTGTCTCACCATTTGCAAGCACCGCCGCCATCACAGCGTTTTCGGTGGCGGTGACACTGGCTTCATCCAATAGAATATCGGCACCATGCAAGCCGCTGGATTCAAATTCGAACACACGGTTGTATGTAACCTTCGCCCCCAGGGCGGTTAATGCCAGGATATGCGTATCCAGGCGGCGACGCCCGATGACATCTCCGCCCGGAGGAGGCAGGCGAAGACTGCCCGCCCGTGCGACAACAGGTCCGGCAATAAGAATGGATGCGCGGATACGGCGGCACAAATCCGGGTCAAGGTGGGATGAGACCAATTCCTTTGTTGTAATACGCCAGGTAGCGGGGTCCAATTCCTCCACAACCGAGCCGAGGCTTTCGATCAGGTTCCGCATGGCCTGCACATCCCTGATCTGCGGCACATTCCGAAGAATAACAGGCTCTTCCGTCATGAGGCAGGCCGCAAGCAGAGGAAGTGCCGCATTTTTATTTCCAGATGGGGTTACTTCACCATGCAGTGGATGTCCACCTTCAATAATAAATTCTTCCATTGAAATCTCCTTTGAGCACCGGCAAAATTGTACACCAGACTTTGGAAATAT
>CAYLOW010000234.1:0-6922 GCA_964385315.1 uncultured Anaerolinea sp.
AAAAATCTCCTCGATTTTTATTGGGGGCGAACCGGCTTATTATACCTACACCTAGATGAAAAAATTTAAAATCTGAATAATTGATTCATTCTGGGAATCATAAAGCCCGGGGATCCATTTGATCCCCGGGCCTGGGTTGGCTCCGGCTGAAAATCTTAATGTTGGCTACTGTATCAAAGAGCGTTGTTAGATGAAAAAACGTCAAACGGGGGCGTTATGGGTGAAATATTTTCTCGCCCGCGCGCACGGGTACTTTGATGCGATTCTCGGCCGGGGTGATCGGGCAGGACCAATGCTCGTTGTAGGCGCAGTACGGATTATAGGCCAGGTTGAAATCGACCAAAAAATAACCGCCCGGCAGCGGCTCGGGTTCAAGGTAGCGCCCCGCGGGGTAGGTCTCGCTGCCGGCCAGCGCATCCACGAAGGGCAGGAAGAAGCCATGTTCGCTCCGGTAGATGGTCAGCTGGGCTTCAACCCCGTCGACCGTGAATGTGAACCTGCCAAACCGCTCGTAACTTTGAACAGCGCCGGTGGTGGTGCGCATATCGATCGGGTCCTTGACCGGGAATTCCTCCACTTTTACTTCAAGACACAGCGCGTTGTCTTCGGGGAAATATTTAATACCATTAAATTTATTTCTCTGTTCCAGGGTTAATGGGCTTTGTACGTTGCCGCCAAAGAACTTGTCCTTTTCTGCGCGAAAGGCTTCCAACTCTGTCATGTTTCCTCCAGATGATCCTGCGGGTTAAATAAAATGAATCTGACCTTCCTGAAACGCGCCGGGGCATGTGTGTGGATCCTGTCCGGCGCCCCTCAGCATGGGGAATTTTATTGCATTTTGGATATTTCTTCGCTGATAGGTATAAGACCTGCGGCAAAGACCATATATCCCTGAATTAGACCGTCAGGCGGGGGAATTTCTTACATGATGCGGCCATTTCAAAAACAGCCCTTGCCAATTCAACACTATTATGCTATTTTTAGTCACCAGGATAAAAGTAAGTTCGCATGAGTCTTCTGCGCGTATTTATCGCCATCGATCTTCCCGCCCCTGTTTGCAGCGCGATCCAAAAGCAAACGAGCCGCCTGCGTCAGGTGTTAGGGACCGAACATGTCCGCTGGGTTCCAACCCAAAATATGCACCTGACCCTGCAGTTTCTCGGGGATACCTCCACTTCACACATGGATTTCCTGAAGCAAATGCTTGTCCGTGAGGCAGGCGTCCATCCGCAGTTTGATTTGCAGCTGGGCGGGCTGGGCGCTTTTCCAAACCGGCGCAATCCCCGACTGTTGTGGATCGGGATCCAGGCCCCTCCCGACCTGGTCTCCCTGCAAAGAAGTATTGAATCGGGGGCATCCCGTTTGGGTTATAAAAAGGAAGAGGACCGCGCTTTCTCTCCGCACCTGACCATTGGCCGGGCCCGCCAGAACGCCGGTCTGCCTGAAATGCAAAAAATTCGTACCGCACTGGACGAGGTCCAACTTGGCAATATTGGCACAGCCAGAATAGACTCGGTCCATCTTTTTAAAAGCGACCTGCAGGCCGGCGGGTCGATCTACACAAAATTATTTTCCGCGCCGTTATCCAAACCATGAGGTGAAACCTGAACGCACTAGAACTTGCACGTGAAATTGTAAATTCCCTTGAAGACAAAAAGGGTGAGGATATTTTCCTGCTCGACCTGCAGGGGATTGTCACCTTTACAGACTATTTTATTATCTGCACCGGCACCAGCGACCGCATGCTCAACGCGCTGGCTGACGCGATCGTTGACGACGTTAAAGAGAAGCATGAAATGAAGGGCAGGAAGCAGGGTTTTGCACGCGACGGCTGGGTGATCGTGGATTATGGCGATATTGTTGTACATCTTTTCGCCCCCGAACAGCGTTCCTTTTATGACTTGGAAGAATTATGGCAGGATGGAAAGGTCCTGTTGAGAGTGCAGTAGGCAAATAAAAAATCCCGCGCGATGAGCACGGGATTATTTATCTTCAGGGGGGGCTATTTCTCGAACACCCATTGATCGACGGCCCGATTCCAGTCCACCAGTTCTTCCTTCTTGAACCAGAGCGCGACTTCACGTTCACCGGTCTCGGGTTTGTCTGAAGCGTGGATCAGGTTGCGCCCGACTTCAAGCGCAAAGTCATGACGGATGGTGCCGGGGGCGGATTCGGCGGGTTTGGTCGAGCCGACGGTCTGGCGTACTGCGGCCACCGCGTTGGGGCCTTCCCATACCATGGCCATGACAGGCGCGGAGGTGATGTAGGAGATCAGACCATCATAGAAACCCTTGCCTTTATGTTCGGCGTAATGGGTCTCGGCCAGCGTGTTGCTGACCTGAATGAATTTCGCGGCGACAAGCCGAAGTCCACGGCGTTCAAAACGGGAGATCACTTCACCGATCAATCCGCGCTGCACACCATCGGGTTTTACAAGTACTAGCGTTCGTTCCACAGAAAATCCTCCAAAAAAATGTTGTATGGTTTTGTATGTCTTCTGCGCGGGCAAAAGAGCAATTCTCTCGCGAAGACATGACAGGAATTACCGAATTAACTCTTCAGCCTTGTTATAGGCTTCGAGTGCTTCCTTCAACCGGTTGGCACGCATGTAGGCATCTCCGAGAGTCTGCCAGATGCCGACCTCCACCGGGTAGCGGTAGATCGATTCCGCCAGATCGCGGATGGTCTCTTCAATATGCTTGCCTTTTTTAATCAGTTTCGCGTAATGCGATAATGCGGCCGGGATGTCGCCGCGGTCGAGTTCCCCTTTGGCCTGGGTCAGCGCGAGGATGGTGTTGCCTCCATCGGGCTGCAGCTTGCGAACGGCCAGGCTGATCTTCTTCTTTTGAGCAGACTCAACGGCGGGTGCGGCGGCTTTCTCCACGGCAGGCACACTGGAAGGCTCGGGGGAAGGCGGCATGAAGGGCATTTGCGATTCAATGAGCGCTTCCTGTTTGGGCTGGGCGGCGACTTTCGCAGCAACCGGTGCAGGTACCGTCGTGGTTGCTTCCACGGGGGCGGGTTCCAGGGTGTGCCAATCGGAAGGCGATGTGGGTTGGAGATGTTGAGGTTCCTCCTCCGCTTCCCATTGTTCCCGGCGCATCCACGGCGGCGCATCATCGTCATTGTAGTTCGTATCTGTCGTTTCTTCCGTTTCTACGCCTTCCTGCAGCCAGGCGGGCAGTTCCTCTGCCTTGCTGATGGCGGGAGAATCCAATACATCCTCAGCCGGCACATTTTCCGGTTCGGCGGCGCTCATCCAGTCGGGCTGGCTGGCTTCAACAACGAATTCGGGCTCTCTTGATTTTGTTTCAGACCCGGAAGGCTGCGCGGCAAATAAAATGGAGTCGGGGGTTGGCAGGGCATCGAACGGCAGGCCCGGTTCATCATCCAGGCTGTTCAGCCAGCTGGCAAGGTCACTTTCAGGCAGACCCTGATCTGCATCGATGTTTACCGGCTCGGTCTCCGTTTCGGCTGCGCTTAACCAGTCGGGCATGTTGGCATGCCGGGCTTCTGTATCTTGTTTAACAACTTCCTGGCCTTCGTCCACTAGGATCTGGTCAAAGGCGTCATCCTGCCAATCGTCTTTCTCGGGCTGCGGGGTTGCATCACGCAGCCAGTCAGGTATATCCTCAACGGCGCTGGGGGGGTGTCCCAGCTCTGAAACTTGCTCGAGGGCATCCTGTCCCTGCGGCGCTTCCGCCTGAATTTCAGGGTTCTCGATCAGCGATTCGGTTTCACTCAGCCAGGCTTGAACATCCTGCGTGGTATTGACAGGCTGTTCATGCTCTGAAATTTGCTCAATGGCGTTGTCCATTCCTTGCTGTGGAGCATCAACCTGCCAGTCAGACTTTTCAGCCTGCGGGACGGGTTCACGCAACCAGTCGGGAAGATCCTCAACGGCATTTGCAGGCTGCTCCTGCTTTTCATCTGCTTCAAGATTGAGCAGCCACGCGCTTGTCTCATCTGTTGAAGGCGCGGCCGCGGATGCGTTCTCAAATTCGGCGAAGAATTGTTCTCCAATGTTCAGCGCGTTTTCCACGATCTCAGGCTTGGGTTCTTCAACCGGCACCACGGGTGCGCTTTGGGCGTCCGCGATGGATTGCGCCTGTGAGACCCATTCGGGTGTGGCTTCACTGCGTTTGTTCGGGTCGGTGACCATTTCTTCGGGCTTGGCTCCGTGCTTGGCGGCCAGAGATTCTAGCCATGCCACGGCGTCGTCCTGTTCCTGCGCGGTCGAACCCAGGCTTTCAACGGTTATTGCCGCGGGGGTTCCAAGTTCCTGCGCCTGTGAAATCCATTCGGGTGTGGCTTCACTGCGTTTGTTCGGGTCGGTGACCATTTCTTCGGGCTTGGCTCCGTGCTTTGCGGCTAGAGATTCAAGCCATGCCACGGCGTCATCCTGTTCCTGTGAAGTCGCCCCCAGGCTCTCAACGGACACGGCCGACGCGGATGTTTTGCCATCCTTCGCTTCGAGGCCGTTTAGCCAATCGGGAAGGTTGCCCTCCGGTGCGGGTTCAATGATCTGATCGCTGTCCAGCCCCTTTAACCAATCAGGGGACCCGCTTGTTACAGCGTGTTCATTGACCGCCTTTTCTTCAAGCCCGCTCAACCAATCGGGGACATTTTCATTTTCGCCCAGGGAGGCAGGTTCGGCGGCTGGCTTTTGATCAAACCCGTTCAACCAATCGGGGGTGTCACCGATTGGGGCAGGTTCGCTGGTTGGCTTCTGATCAAGCCCGCTTAACCAATCAGCGACATTGTCAGGTTGCGCGGGTGTATTGACCTGGCTGGCGTCAAATTCAGGCTGCCAATCGGGAATGTTGCTTGGATCTGATACAGGTTCAGTATTTTTCTTATCATCCAATCCGGTTAACCAATCTGGGATATCTCCCGGCTGCGTGGATATATTGATCTGAGCCGTGTCCAATTCGGGCTGCCAATCGGGGGTATCGATCGTTTGCACTGGTTCAGTGCTTTGTTTTTCATCCAGGCTGCTCAACCAACTGAGCACATCCTTTCCTTCCGCGGGTTCAGCGGGTTGCTTTTCATCCATCCCGCTCAACCATTCGGGGGCGTCGCCTGCTTGCACGGGTTCAACGGCTTTTGTGTCAGTTAAATTATTCAGCCAATCAGGGACATCGCCTGCGGGTTCACCGGCGGGGGCGCCTTCCAAATTGCTCAACCAGTCCGGTGCATCGTCTGCCTTTGCAGGTTCCGGGGCGGCGGATTTTGTGTCTGTTCCCTTCAACCATGCGGGGACATTATCTTCCTGGGCGGCTCCAGGGGGTTGAAGCCAGTCTGGAATATCCAAAGACTGTGTTCCTCCAGGCTGGGCAGTTATGGGGGTGGGGGCGGTATTTACGGGTGACTGGCTTTTAAGCCAATCGGGAATGTCTGCAGGGGTGAGATCGTCAACGGGAGCTTGTTCATCAAAGAACGAAACGGGTTGTTCGGGAGAATTCGATTCTGCCCAGCCGGCCTCGCGTAGAAAATCCGGGATATCCGCGGCTGATCCGCCTTGTGTACCTGGCGCGCCGGAAGACCCTCCTGTTAGCCAGTCAGGTGCGCTGGAAGCAGCGGCTGCTGCTGAGATACCGCTTCCGGCTCCCAGGGGTGAATTCCATCTCTGGACTTCGGGCTCTTCCCCGCCTTTGTATTCAAGTTTTTCAAAGCTGATTGCCGGGTCGGGAACTTCATCCGCCTTAAAGACCGAACCGCCGCCAAATGTGGCGTATGGATCCAACTCACCCACGCGGGTGCGATAAAGCTGTTTGCTCTCAGCCCCATCCGGAGTGGAGGGTAAGAGCTCGATCATGATCCGGTTCGCTTCAAAGGAATAGGGATACTTTTTGATCAAGTCGGCGCACATTTCAGAAGCATTTGCTTTTTGGCCCGAGCGGAAATAGGCGCGCGCCAGCAGGACTTGCATGTCGGAACGCTCGGGATCACTTGAGAGAACCGCGTTCCCTTCTGCGATGGCCTGCGGATACAGTTCGCCCTGCAAATACATATTGGCAAGTGCCCCGCGTGTCATGCGGACCTTGGGCGGTTCGACGCCGTCACGTCGTCCATACAACCTTTGCAGTTCACCTTGAATTGCCGGGTTGGATGGCTGCGATTCGAAAGCGCGCTGCATATGCCAGATGGCATCATCTAATTTGTTTTGTTCGTCGCAAATGATGCTCATGCCGACATGCGAGACGAAATCATCCGGCATCGCCATTAAGACGCGCCCGAAGATATCCACCGCTTCGGCGTAGTGTTTTAGTTCAAGGTGTGCCTTGGCAAGCAGGCGGTAGGTTGCGAGGTGTTTGGAGTATTTTTGTAGAATATGGTGACAATGTGCAATAGCTTCACTGGGATGACCCTGATCAATGAGGCTTTCGATCTCTCGGTTGTAAATTCTTAAAGGAACGTTTGCCATTGTCTTTTTCCTATTATTTATGGTTGATTCTTAGTTAATTTACAAGAATACACACTATTTTACTCGTAAAATAGCGGCAATGACGGTACAAATTCATGGTTAAATCCAAAAGCGGAGAGTACATTGGTGCGTGCTTCCACGAGTTTTCCCTCGTCATTCGCGTGGATCACAAATAAAGGCTCGCCTGCTTCCACTTTTTCACCTACTTTTTTAAGGATCAGGAACCCGACCGCGTGATCAATGGGGTCGCTTTTCTTCGATCTTCCGGCCCCCAGTGCCACCGAAGCCTCTCCCACGATCCTGGCGTGGACCTGTGAGATGAAGCCGCTTTGGGGGGCGTTTACAACTTCCACATATTTTGCGCGGGGAAATTTTGATACATCATCCACATACGAAACATCGCCTCCCTGCGCCTGAACCAGCACACGGAATTTTTCAAGCGCGCTTCCATCGGCAATACATTTCTCTGCCATGGCGCGGCCCTGATCCAGGTCT
>CAYLOW010000235.1:0-6888 GCA_964385315.1 uncultured Anaerolinea sp.
GGCAAGACACAAGGAAGTTTGTCGAAAAGGTCAATCCAAAACATTTATATGTAATGCAAGGAGAAGAATAATGAAGTCCAAAATTTTTATGTTAATTAGTTTAATTATGGTTGCCAGTATGGCCCTCACCGCCTGTGGCGGCGCCGCTGCGCCAGCCGCTGAAGCGCCGGCCGTTGAAGCACCTGCTGAAGCCCCGGCCGCCGCTGCCACTGAAGCCCCCGTCGCTGCCGCCGCAACTGGCGAACTTTATTACCTGAATTTCAAGCCGGAAGTCGCCGAAACCTACGCTAAGATCGCCGATGCGTGGAAGGCTGAGACCGGTAATACCCTCAAGGTTGTCACCGCAGCATCAGGAACTTACGAACAGACCCTGAAATCAGAGATCGCCAAGTCTGATCCCCCGGTCCTGTTTCAAATCAACGGACCCGTCGGCTATGCCGCCTGGAAAGATTACACCGCTGACCTGTCAGGCACTGAGCTGTACAAGCACCTGACCGACAAGACCCTCGCGGTCACCGACGGCGCTGGTGTTTATGGTCTCCCCTATGTTATTGAAGGATATGGGATCATTTACAACAACGCGCTTATGGCCAAGTACTTTGCCGCTGATGGCGCCAAGGCCAAATCAATGGACGAGATCAATAACTTTGCCACGTTGAAGGCAGTTGTTGAAGACATGCAGTCCAAGAAAGATGCCCTGGGCGCCGCTGGCGTCTTCTGTGCCACCTCGCTCAAACCGGGCGAAGACTGGCGCTGGCAGACCCACCTGGCCGATGTCCCGATCTTCTATGAATTCCGCGACAACAAGCTCAACCTGAGTGATCCCGCTTCGACCGCTGAGGCCAAATTCCAGTACGCTGAAAATTACAAGAATATTTTTGACCTTTACATCAACAACTCCACCGTTGCCCCGACCCTGTTGGGAAGCAAGAGCGTGGATGATTCCATGGCTGAGTTCGCCCTTGGCCAATGCGCCATGGTCCAGAACGGTAACTGGGCGTGGGGCCAGATCTCCGGCGTTGACGGCAACACCGTCAAACCCGAAGATGTCAAGTACATGCCCATTTACACCGGCATGCCCGGCGAAGAGAAACAGGGCCTGAACATCGGTACCGAAAACTTCTTCGCGATCAACAAGCAGGCATCCGCTGATAAGCAGCAGCTTGCCGCAGACTTCATCTGGTGGTTGTACAGCAGTGACACCGGCAAAGCCTTCGTCACCAACGATCTGAAATTCATGACCCCCTTCGACACCTTTACCGAGGCCGAAAAACCGACTGATCCGTTAGCCCGCGAAGTGCTGCGCTATGCGGGTAACGCTGACCTTTACAGCGTCCCCTGGTACTTCACCCTGTTCCCCGGCCAGCCCTTCAAGGATGCTTTCGGAGCCGCGCTGCTGCAGTACGCTCAGGGCACCATGCCGTGGGCCGATGCCCAGCAGGTGTTCATTGACCAATGGAAGGCTGAGAAAGCCAAAGCCGCCGGCGGATAATTTTTCATGATTGACGGGTCACCCCGCGCCGACCGGCGCGGGGTGACTTCATAATATTCATCCCTCCCGCTTTTGCAGAACAGGAGAAATCCCGTGCGCAGAATTTCGAACGCATACTACGCATTATTTACGGTGCCAACGCTGGCCGCCTTCGCGGTCGCGTTTTTCATTCCCTTCCTCCTCGGCATCTATTTATCATTTACCAGGTTCACAACGGTGACCAATGCAGACTGGGTGGGCCTGGATAATTATGTTCGCGCTTTTACCCAGGACAAGGACTTTCTGAATGCGATGGTGTTTACCGGGAAGTTCACCCTGGTTGCGGTGGTGTTGATCAACATCCTGGCCTTTTCACTGGCGCTGCTGCTCACCCGCAATATTTGGGGCAGGAATGTTTTCCGCACCACTTTCTTTATGCCGAACCTCATCGGCGGCATTGTCCTGGGCTATATCTGGCTGCTGATCATCAACGGTATTCTTGTCAAATTTCAGGTTGATATCACCTTCAGCGCGAAATACGGTTTCTGGGGTCTTGTCCTTGTAACAAACTGGCAGATGGTCGGCTACATGATGGTCATTTATATCGCCGCCATCCAGGCCATCCCGACCGACCTGGTCGAAGCAGCCCAGATCGACGGCGCCAATGCCCGGCAGATCCTGTTTAACATCACCGTACCCCTGGTTGCGCCGGCCTTTACGATCTGCACTTTTCTGACTTTGTCCAACTCTTTCAAACTCTTTGATCAGAACCTGGCTCTCACGAGGGGCGCGCCGGGAAAATCGACAGCCATGATGGCGCTTGATATTTTTAACAGCTTTTACGGTACCACCGGCTATGAGGGTGTCGGCCAGGCCAAGGCAGTGGTCTTCTTCCTGCTGGTCGGCGCGATCGTTCTGGTGCAGCTGCGGGTATCACGGCAAATGGAGATGGAGAACTAATGAACAACTCGAAGCGCCCCAAAGCGAATCTTACTTTTGGTTTCCTGCTGGTATTGGCCCTCTTGTACCTTTCTCCCCTTTTTCTGGTCTTGATGAATTCCTTTAAGGGCAGGTTCTTTATTTCGAACATGCCCTTCGCGCTGCCCGATGCCAAGACGTTCATTGGGCTAAAGAACTACGCCACCGGTCTGGCGAAAACAGGGTTTATCGAGGCTTTCGGATATTCACTGTTTATCACGGTATTCTCCGTCTTTACGATCGTGCTTTTTACATCCATGACAGCCTGGGTGATCACCCGTGTGAAATCAAGGACGAGCACGGTCATTTATTATCTTTTGATCTTCTCCATGATCGTACCCTTCCAAATGGTGATGTTCACCATGTCCAAGATGGCGAACATCATGCACCTGGATAACCCGATCGGCATCATTCTCATCTATCTCGGGTTTGGGGCCGGATTGTCTGTGTTCATTTTCAGCGGGTTTGTCAAGAGCATCCCGATTGAGATCGAGGAAGCCGCCACGATGGATGGCTGCACCCCGCTGCAGACCTTCTTCCTGATCGTATTCCCCATTCTCAGGCCGATCTATATTACCGTTGCCATTCTGAACACCATGTGGATCTGGAATGATTACCTGCTGCCCTATCTCTTGATCGGCACAAATTATCGAACCATCCCCATTGCGGTGCAGTATCTGATGGGAGGCTATGGCAGTATTGACATGGGCGCCATGATGGCCATGCTTGTTCTGGCCATTATCCCGATCGTTGTTTTCTATTTGTTTAGCCAGAAGTATATTATTGAAGGGGTCGTGGCCGGAGCAGTTAAGGGCTAAATCCAACAAACTTGAAATTCAATTTTTATGTATCCTGCAGGCAGGTGATCAGATCAACGATCACGCCTGCAGGTTCTTTTTGTGTAAGCGCCAGGATGGGAACACTGCCGGCGGATGCCAGGACACGTAAATTGGAGGGCAGATTGCTGCGGGGGAGAATGCCGATCGCCGCTATGTCGGCTTGAAGCTTCGCGGACATTTCCTGCGGGCTGACGGCCACCCTTGCCCCTGAGGTTGGGTTTAGCCCGTTTAAGACAAGCTGGTCAAACACCGTTTGAATATCCGAGTCAGATGCATATACCCAAACCTGCCCGGACGGATTCCCCTGTGTGAACAGGGTGCGCGCTTGATTCGGTGTGAGTTCAGCCAGCGGGTTGTCGTTCTGCGTGACCATTAAAATTTCCTCGCTGCCGATCTGATACGCGGGATGGGCCAGGGCTGAAGGTTCCCCGATCCGCAGAATAATTTGGGGAGACTCTGCCGAGATCTTGATGGTCACATTCGAGGCCACGGCACAAGCGTATAACCCCGCAAGCCAGGGCTCAGCCCCTGCAGTTGCGTAGGCATTGATGATGCCCTGCTCAGGCGGCGGGATCGGTGTACAGGCGGGGATGGATCCCAATAAGATCAAAAAGAAAACACGAAGGGTGCAGGTCACCAGGGTTTTTATCCGTGTGCCAGCATATCTCCGTGTTTCGATTTTTGAAAGAATCGCTTTGTTCAATTTTCATCCTTCGCAGGAGGAAAGCACATCTACCAATTGCTTAAAAGGGCTTCCAGCAGTTTGGCGCGTTCTTCGAGACTGTTTGCAAAGATGTATTCGCGGTTCGAGTGGAAGCCTTCGCCTATCGCGCCCAGACCGTCCAGCACGGGGATGCCCAGCGGGGCGACAAAGTTGCCGTCAGACGCTCCGCCCGTTCCGCCGGCTTTGAGCTCAATGCCGAGTTTTTCCCTTGCGATCTGAGAGGCTTTCTTGAACGCCGCCTGGTTGCCTTCCCCAAAGGGCATGGGCGGACGGTTGTAATCACCGGTGATCTCGAGCGAGGTGCCTTCAAGCACTGGTTTAAGTTTTAGCATTTCGCCTTCGAGGCGTTCCCATTCACCCGGCTGCATAACGCGTACATCCACTACAATGCTTGCTTCATCAGGGACCACGTTCGAAACGGTACCGCCCTGGATCACCCCGACGTTGAGCGTAGTCTGTTTGTCATAGTTCGTCAGTTTTTGAATGGCAATCACCTGATGCGCGATTTCTTCGATGGCATTGCGCCCCGCCTGGTGATCTCCGCCGGCGTGCGCAGCGCGTCCCTTAGCTTTTACAAAATATGAACCGGTGCCCTTGCGCCAGGTCTTAAGTGCGCCATCCACCAATGCGCCTTCCAACACAAAGACAACTTCGGATTCGCGTGCCAGGCTTTCGATGTAGGCGCGCGAGGTGTGGCTGCCGATCTCTTCATCAGAATTGAACAATGCCGTGACGGGTCTTTGAAGCCCCGCACCCCTGGAAAGCAAGGAAGAGAGGGCGCCCAGGGTGATGACAATGCCAGATTTCATATCCAGAGTCCCGGGTCCGTGGAGCCTCCCATCTACTTCCTTAAAAGGGAAGTCTTTGATGGTGCCAATTGGAAAGACAGTATCCATGTGGCAAAGGATCAGGATCGGTTTGAGCGCAGTGTTGGAGCCTTGAAAGCGGGCGAGGACCAGGTCTCCGGTCTCCTGATTTGGGATGATCTCGACCGCCGCACCGAGTTCGCGGCATTTGTCCGCGATGATCCTGCCGACGCGGTCCACTCCGGTTTTGTCGTGGGAGGGTGATTCTGTTTCAACTAGTTGTTTGAGAAAGTTTCGCATTAGAAAACCTGAATGACCAAAAGGATGAATCCGACTGCGGCGCAATAACCGGCGAAGACATATAGGGAATTATTGCTGAGGTAGTTGATCAGCCATTTGATGGAGAACCAGCCTGTGACCGCTGCCGTGATGAAGCCGACTGCAAGCAATGGCAGGAACTGACCAAGGTTGGGCATTTTGATCACATCCAGCATTTGATAGGCGCCCGCCGCGAGCATGACAGGCACTGACATCAGGAATGAGAAGCGTGCCGCAGAAGGACGGTCAAAACCCCGGAACATGCCGCCCGCGATCGTGGTCCCTGAGCGGGATGCGCCGGGAAAGACTGCGACGACCTGCATGATGCCGACGATGAGCGCATCGACCCAGGTCATCGAGATCAGCCGGCGGTCTTTTTTGGTAAAGAATTCAGCCATGAAAAGCAAAGCAGCAGCGGCAAATAACCGGATCGAGGCTTCGAGCATGGGCTGACGAAAGAGGGCTTCAACGGAATCTTTCAATATATAGCCCGCGAGCAGCGCTGGGATGGTGGCAATAATGATATAGAAACCGAGATTCCTTTTTGGGGGGGAATGTTGAATGTTCAGGACCGCGAGCGTGATTTGCAGCAGGTCTTTCCAATAAAAGGTGAACAGGGAAACGATGGTGCCCAACTGAACGATCACAAGAAAGGAGAACATCGCCTCATCTGCCGGAATGTTTAAGATCTTTTGCGAGATGAGCAGGTGTGCGGTGGACGAGACGGGGATGAATTCAGTCAATCCCTGAACAATACCGAGCAGGAAAGCGTGTAAGAGAGTCATAGGGTTGGGGTGGGTGGTGTTTTTTGGTTATTGAGTGATGCTAAATGGGTATACTTGACAGCTTTGGTTGGATCATTAAAAAGGCGGGAATTTGGATCCCTGCCGATAGTATACCCTGTTGGAAATCCATTTTTTACCATGGATGTTATGCAGGCACAGACCGCTTGGCATTATTTGACCATTGGGCCAGCAGGTCAGGCGCATGCAATTCGAAGGAACCATCTGCAATCAAGAGCCGTATCTGTTCCATCATCCTGATCAGGGCGCGCAGATTATGGATGGAAAGCAGCGTGCCGGCGAGCAATTCCTTGGCGATGATCAGGTGACGAATATAGGCGCGCGTAAATGTCCGGCAGGTATAGCAGTCACAGGTCTCATCCAGCGGACGGGTATCCCGCGCAAAGGTCGCATTCATCATGTTCAGGCGTCCATCGGGGGCAAACGCGGAATGGTGCCGCGCGAGACGGGTCGGCAGGACACAGTCAAAAATATCCACACCGCGCAGAACGCCGTTGATCAGATCTTCAGGGGTGCCGACTCCCATAAGGTAGCGTGGTTTGTTTTCAGGCAGCAGCGGTGTGACGACATCCAGGGTGTTGTGCATTTCCTCTTTGGTCTCGCCGACCGAAAGGCCGCCGATGGCGATGCCGGGCGTATCAAGCGCGGCGATAAATTTTGCCGACTCAGCCCGCAGGTCGGGGTTTACACCGCCCTGGACGATCCCGAACAAAGCCTGGTCGGTGCGGGTCTTCGCGTTTAGGGAGCGTTTCGCCCAGCGGTGGGTCCGATCCATGGCGATCTTCGAATACGCCAGGTCATTCGGGTCGGAGCATTCATCGAAGGCCATAATGATATCTGCGCCGAGGTTCTCCTGAATGGAGATGGATTTCTCAGGGGTGAAGCGATGCGTTGACCCGTCGATGTGACTCTTAAAGGTTACTCCGTCATCATCGATCTTGCGGGTTTT